>NZ_JBEOUD010000008.1:0-209513 GCF_040303865.1 Streptomyces sp. NPDC094034 | reverse complement strand
CAACCCACCGGTCATCCGGCAGGTCGGGGTATCAACATATCTGGCGTTGACTTTTGGCACGCTGTTGAGTTCTCAAGGAACGGACGCTTCCTTTGTACTCACCCTCTCGGGCTTTCCTCCGGGCTTTTCCCTTCGGTCTTGCGTTTCCGACTCTATCAGACTCTTTCGTGTCCGATTCCCCGTCGGAGCGGGGCCGCTTTCCAGGTTCCCGCTTTCGCGTTTCCCTTTCCAGCGATTCCGACTTTATCAGAGTGATTCGAGTCGGATTCCCACCCCGCTTCGGAAGGCTCCAGGCATATGATTAACCCGGGTTCCCGTCGAGGTGGAGCCGTAAACGTACTGGAGCGGGGGGCCTCGAAGCAAATCGGGCCCCCCGCTCCAGGTGACGCATCGGACGATGCGTCAGATACGCCTGATACGTCAGACCTCGACCACCACGGGCAGGATCATCGGGCGCCTGCGGTACGTGTCCGAGACCCACTTGCCCACCGTGCGGCGCACGAGCTGCTGGAGTTGGTGCGGTTCCGCGACACCGTCCGAGGCCGCCTTGCCGATGGCCTCTTCGACCTTGGGCAGTACGGCGGAGAACGCGGCGTCCTCGATACCCGAGCCCCGGGCCTGGAAGTGCGGGCCGCCGACGACCTTGCCCGTGGTGGAGTCGACCACCACGAAGACCGAGATGATGCCCTCGTCGCCGAGGATGCGGCGGTCCTTGAGGGAGGTCTCGGTGACATCGCCGACCGACAGACCGTCCACGTACACGTAACCGGCCTGGACCTTGCCCACGATCCTGGCCCTGCCGTCGACCAGGTCGACCACCACGCCGTCCTCCGCGATGACGATGTGGTCCTTGGGGACCCCGGTCAGCGCGCCCAGTTCGGCGTTGGCACGCAGATGGCGCCATTCGCCGTGGACCGGCATCAGGTTCTTGGGCTTGCAGATGTTGTAGAAGTACAGGAGCTCGCCGGCCGAGGCATGGCCCGAGACATGGACCTTGGCGTTGCCCTTGTGGACGACGTTCGCGCCCCATCGGGTCAGGCCGTTGATCACGCGATAGACCGCGTTCTCGTTGCCCGGGATGAGGGACGACGCCAGGATGACCGTGTCGCCCTGGACGATCCGGATCTGGTGATCGCGGTTGGCCATGCGCGAGAGCGCGGCCATCGGCTCGCCCTGAGAGCCCGTGCAGACCAGGACGACCTCGTGGTCGGGAAGGTCATCGAGTGTCTTGACGTCGACGACCAGACCGGCCGGGACCCTGAGATAGCCCAGGTCTCGGGCGATGCCCATGTTGCGGACCATCGACCGGCCGACGAAGGCGACCCTGCGCCCGTACTCGTCGGCGGCGTCGAGGATCTGCTGGATACGGTGCACATGGCTGGCGAAGCTCGCCACGATGATCCGCTTCTGCGCGCTCCCGAAGACCTGTCGCAGGACGTTCGAGATGTCGCGCTCGGGCGGGACGAAGCCCGGGACCTCCGCGTTGGTGGAGTCCGAGAGCAACAGGTCGATGCCCTCCTCGCCGAGCTTGGCGAAGGTGGGCAGGTCGGTGAGTCGGCGGTCCAGCGGGAGCTGGTCCATCTTGAAGTCGCCGGTGTGCACCGCCATGCCCGCGGGTGTGCGGATGGCGACGGCCAGGGCGTCCGGGATGGAGTGGTTCACCGCGACGAACTCGCAGTCGAACGGGCCGATGCGCTCGCGGTGACCCTCGGTGACCTCAAGGGTGTACGGGCGGATGCGATGCTCCTGGAGCTTCGCCTCGATCAGCGCGAGGGTCAGCTTGGAGCCGATCAGCGGGATGTCCGGCTTCAGCCGGAGCAGGAACGGGACACCACCGATGTGGTCTTCGTGGCCGTGCGTGAGCACGACCCCGTCGATGTCGTCGAGGCGGTCCCGGATGGTGGTGAAGTCCGGCAGGATCAGGTCGATACCGGGCTGCTCCTCCTCGGGGAAGAGGACGCCGCAGTCGACGATGAGCAGACGGCCGTTGTACTCGAAGACCGTCATGTTGCGGCCGATCTCGCCCAGACCTCCGAGCGGGGTGACACGCAGGCCGTTCTTGGGCAGCTTCGGCGGCGCGCCGAGTTCAGGATGCGGATGACTCAAAAGACTCTCCTCACCACACGCGCCACGTGCCGCGGGGGCACGTGGCGCGCATGACATTCGTGCACTTGCTGTTGTCTGTGTGGACCGCTGTCGGTGTGGACCGACATGTCGGTTTGTGTCGATGGATCATGTCTTCGCGTATTCAGTTGTGAAGTCTGTGATTAGAGCTGTACCCCGCCGGCCGCCAGATCGATCTTGAGCTGAGCGGTTTCATGGTCCGACAGCTCGACGAGCGGGAGGCGCAGCGGGCCGGCCGGCAGCTTTTGCAGGGTGAGCGCGGCCTTGGTGGTGATGACGCCCTGGGTTCGGAACATGCCGGTGAAGACCGGGAGCAGCTTCTGGTGGATCTCGGTGGCCTTCTGGACGTCACCGGTGAGGTAGGCGTCGAGGAGTTCACGCAGCTCGGGCGTGACCACATGGCCGACCACGGAGACGAAACCGACCGCGCCGACCGAGAGGAGCGGGAGGTTGAGCATGTCGTCGCCGGAGTACCAGGCGAGGCCGGACTGGGCGATGGCCCAGCTGGCGCGGCCGAGGTCGCCCTTGGCGTCCTTGTTGGCGACGATGCGCGGGTGCTGGGCGAGCCGGACGATCGTCTCGGTGTCGATGGGGACGCCGCTGCGGCCCGGGATGTCGTAGAGCATGACCGGCAGCTCTGTCGCGTCCGCGATGGCGGAGAAGTGCCGGAAAAGGCCTTCCTGCGGCGGCTTGTTGTAGTACGGGGTCACCGCGAGCAGTCCGTGCGCTCCGGCGCGTTCGGCCGTGCGGGCCAGCTCCAGGCTGTGCCGGGTGTCGTTGGTGCCGACGCCGGCGACGATATGGGCCCGGTCTCCGACGGCCTCCAGGACGGCCCGTACCAGCTGCTCTTTCTCCGCGTCACTGGTGGTCGGCGACTCACCGGTGGTGCCGTTCAGGACCAGCCCGTCGTTGCCCGCGTCCACGAGGTGGAGGGCGAGTCGCTGGGCACCGTCGAGGTCGAGTGCGCCGTCCGTCGTGAAGGGCGTGACCATCGCGGTGAGGACCCGCCCGAAGGGGGTCTGCGGAGTGGAGATCGGAGCCATGGGTAACACGCTACTCGCTGCTCAGCTCACCGTGTCCCTTTGGGGGACGGGACAGGAGGAGCCCGGCACTGCCTGCTCGGGGGTTCAAGCAGTGCCGGGTCCGTTTGATCAGCCTAGATGAAGTTCTCGAAACGCCGCAATCCGGACACTTCACTCGGCCGACCGCGCATCTGTGCTCCGGACACGCCCGGAGGGCGCCCTAGGGCGCGACCCGGCCGTTCGCGTTGAAGGCCGCATGGGTCAGCGGCATGAGCTTCGCCCAGTGCTGCTCCATCCGCTCTCCGACCATCTCGATCTCCCGCTGGGGGAAAGACGGGGTCTTCGCCTGTTCGTGCTGGGTGCGCAGGCCGAGGAAGTGCATCAGCGAGCGTGCGTTGCAGGTGGCGTACATCGACGAGAAGAGCCCGACGGGCAGCACGGCGCGGGCCACCTCGCGGGCCACCCCCGCCGCCAGCATCTCCTGGTATGCCTCGTACGCCCGTACGTAGGAGTCCTCCATGACGCCGCTGGTCAGCTCCCGCTGCTCGCGGGTGCCGTCGACGAACACGTACTTCCCCGGACGGCCCTCCTGGACGAGCTTCCGCGACGCGTCGGGCACGTAGAAGACCGGCTGGAGCTCGCGGTAGCGGCCGGACTCCTCGTTGTACGACCAGCCCACGCGGTGCCGCATGAACTCGCGGAAGACGAAGATCGGGGCGCTGATGAAGAAGGTCATCGAGTTGTGCTCGAAGGGGCTGCCATGGCGGTCCCGCATCAGGAAATTGATGAGCCCCTTCGACCGCTCGGGGTCCTTCGAGAGCTCTTCCAGGGACTGCTCGCCCGCGGTGGAGACGCGCGCGGCCCACAGCACATCGGAGTCTCCGGCGGCGTGCTTGACCAGCTCGACGGTGACATCGCTGCGGAAGCTCGGTTTGGTCTCGGTGGGGGTGTCGCTCACCGGCGGGTCCTTCCATTCGCGTCGCACGGGCGGCGCCCACTCTACGGCTCGCCACTGACAGCGATGGACGGGCCGCCTTCCACCACGTTCATTGGTCAATTCGGGGAATTCGGGCACCGAATGGCGCGATTGTTCGTCTCACTCAGTAGCGGCTGAGCATCAGCCGGCACACCAGCGTCGTTCCATCACAAGATCGCAAGGAGAGTCCCTCCATGTTCCGCCGGCGAGAGGCCGTCCCGTTCGCATTCGTCGCCGAGGCCGACAGCTTCCGCAGTAACGTCACGCCCCCGCCCAAACAGCGGGCCAGCACATCCGAGCTCGTCAGCCGTACGCTGATCGGGCTGACCGTCGTCGCCGGATTCACCGGCGCGCTGCTCTTCGGGCTCCCGTCCCTGGAGACGAATCAGTCGTCCGGGCATGCGCAGCAGTCCGAGGCCTCACAGGGCCGCTGAGACCCGACCGGACCCCCTGGGGTGGTCCGGTCGGGTCGGTGATCGGTAGCCTCACCGGGCATAGCAATCGAGCGTGCTTGTGAGTGAGGATCAGTCGTGCCCCTGCCCTTCTTGACGGCCGACCGGGCTTTTGACGCGACCGATGACGTCGCCCTGCCCTTCGACGATCATGATCATTGGCGGCGTCCGTACCGCCCAGGCCCCTGGCGCGTGGTGGCGGCGGCGCTGCTTCTGCTGCTCGCCTCCTTCGTTCTGCTCGCGGCGATGATCATCGCGTTCGCGGGCGCTCTCTCGGGTGCGACCGTCTGTTTGGTGGTCGCCGCGGTGGGAATCGCCGTCGCCCTGCGTCTGCTGCGCATGGGCGCGTGGGTGAGCCGCCACGGCGTACGCCGGGTGGGGCTGCCGCTGACGAAGACCGTGCCCTGGAACCAGATCACGGCCGTACGCACCGTCCAGCAGCCGGTGCGCTGGCTCGGGCTGCCACGCACTGTCCAGGGGCAGGCGCTCGTCGTCACACGCCGACAGGGTGAGCCGATTCAGCTGCTCACCGACCACAACGCGGACTTTCTGTCGCGTGGTGAGGCGTTCGACCGGGCCGCCGACACCGTGGAGGCCTGGGGCGACGAGTACCGCGGCGTCTGACGCCGCCGTACGGGCGGGAGAGCGGTTCGAGCGGGGTCCGGCCATGGCAGGCCGGGCCCCGCTCCGCTGTGCCCGCTCGTCCTGGACTCCTGGACGGGACTTCGGACCTGCTCGTCCAGGGGTCAGGCCCGTACGGGTTTGCCGTCACGGAGTGCGATGGCCCGCTGCATGGCTTTGCGGGCGCGGGGGGTGTCCCGGGCGTCGTGGTAGGCGATCGCGAGCCGGAACCAGCAGCGCCAGTCGTCGGGCGAGTCCTCGGTCTCGGCGCGGCGCTCGGCGAAGACCGCGTCCGCGGAGTCCCGGTCGATCCGGCCGCCGGCCGTACGGACCAGTGTGTCGACCGGCAGGCCGCCCTCGGCGTCGAGCTCCGCCGCGAGCCGGTTGGCCCGGGCGACGAACTGGGTGTTCTTCCAGAGGAACCAGATACCGATGAGCGGCAGGACCAGCACGGCGATACCGAAGGTGATGGTGAGCGCCGTGCCCTGCTCGATCAGCAGCAGGCCCCGGCTGCCGACGAGGACGAAGTAGACGACCAGAACGGCGGCCGTGACGCAGTAGGTGATCTTCGCACGCATGGGGTCAGCTCAGGTCGAGGAAGTGTTCGAGGCCGAAGGTGAGGCCGGGGGCGGAGACCACGCGCCGTACTCCGAGCAGGATGCCCGGCATGAAGCTGCTGTGGTGCAGGGAGTCGTGCCGCACGGTGAGGGTCTCGCCCTCGCCACCGAGGATGACCTCCTGGTGGGCGAGGAGGCCGCGCAGCCGTACGGAGTGCACCGGCACCCCGTCGACATCGGCGCCACGCGCGCCGTCCAGCGCCGTGACCGTGGCATCGGGCTGGGGGGCGCTGCCCGCCGCCGCACGGGCCGCGGCGATCAGCTGGGCCGTACGCACGGCGGTGCCGGAGGGCGCGTCGACCTTGTTCGGGTGGTGCAGCTCGACGATCTCGACCGACTCGAAGTAGCGGGCCGCCGTCTCGGCGAACTTCATGGTGAGGACGGCGCCGATGGAGAAGTTCGGCGCGATCAGCACGCCCGTCTCCGGGGAGGCGGCCAGCGAGGTGTTCAGCTGCGCGAGCCGCTCCTCGGTCCAGCCCGTGGTGCCGACGACCGCGTGGATTCCATGCCGTACACAGAAGTCGAGGTTGCCCATCACCGACGCCGGGGTGGTGAGTTCCACGGCGACCTGGGCGCCGCTCTCCACCAGGCTCTCCAGCTTGTCGCCCCGGCCGAGGGCCCCGACCAGTTCCAGGTCGTCGGCGGCCTCGACGGCCCGTACCGCCTCGGCGCCGATCCGGCCCCTGGCTCCGAGAACGGCCACGCGCAGCTTGCTCATTGCTCTGCTTCCTTCAGCGTCGGGGTGCGGCCCGGTCGGTCAGGAGACCACGTCGTCGAGGCGGTCCGCCTGCTTGTCCTTGAGGGGTCCGATGACGGACAGCGAGGGACGGTGTCCCAGTACGTCGCGGGCGACCGCGCGTACGTCGTCGGGGGTGACGGCGGATATCCGCCCCAGCATGTCGTCCACGGACATCTGGGCGCCCCAGCACAGCTCGCTCTTGCCGATCCGGTTCATCAGCGCGCCGGTGTCCTCCAGACCGAGGACGGTGGAGCCGGAGAGCTGGCCGATGGCACGGCCGATCTCCTCGTCGCTGAGCCCTTCCTCGGCGGCCCGGTCGAGCTCGTCGCGGCAGATCTTCAGGACGTCGTGGACCTGGCTGGGCCGGCAGCCCGCGTAGACCCCGAAGAGACCGCAGTCGGCGAAGCCCGAGGTGTACGAGTAGACGCTGTAGGCGAGCCCGCGCTTCTCCCGTACCTCCTGGAAGAGCCGTGAGCTCATCCCGCCGCCGAGGGCGGTGTTCAGGACGCCGAGGGCCCAGCGGCGCTCGTCGGTGCGCGCCAGGCCCGGCATGCCGAGCACGACATGGGCCTGCTCGGTCTTGCGCTTCAGCAGGTCGACCCGGCCCGCGGTGCGCACGGAGCGGCTGCCGTCGCGGGGCGCCAGGGGCACGGCGTCCGTACGGGACAGGGCGCCGGCCTTCTCGAACGCCTTGCGGACCTGCCGTACCACCGTGGCGTGGTCGATGTTGCCCGCGGCGGCGACGATGAGACGCGTCGGGTCGTAGTGCTTCTTGTAGAAGCGCGCGATCCGGTCGCGGTCGAGGTCATTGATGGTGTCGACGGTACCGAGCACCGGCCGGCCGAGGGGGGAGTCACCGAACATGGTCTTCGCGAACAGGTCGTGTACGCAGTCGCCCGGGTCGTCCTCGGTCATGGCGATCTCTTCGAGGATCACCCCGCGCTCGGCGTCGACGTCGGTGGCCTCGATGAGCGAGCCGGTGAGCATGTCGCAGACGACATCGATGGCCAGCGGCAGATCCGTGTCGAGGACCCGCGCGTAGTAGCAGGTGTACTCCTTCGCCGTGAAGGCGTTCATCTCGCCGCCGACCGCGTCGATGGCGGAGGAGATGTCGAGGGCGCTGCGCCGGCTCGTGCCCTTGAAGAGGAGGTGCTCCAGATAGTGCGTGGCGCCGTTGAGCGCCGGGGTCTCGTCGCGGGAACCGACCTGGGCCCAGATCCCGAAGGTCGCGGACCGTACCGACGGGAGGGTTTCGGTGACGACGCGCAGGCCGCCGGGGAGGGTCGTACGCCGGACCGTACCGATGCCGTTCTCGCCCTTGAGCAGGGTTTGGGTACGGGCGACGGCCCGCGCCTCCGAGGAGGTGCGGGCCGTCGCCCTGGTGCTGGCTGTCACTTCGCGGCTTCGTCCTTCGCCTCTTCGGACTCTCCGGCCTCTTCACCCTCGATGACGGGGATCAGGGAGAGCTTGCCGCGCTGGTCGATCTCGGCGATCTCGACCTGGACCTTCTGGCCCACGCCGAGGACGTCCTCGACGTTCTCCACGCGCTTGCCGCCGGCGAGCTTGCGGATCTGCGAGATGTGCAGCAGACCGTCCTTGCCCGGGAGCAGCGACACGAACGCACCGAAGGTGGTGGTCTTGACGACCGTGCCCAGGTAGCGCTCGCCGACCTCCGGCATGGTCGGGTTGGCGATGCCGTTGATCGTGGCGCGGGCGGCCTCGGCGGCCGGTCCGTCGGCGGCACCGATGTAGATCGTGCCGTCGTCCTCGATCGTGATGTCGGCGCCGGTGTCCTCCTGGATCTGGTTGATCATCTTGCCCTTGGGGCCGATGACCTCACCGATCTTGTCCACCGGGATCTTGACGGTGATGATCCGCGGGGCGTTCGGGGACATCTCGTCCGGGACGTCGATGGCCTCGTTCATCACATCGAGGATGTGGAGGCGGGCGTCGCGGGCCTGCTTCAGCGCGGCGGCCAGGACCGAGGCGGGGATGCCGTCGAGCTTGGTGTCGAGCTGGAGCGCGGTGACGAAGGTCTTCGTACCGGCGACCTTGAAGTCCATGTCGCCGTAGGCGTCCTCCGCACCGAGGATGTCGGTGAGGGCGACGTAGTGCGTCTTGCCGTCGATCTCCTGCGAGATCAGACCCATGGCGATACCGGCGACGGGGGCCTTGAGCGGCACACCGGCGTTCAGCAGCGACATGGTGGAGGCGCAGACCGAGCCCATGGACGTCGAGCCGTTGGAGCCCAGCGCCTCGGAGACCTGGCGGATCGCGTACGGGAACTCCTCGCGCGTCGGCAGCACCGGCATGATCGCGCGCTCGGCGAGCGCGCCATGGCCGATCTCGCGGCGCTTCGGGGAGCCGACGCGGCCGGTCTCACCGACGGAGTAGGGCGGGAAGTTGTAGTTGTGCATGTAGCGCTTGCGGGTCACCGGGGAGAGGGTGTCCAGCTGCTGCTCCATGCGGAGCATGTTGAGGGTGGTGACGCCCAGGATCTGGGTCTCGCCGCGCTCGAAGAGCGCCGAGCCGTGCACCCGCGGGATGGCCTCGACCTCGGCGGCGAGCGTACGGATGTCCGTGACGCCGCGGCCGTCGATACGGACCTTGTCCTTGATGACGCGCTCGCGCACCAGGGACTTGGTCAGCGCGCGGTAGGCGCCGGAGATCTCCTTCTCGCGGCCTTCGAACTGCGGGAGCAGCTTCTCGGCGGCGAGCTCCTTGACGCGGTCGAGCTCGGCCTCGCGGTCCTGCTTGCCGGCGATGGTGAGCGCCTGGGACAGCTCGCTCTTGACGGCGGCGGTCAGGGCCTCCAGGACGTCGTCCTGGTAGTCGAGGAAGACCTGGAACTCGCCGGTGGGCTTGGCGGCCTTGGCGGCGAGGTCGGACTGGGCCTTGCACAGCGCCTTGATGAAGGGCTTCGCGGCTTCCAGACCAGCGGCGACGATCTCCTCGGTGGGAGCCTCGGCGCCGTCCTTGACGAGCTGGATCGTCTTCTCGGTGGCTTCCGCCTCGACCATCATGATCGCGACATCGCCGTCGTCCAGGACACGGCCGGCGACGACCATGTCGAAGACGGCGTCCTCCAGCTCGGTGTGGGTCGGGAAGGCGACCCACTGGCCCTTGATCAGGGCGACACGCGTGCCGCCGACCGGGCCGGAGAAGGGCAGGCCGGCCAGCTGCGTGGAGCAGGAGGCGGCGTTGATGGCGACCACGTCGTACAGGTGGTCGGGGTTGAGCGCCATGATCGTCTCGACGATCTGGATCTCGTTGCGCAGGCCCTTCTTGAAGGACGGGCGCAGCGGGCGGTCGATCAGGCGGCAGGTGAGGATCGCGTCCTCGGACGGCCGGCCCTCCCGGCGGAAGAAGGAGCCGGGGATCTTGCCGGCCGCGTACATCCGCTCCTCGACATCCACCGTCAGGGGGAAGAAGTCGAGCTGGTCCTTGGGCTTCTTGGAAGCGGTGGTGGCCGACAGCACCATGGTGTCGTCGTCCAGGTAGGCCACGGCGGAACCGGCGGCCTGCTTGGCGAGCCGTCCCGTCTCGAAGCGGATGGTGCGGGTGCCGAAGGTTCCGTTGTCGATAACGGCCTCGGCGTAGTGGGTCTCGTTCTCCACTAGTGCTTTCTCCTCGTGTTCGTCCGGTGCCCGTGTGGCAGGGGACGTGGCGGAGAAGCGCTCCTCGGTGCGGGCCGGTCTTCGATCGAAGCACCCGGGGCCGCGGCATGGGCCGCGCTCCGTCCGGGAGCCACTACCGAGGACCGGCGGCGGCGGAGTTCGCTCCTCCTCTTCAGTTGTGCTCGTGCGACCAGATTACTGAGCTTCGCCGCGGGATGACATTCCGGTTGTCCCGGGCGGGGCGCTCGTGGGCCCGGTACGGGGGCGGTCAGCCCTCCCGTACGTACGCACATACGCGAAAGGAGCGGCCCCCTGGAAGTGGGAACCGCTCCCTTCACGGTGTCTTACTTGGCACCGCCGGCCGCACCGCGGCGGATGCCCAGGCGGTCGACCAGCGTACGGAAGCGCTGGATGTCCTTCTTGGCCAGGTACTGCAGCAGCCGGCGGCGCTGACCGACCAGGATGAGCAGACCACGACGGGAGTGGTGGTCGTGCTTGTGGGTCTTGAGGTGCTCGGTGAGGTCCGAGATCCGGCGCGACAGCATGGCGACCTGGACCTCGGGGGAGCCGGTGTCACCTTCCTTGGTGCCGAACTCGGTCATGATCTGCTTCTTCGTAGCGGCGTCGAGCGACACGCGTACTCCTCGTGGGTCTTCATGGCCACCGAGTGCCCCAGGTCGAATTCTCTGGGGAGCTTCCGTTACTCGGGAGGCGGGGATCCGTTGGGCGCTGTTCCGGACGGTCCCGGAACGCGTACACAAACGGCCGCTACGTAGCGTACCAGCCCGTTCAGGAGGTCAGCGCCCGGATGGAGTGGTAGACGTCGAAGACCGCCAGACAGAGCGGTACGAGCGTCAGCAGGACGAAGGCCTCCGCGATCTCCAGGAAGCGGCCCCAGAAGGGGGTCACCCCCTTGCTCGGCACGATCAGGCCGATGGCGGTGATCAGGGCGGCGACGGCCGCGACCGCGGTGGTGAGCCAGACCGTACGGATGTCGAGCGCCGTGCCGTCACCGCGCAGGGCCTCGTACATCAGATTCGACGGCGGGTTGAGGCAGAGCCCGAGCACCAGCAGCGCCAGGGCGCCGAGGCCCGCGGCCAGGGCGCAGCCGACCTGGGCGGTGTAACGGAAGAGATGGGCGCGCATCAGCATGGCGATGCCGGTGGCGAGCGCGAGCAGCTGTCCCCAGACATTGTCGGAGAAGCCGAGCACCGCGGTGGCGCCCACGGCCACCAGCGCGCAGCCGCCGACCAGTCCGACCAGCAGTTCATGACCCCGGCGGGCCTGGGCCGCGATGCGTTCCGCGTCGACCGGGCCCTGGGGTACGGGGTCGGCGCCGTAGTCGCCGACGGACGAACGGGGCGGCTCGAAGCCGATGGGGAGCCGGGCGAAGCGGGTGGAGAGGCCGGGCAGGAACGCCAGGGCCCCGACAGCGAGCGGGGCACAGACCGAGGCGCTCTCGACCGGGGTCATCTCGGTCATGATCGCGGCGAAGGTCACCAGCAGGCCGACGGCGGCGGCGAACACGAACGCGACGAAGGCACCGTCCCCGCTCGGTGTGACGATCATCAGGATCACCGCGGCGACGAGCACGGCCGCGCAGGCGAGCAGGAACTGTAGCCTGCCGGTGCCCTGGCCCTGTGCGAGGGACAGCAGCCCGGAACCGGCGACACCCGCGTTCGCCAGTGATCCGATGCCCAGTGCGATGGACGAGCCCCGGTCGTCGTAGACCCGGGCCCGTACGCCGGCGAGCGCGAGCAGCAGGACGGCCGTGATGGCGGCGAGGATGCCGGGCAGGCCGTGCATGTCGTGGCGGGGGTCGGCGGTCCACAGCACGAAGGAGAGCAGGACCAGCAGGACCGAGCCGCCGAAGAGCCCGGCGCCACGCATCAGACCGTCGGTCCAGAGCGTGCTGTCCCGGGCCACGGCGGTGGCGACGGCGTCGGAGACATCGTCGAAGACCGCCGGCGGCAGGGACTCGGCGAAGGGCCTCATCGAGAGCAGTTCGCCGTCGAGGATGCGCTGGGCCGCCAGGGAGCGCGCGCTGTCGAGTACGGTGCCGTCCCGGCGTACCAGGTGGTACCCGACCGGGGCGCCCTCCGCGGGGCTCTGTCCCGACAGCCTGAGGATCTCCGGGTAGAGATCGGCGACGGGGATGTCCTCGGGCAGTGCCACATCGACGCGTCCGTCCGGCGCGACGACCGTGATCCGGCAGAAGCCGGTCCCGCCGCCGGCCGGGGCCGCGGGACCGGGGTGACCGGTTCCGGCGGCCGCCGCTTGGGCCGTCTGGGCCGTCATACTCACCTGCTGCTCCCCCTTGTGGTTCTGATGGATCGTGTACCCACTGGGTACCTGTGACGGATCATGTACATGGATCGTGTACATGGTCCGCACGCGTGGATCCGACGCGTGAATCCAATGCGCGGATCCGGTGCGTGAATCCAATGCGCGGATCCTGTGCGTGAATCCGATGCGCGGATCCTGTGAGTGGATCCTGTGAGTGGATCGTGTGGAACGTGGGCCGCGTGCTGATACCGGGCCTCGCACTACGACCCGAATCACCCTGTTTTTTGCAGTAGTTCACGGATGCGCGAACGCGTCGCGCCACCCTACCGCCAAGCCTCCGTCCGCCACGCAAGTAGGATCCCTGACCGCGGATGGAACCCGTCGCCACGGGGGCGCCGATAGGAAACATTCCGTCCGGCAAGGGAATTGGTGAGCTGTGAGCCAGATCGTCGTCAAGCGCCCACCACGGGTCCTGCCTGCCGAAGTACCGGGCGAGCAGGTGCAAGTGCAACCTCCGCCCGAGCTGCCGCGAGGACAGCAGGAGGGCGCGCTGATGCAGCTGCTGCCGATGCTGGGCATGGGCGGTTCGGTCGTCTTCTTCTTCATGACCCCCAACCCGATCATGCGGATCATGGGCATGGTGATGATCGCGTCGACGGTCGCCATGGCCATCGCGATGCTGGTCCGTTACCGGCGCGGCACCCAGGGCCAGCTCGCCGACATGCGGCGCGATTACCTCAAATACCTGACACAGACCAGGCGCGCGGTACTGCGCACCGCGCGCCTCCAGCGTGACGCGCAGTACTACCTCCATCCGTCGCCCGAGCAGCTGTGGGCGCTGGTCGCCGAGGGCAGCCGGGTGTGGGAACGGCGCGTGGGCGACGTCGACTTCGGGCAGGTGCGCATCGGGCTGGGCAACCAGCAGCTCGCGACCCCGCTCATCGCGCCCGAGACGGCGCCGGTGGACGATCTGGAACCGCTCACCGCGGGAGCGATGCAGCAGTTCCTGAACGCTCACAGCACGCTGGGCGGGCTGCCGATGGCCGTCTCGCTGCGTGCCTTCTACCATCTGACGGTCAGCGGTGAGCCGGAGTGCGTACGCTCAACGGCCCGCGCCATGGTCTGCTCGCTCGCCTCGCTGCACTCCCCCGACGACCTGGTCATCGCCGTCGCCGCCGGGCGTGAAGCGGCCCCTCGGTGGGAGTGGGCGAAGTGGCTTCCGCATGTGCAGATCACGGGCAGCACGGACGGCGCGGGCAGCAGGCGTCTGATCACCACCGACGCGCGGGAGCTGGAAGAGCTGCTCGCGAGCCGTCTGGAGGGTCGTCCGCGCTTCCAGCCCGGCGGTCAGCCGCTGCTCGACCAGCCGCACATCGTCGTCGTACTCGACGGCCAGTCGGTACCCGCCATGTCGGCGCTCGCCGCGGCGGAGGGCCTCCAGGGTGTGACGGTCATCGAGGTCGTCCCTGGTGAGGTCACCGGCGCGCGCGGCGGGCTCTCCGTGGCCGTACACCCCGACTCGCTGCAACTGGAGTCGGGACACGGACTGGTGTACGACGGCGCGCCCGACCAGCTGAGCGCCGAGGCGGCCGAGGCGCTCGCCCGCCAGCTGGCGCCGCTCACGGTGGCCTCGGGCGGGGACGACGACGAACCGCTGCTCGCCAACCTCGACTTCACCGATCTGCTGAATCTGGGCGACGCGGCGTCCGTCGACGTCACCCGCACCTGGCGGCCACGCTCGCAGGCCGAGCGGCTGCGGGTCCCGATCGGTGTCGGCGAGGACGGCACACCCGTGATGCTGGACCTGAAGGAGGCCGCGCAGGAGGGCATGGGTCCGCACGGCCTGTGTGTGGGCGCGACCGGCTCCGGCAAGTCCGAGCTGCTGCGTACGCTCGTACTGGGCCTGGCCGTCACCCACTCCTCCGAGACCCTCAACTTCGTCCTCGCGGACTTCAAGGGCGGCGCGACCTTCGCCGGGATGTCGCAGATGCCGCATGTCGCCGCGGTGATCACCAACCTCGCGGACGATCTGACGCTGGTCGACCGGATGGGCGACTCCATCCGCGGTGAGCTCAACCGTCGCCAGGAGATGCTGCGCGACGCGGGCAACTACGCGAACATCCACGACTACGAGAAGGCACGGGCCGCGGGCGCGCCGCTCCAGCCCATCCCCTCCCTCGTGCTGGTCATCGACGAGTTCAGCGAACTCCTCACCGCCATGCCGGACTTCATCGAGATGTTCGTGCAGATCGGACGCATCGGGCGGTCGCTGGGCGTCCATCTGCTGCTGGCCTCGCAGCGGCTGGAGGAAGGTCGGCTGCGCGGTCTGGAGACCTATCTGTCCTACCGGATCGGTCTGCGGACGTTCTCCGCGGCCGAGTCCCGCGCGGCGATCGGTGTGCCCGATGCCTACCAGCTGCCCAATGTGCCCGGCTCCGGGTATCTGAAGTTCGGTACGGACGAGATGGTGCGGTTCAAGGCCGCCTATGTCTCCGGGGTGTACCGCACGAACCAGCAGCGCGCGACGGCCCCCGGTGGGCCGCTCCCGGTGGACCGCAGGCCCGTGGCGTTCACGGCGGCTCCGGTGCCCGTACGGTACGTCGAGCCGAGCACCACCCGGCCCGACGTGCCCGAGCCGCGTTCGGGTGAGGACGACGCGCTGGCCGACTCCGTACTCGATGTGATCGTGCGGCGGCTGGAGGGCCGGGGCGCGGAGGCCCACCAGGTGTGGCTGCCCCCGCTGGACAACCCGCCGGCGCTGGACGAGCTGCTTCCGGGACTCGCGGGGGTGGAGGGACGCGGGCTGACGCAGCCCGGGTTCGAGGGCGCGGGCCGTCTCGTCGTACCGCTCGGTGTGGTCGACAAGCCGTACGAGCAGCGCCGCGACACGCTCTACCGGGACTTCTCGGGGGCCGCGGGACATATGCAGATCGTCGGTGGACCCCAGTCGGGCAAGTCGACGCTGCTGCGGACGATCATCTCGGCGTTCGCGCTGACCCATACGCCGCAGGAGGTCCAGTTCTACGGACTCGACTTCGGTGGTGGCGGTATGTCGTCGATCGCGGGCCTGCCGCATGTCGGCGGGGTCGCGTCGCGTCTCGACCCGGAGCGGGTGCGGCGTGCGGTCGCCGAGGTGTACGGGATCCTGTCGCGGCGCGAGGAGTACTTCCGCGGCGCGGGCATCGACTCCATCGCCACCTACCGCAGGCTGCGGGCGCGCGGCGACATCTCGCCGACGGACCAGCCGTGGGGTGATGTGTTCCTGGTCATCGACGGCTGGGGCAACTTCCGTTCGGACTACGAGGGTCTGGAGCAGGCCGTCCTGGACATCGCGGCGCGCGGGCTCGGCTATGGCATCCATGTGATCCTCACGGCCTCGCGCTCGATGGAGGTCCGGGCGAATCTCAAGGACCATCTGATGAACCGCCTGGAGCTGCGGCTCGGTGACACCATGGACTCCGAGCTGGACCGCAAGTCCGCGGTCAATGTCCCCACGGGCGTGCCGGGACGCGGTCTGACACCGGAGAAGCTGCACTTCATGGCGGCGGTCCCGAGGATCGACGGGATCAACTCCGACAGCGATCTGTCCGAGGCCACGGCCGCGATGACCCAGGAGGTCTCCCGGCACTGGACCGCACCGGGCGCCCCGGCCGTACGGCTGCTGCCGCGCGAACTGCCGATGGCGGACCTCCCGGCGGGCTTCGCCCACCCGGAGCGCGGGGTCGCCTTCGCCATCGACGAGAACAACCTGGAACCGGTCTTCGTCAACTTCGAACAGGACCCGTTCTTCCTGGTGTTCGGCGAGAGCGAGGCCGGCAAGTCCAACATCCTGCGACTGCTCATCAAGCAGCTGACCGAGCGGTACGACGGCGACTCGTGCAAGCTCTTCGTGATCGACAACCGGCGCGCCCTGCTGGACGCCACCCCGGCCACTCACCTGGCCGAGTACGTCCCCATGTCCAACAACATGGAGCACCATGTGGACGCGCTGGTCGATCTGATGCGGCGCCGCACACCGTCCGCGGATGTCACGGCGCAGCAACTGCGGGACCGCAGCTGGTGGCGCGGCCCGGACGTGTACGTGGTCGTCGACGACTACGACCTGGTCTCCACGTCGAGCGGCAACCCCCTGGCGAAGCTGACGGAACTCCTCCCCTTCGCGCGCGACGTGGGCGTCCGCTTCATCATCGCCCGCAACGCGGCGGGCGCGAGCAGGGCCTCGTACGAGCCGTTCATGCAGCGGATGACGGAGCTGGGCGCACAGGGTGTGCTGCTCTCCGGCGACCCGCAGGAAGGTGACGTGCTCGGCAACGTCAGGATGCGCCCGATGCCGGTCGGACGGGGAATCTTCGTCTCGCGGCGCCGCGGGAACCCGCTGGTGCAGACCGGACTGATGCCCTCGCAGGAGGAGCGGTGATCGGCGCGGGGGTCTTCGCGGCCTTCTTCGCGGTCCTTTTCCTGGGCCTGGCGTTCGTGGACCAGCGCAAGGCGTGGTGGCGCTTCCAGGCGAGACGCTTCGAGAACCCGGAGGCGCACGAGCCGTCGGACGGGCTGATCCGGGGGCGGAAGCTGGCGCTGATCGGGGTGGCGCTGCTCCTCGGGTGGCAGGCGGTGGAGATGTTCCGGCTGGCGGGGATGGCGTCGTGAGCTGTCGTGGGGTGTTTGCGCAGGGCGCGCGTGGGGCGGGCGTGGGGTGTGCGTGGAGCTTTCGTGCGGACATCCGTGCGGCCGGTCCTCATGGGTGAACGGGGGCGCGTTGACGGGTTGAGTGGCTTGATGACTTGATGGCTTGACCGGTCGTCGGGTCGGTCCGGGCATGAAGGGATCCCAGCGTGGCGCGACCCGAGCACGGCGCGACCCGAGCACGGCGCGACCCGAGCACGGCGCGATCCGATCAAGCGGCGATTCAGCAGTGAACACGGGGAGATGTACAGATGGCATGGGACGAGTGGGAACAGCTCAAGGCCTCGGCGGCGGCCAACCAGCCGACGCAGATGCGGCTCAACGGGATCCCGGAGGAGGACCGGCCCAACGCGGGCAGTCCGACCGGCGATCTCAAGGTGACGCAGAAGGACTTGGCGGCGATCGGTGACGAGGCGTTCAAGCTGTACAACCGGCTGTGGGAGGAAGCGCGGGTCACCAGCACCGACACCGCCGCGACCGACCTGAAAGGCCAGGGGTTCGCGCTCGGCGGTGCGCTGAGTCATGTATCGGTGCGCTGGGACCGGCAGCTCGGCACTCTCATGGACGCTTGCGCGCTCATCTCGAACCACATGGACTTCACGGACAAGGCACATCAGGGCGACGAGATCTTTATCGAGCGCCATGTGAGCAGCATCGCCACCCTCGACGCCGGCTTCGACGAGTCGTGGGCGCCGCCGGGCAAGAAGAACGAGGTCTACGGCGAGAACAAGAAGAAGGACGAGTAGGGCTGGGCGGACTGAGAGGGACTGGAAGAACCAGAGGGACTAACGGGGAGAGACGCATGGATTTCGAGGCCCTTCATTCTGCCAACTTCAAGTCGCTCGACGACGTCGTCGACGACTGGACGAAGATGCTCGGCAAGCTCGCCGACCTGAAGAAAGACGCGAAGGACGGATTGCACGGCAAGGCCAACAAGGCGAACTGGGCCGGCTACAACGCCACGGTCTCCCGAGAATTCATCGGCAAGACCGCCGGGGAGTTCGGCGACGCCCACACCCAGGCCGAGTCCATCCGCAACATCCTTCGTGACACCCAGGGCGAGTTGAAGACCCAGCAGCGGCTGCTCAAGGAAGCCATCGAGCGCGGTCGGGGCAACCACATGTCCGTCAAGCCGACGGGCAGCGGCTTCACCGTCACCCCGAATCCCGACCCCGCACCCGCGAACGGGCAGAAGGACGTCGACGCCCTGCGGGACGAGCTTGAGGGAATCCTCAAAACCGCGACGGAGATAGACAGCACGGCGTCCACATCGCTCAAGGCGCTCGTCGATCTCACCGACTACGGATTCTCGGGTCAGAAGTACGCCGACCGCGATGCGGCCGCCAAGGCGATCAAGGAAGCGGAGAACCTGGCCCGTATCGCGAAGAAGAATCCGGAAGACCTGACGGTCAAGGAGTTCGACGCGCTCAACGCGGGCCTGAAGAAGTACTCCGGCGACGAACTCTTCGCGGAGCGTTTCGCCGAACAGCTGGGCCCCAAGGGGACACTGGAGTTCTGGGCGGGCGTCACTGATCCCAACAAGAACAGGGACGTGTACCCCGCCCGGCACGAAGAGCTCGGCGATCTGCAGAAGAACCTCAGTCTCACACTCGCCACCGCGACCCAGGCGGACACGCCTGAAATGCAGCGGTGGAAGTGGGAGATGACGGATCTCGGAAGCCAGCCCCTACACAAGAACAGCGCCACTCAGGGTTTCCAGGTCATGAGCAACCTGATGCGCTGGGGCAACTTCGACGACCAGTTCCTCAAGAGCTACGGCACCGAACTCATGGAGACCGAGAAAGCGGCCACCAGCAACGGCCGCCACGGGGCCACGATCTGGACCCACATGGGAATGGATCCCAACCTCAACCGCACCGGCGAGGACTCCGGCTCGGACCCCATGATCGGCTATCTGAAGGCGCTGTCGAACAGTCCCGATGCCGCGACGGACTTCTTCAACGACCCGTTCCTGTCGAAGGACGAGGACCACGACTTCGAGCAGGACAAAGACGGCGACGGCAACATGGCCAAGCGCAGTCTCAGCAACTTCGACTACCTCTTCGAAGAGCGGGACTGGCCGCCGGAGCGTGACAAGGACGGCGAGGACAGCATCTCGGGCCGGAACAACCTGGCCCTGGCCCTGGAAGCGGCCACGACGGGGCACCCGGCGGGCGAGCTGCCGACGGCCGACACTCCGCCGCACAACGCGGAGCAGGCGGAACTCATGGAGAATCTGGTCGCCTCGATCTCAGAGGATCCGAACCGTCTGAAGGACCATGGCTACATGTCGGACAGCGTGGGCCAGATAGCCTCCGAGTATTTGCCGGACATCAACCGTGCCACCGCGGACGGTGGCGCGAACAACGACAGCGTGCCGAAGCTCTTCCCGATCGTCGGCTCGGCGGCGGACATGCAGCACACGGATGTGACGCGCTTCCTGGCGACAGTGGGCCAGAACCCGGAGGGCTACGCCGCCATCGAGGTCGGCCAGAAGGCGTACATGGCCGGCCTGATGGACTACCACCTCAATCCCGATCTACCCGCCGACAGCCGCTATCCGCACACCACGGAAGAAACGATCAAAGAGATCGCCCGCAGGTCGGGAGAGATCGAGGGAACCCTCGCCATCGGCCGTCAAGAAGCGGTTCTCGGCGAGGCAAAGGCAGCCGACGGCGACTTCGAGCACGCGACGAATCAGAAGAAGAACACCATCTCCGGCCTTGTCGGCCTCGGTGTCGGTGTCGGTACATCGTTCATCGCCAGCCCCGTCGTGGGCGCGGCTGTGGGTGGCGCCGCGGGCACGGTGACCGGGGTCGTTCTCGAACAGTTCTTCAAGGACACCGATCCCCATAATCTTTCGGACGTCGGCCACGACGTGGGGCTGCGCTGGGAGGCCAGCAAAGACGCCCAGACCGACATGAGCCGGGTCGCCGGGGAAGCGGCCGCGAAGGCCCACAACTCCCCCGACGCCGAGCGCATTCAGGAATGGACTCGCATCGGCACCACGGACGGCTTCAACGACGCTTCCACGGCCGCGCGCAGGATGGCGGACGATCTGGAGACCGAGATTCCCACCTAAGGTCCTGTCCGGTCGATCTTCGCAGGCCCGCGAAGATCGACCGGACAGTGCCCCGTGGGCACCACTACGGCTGACCGCCACTCAGACCAAGGGAAGACAAGGGAACGTATGAAAAGCCGTGAGAACCGCCCGCGCGCCGCATGCCGTCGGCTCACCGTGGGCATGGGGGCCCTCTCGTTCGTCCTGCTCGTCTCCGCGTGCTCGGAGCCGGCACAGCCGTACGAGACCCCCAAGGCGCTGTGCGGCGTCGACGTGTCGGCGGACGTGCTGGATCCTCTGCTTCCTGACGGGGAGAAAGTCTCTGAGCGCGCGCAGACGGCCAGTGGCGTCAAGCGCTGCTACGTGTCGGTGGACGACAAGGTCGCACTGTCGACGTCCGTCGAGTGGTACGAGGCCGGGACCCCGGTAGCGGAGATCGCCTCGAAGACGATCGGCGCGGATCCCAGTGACAAGGTCACCGCCGACAAGCGGTACAGCTATTCGGGCAAGGGCGGGGCCGGGCTGATGCGGTGCGAGGACTCGTCCACGATCGACAAGGACGTCGACGGTGACCTCTACACGACCGTACGGGTCGGCGGCGACCCCGCGGACGCTTCCGCGGTGCTCAAGATGATCGAGGCGTACACGTCCGCCGCTCCCGCGGCGGGTGAATGTGAAGTCGATCTCTGAAGTGCCCTGTGCGGCGTCCTGGTGAACTGCCCTTCCAGCACGTGACATTGAGCGCTGGGGGAAGAACCTGAACTTCCACCGCGCCCCAACCGTGCGTATGGGCTTCGCAATCGCCGCACGTGTGGCGTCCGTCCGCATGCGCGCGGCTCGACTGACTGCCGACCGGGTGTCCCCCGCGTCTCGAACCCCTCGATCCAATCCAGTCACATCGACCAGAAGGCACCCCTATGTCAAAACTGACCGACAGTCGAGGCAGGCGTGTCGCCACCGCTTGTGTTGCCCTGGTCCTCCTCGCCGGCTGCGGCGGGAACTCGGAATCGAAGGCGGGAGAGAGCGACGGCAAACCCCTCAACGCGCAGGAGACACAGGCGATACTGCCGGACGCGAAGGCTATGCCCGGATGGCGGGTTTCGATTGCTCCCACGGCGTATCCCCTCAAGGAGGCCCTGGCAAAGGGTGTGACGCGATGCTACGGAGAGGACGGGAACTCCTGCGACAGCGTTCAATTCACCGGCGCTTCAGCCTTCCTGGCCGACAGGAAACCCCTTGTGTCGTTCCTCGCCTACGCGTACAAGGACACCGCGTCCGCTGAATCGGCGTACGAATCGGTTTGGGAGGCGTGGAAGGAGAGGGCCCCCGAGGCGAGGAAGCTGGACCTCGGTGCGATCGGCGAGCGCCGAGACGCCGTGCAGGGACTGAACGCGGCCATGGACGAAGGGTCAAAGGGGATGATCGCTCAGGTACGCGTCGGCACCGTCATCCTGCTGGTCACGGGAGAAGCCGCTCCCACAATGGACATGGCCGACACCTTGATCACGGAGTTCGCCACCACCTTCTCCGAACGCGCGCAGGAGGCACAGAAGTAGGCGGGCGATGCCGGATCCCGTCCGTGTTCGCTGCACGCGCGCAGGAAACGCAGGACGGCAGGACACCGAAGGGCAAGTTCGGCGCCTGGAGCTCAGCGTGAGACGGCCGCACATGAACAGGCCAGGGTGGGCACCTCCCGTGCGTGCCCACCCTGGCCTGTGATGACTGCTGGTTACCGGCTACCGGCTACCGGCTGTCTGACTACTGGAAGTTCGCGGCGGACCTCTTGTCACCGCTCTGGTAGGCGGGGGCCGCCTCGCGGACCGCCGCCGAGATCTTCAGCAGGCTGGTGTGGATCTCGGTGGCCCTACGGTCCCAGTCGGCCTGGGCGACGTTGTACGCCTCCCGGGCCTCGCCTTCCCACAGCTCGGACACCGACTTGATCTTCGCCTGAATGGCCTTGAGGCTCTGGTCGAGCTTGTCCGCCTGCTTCTTGATGTCGCCGGCGGCGGCCTCAAGAGAAGCGTAAGTGACGATCATCGTGCCGTCGTCATATGCCATGGTGTCCTCCAACTACTGCCTGGGTGTGGTGCGATGGCCGAATTCGCGGAACGGCCATCAGGAATCAGAACTTGCTGAGGTTCGAGGTCCGGGCCTCGGCGCCGGCGTCGCCCGAGTAGCCCTCGACCACGTCGATGCCCTTCAGGGCCGCCTCGACCTCGTCTTCGGTGTTGCCGGAGATCGTGCGAGCCGCCTCGATCGCTTCCTGGAACTTGAGCAGCAGCTTGCCGATGCCCACCATGTTGTTGTTGATCTGCGTCTGCTTGGCGTTGAACGCGCCGGCGCCGATGCCGCGCCAGGCGCCTTCGAGGCTGTCGATCGTCGCCTGCAGCGCGTGCAGCTGCCCCTTGACGTCGTCAAAGCTGTTGGTGAGCTCGCCTTGCAGCGACTTGAGGGCAACGCCATTGACCTTCTGGACTGCCATTGGTCTTCCTTTCTCGAAGATCCCGGTGGGTGTGTGTCTCCCCGGGCCGTGCGTGGGCCTTGACGGCGGATGGATGCCCGGGCGGTGTGAAGTACGTGCGGGTGAGTCGTACGGTCAGGCGGTGCGGCGCTTGCGGAGGAAGAAGAAGGCTCCGCCCGCGAGAACCACGACGACCGCGGCCCCACCGAGGATCAGGCCCAACTGGCTGTCGTCCTCGGCGCTCTTGCTCGCGCCTGCGGCGACGGCCTTGTCACCCTCGGCGCCGGCCTCTGAAGCCCCCGAGGGCGACTCCGAAGCCGCCCCGGAAGGCGCGGACGAGGCGGAGGACTCGGACGAGCCGGGTGCGTCGGCAGAGCCGGGCGTGCGCTCGTTGGTCAGGGGGTTGAGGTTCGGGTCGCCGGGCTTGCCCACACCGCGGTTGATGTGCGCGCCGGGACGCACTATGCCGTGACCGATGTAGTTGCTGACCGTGCCCGGCTTGGAGTCCTCGCTCCGGCCAGCGGACTCGAACATGACGCGGAGGACCTGATTCGCCGTCCAGTCAGGGTTGGCGGACCAGATAAGGGCGGCGGAGGCGGAGGCGATCGCGGTGGCCGCGCTGGTTCCGCCGTCGCCGTCGCAGTAGCTCGCAAAGGTCTTGTCGCACCAGCGTGGGATTCCGTTACCAGGGGCGGCGATGTCGACAAAGTCCCCATGCTGGGAGTAGTCGGCTACACGGCCCTCTGAGTCTGTGGCTGCGACACCAACGACTTGCGGATAACTGGCGGGATATTCCTTTTTATTGCCTTTCGCTCCGCTATTCCCAACGGACGCAAAGAGCAGCTTTCCCTTACTTTCAGCGTATTTTACTGCTTCCCGCTCTTCCGGAGCGGAGAATTCGCTACCGAACGACATGCTGATGATCTGTGCATCGCTGTCGGCTGCTGCCCGGATGGCGTCCTCTGCGTCAGAGGCATTCACCGAGGCATTGTCCTGCATCTCCGTATTAGTGATGCGCATCGGAATGATCTTTGCGTCGGGGGCCAAGCCTCGCAGCCCACCCCCCTTTCCTGTGCCTGCGATCAGTTCGGCCATGGTTGTCCCATGACCGTTGTAGTCATCCGTGGCGTCACCAGCGAGCCCCGTGGCGTCAAGCCCCTTGAGGACCTGTCCTTTCAGCGATGGTGTGGCCGGGTTGACGCCGGTGTCGATAACCGCGACCTTAATACCTTCCCCCGTGGCGGATTCCCAGATTTCCTCAGCGTTCATCGCGTCCAGATACCACTGCTTCGACTGGACACCATCTGCGGCAACGGCTGCCGGAGCCGTGCCGGTTACGCCCAACGTCAACGCACCGACCACAGCCAGAGTGCAGAGCAGCCCGCGCCGCGATGCATGAGGCCCTCCGCGCTTCCGGGTCCGGCTCATTCCTGCCGTCATCCTGACTTCCGCACCTTCCCTGTGCTTATTCGATGACCGGCGGCACGGCACCACGCCGTCGAGCCGCCCACGTCTCTTCGTCTTCTGTCAGATAGTCAGGACGCTCCGATCCCGTGCGCTCCTGCTCCTCGTCCTTGGGCTGATTCCGGCCGGGACCACGCACGAGACCGCTGCCGCCTTGGGTGAAGCCGCCTGCGCCAGGCCGTGAGCCGGGAGCGCCTCCGCGCGGGGTGCCCACCACGCCGTTGGAACTGGCTGTGCCTCGGCCTCCCGGCCGGGGCGCTCCGTTCGAATTCGCGCCGATGACCCCCGGCTGACCGATTCGCCCGGCGGGAGGGCGTCCCGTCGACGTCCCACCGCCACCGATGACGGTCCCACGCGGAACACGTGAGCCCGAGGAACCCGAGGTGGGGCGCTGCTGAGGCGTACCGCCGACGATGCCGCTCGTACGGCCTGCTCGTGGGCCGGTCCCTCCACTCGTACCCGCTCGTCCTGCGGCAGGCTGGCCCGACATGCCCGGTCTACCGGCAGTGGTCTGGCCAGGGCCGCCGGCGCGCCCGGCCGGGGGACCACCGCCCGTCACTCCGGGACGCCCGGTCGTCGGTGCGGGGCGTCCGGCAGACGAAGAGCGATCTCCAGTGGCGCCTGGCTGTCCCACCCTCCCCGCAGGCGGTCCGCCTGCTCTGGACGCTCCGGTCGGGCCCGACGGTCGCGACGTACCGCTTCGCGGGGTGTTGACCAGTCCGGGAGCCACCGGGGGGACAGGACCACCACTGGGGCTTGGCGTCCCGGTGGGAGGGGCTACAGGCGTGGGGCTGGGGCTTGTCGTGGGCGGCGGAGGTGCCATGACGCTGTCGATCTGCATCGACGTGTCCGGAGCCGGAATGGGCGTGACGGCACCAATGGTCTCCGCCCGAGGCACGTTGCTTCCAGTCTCGGGATCCGCATGGCTCAACGACGACCGCTGAACGGTGGTGCCCTCCGGCCCGGCTTCCGTCCCGGTCCCGCCTTCGTCCGATCCTACGCCGCGCACGTTCCTTGGCCGCGGCACAGCCGCATCCAGCATTCCTGGGAACTTCGGCGGTTGCTGCGAGGCCAGCGACTCCTCGGAGACCGCATAGAACGAGGCCAGGCGATTCATCTGGTTGATGGCCTCCTGGCGGTCCTTCTCCACCTGCAGGGCCTTGGCGTACTCCGGGTTGTCATCCGTTCGCTCCGGCAGAGAAAAGTCCTCGGCCTTCTTCGGGAACGGCCGTTCGTCACGCGGGGGCGTGGAGTTGCGCACCGAGGCCAGGCCAGTGCTCGCGACCTTCATCTGCGTACCGGCCGCGTTGGCGAACGTAGCGAGGGCCGAGGCGTGAGTGGCGAGCTCTCCCCCGAACCTGCGGAACTCGTTGCCGGACTCGCCCTTCCACTCGACCGAATCGACATAGTCGCGCAATTCTGTCGCGGCATCGTTGAGGGCGTCCTTGGCGGCCACCAGGGCCTCGCCGGCAAGCTCAAGATCCGACGGCTTCGAGTTCTCGACGAGGTCGATCATCGCGTTGAGCTGGGCGCCCTCGAAGCTCGTCTTCCCGAAGAACCCTCCGGGGCCGCTTCCCCCGAACCCGATCCCGAAGCCGTCCACCATCGCCGCCACGCGCTCGAAGGCGTCGGTCGCGGTGAACTGGCCCTGGATCAGGGCGGAGTCCTGCGCCTGCTGCTGCTCGGGGGTCAGCTCTGGCTGCTTCTCGCCACTCATCAGTTCATCACCCCAGGTCCTTCGTACCGGTCTTGGCGTTGTCGCGCGGCTGCCCAGGCACACCGCTCTCCTCACGGCGAGCCACGTCCTGCTTCTCCTGCTCCTCGTCGATACGAGTGCGGATCGTGTGGAAGCGCTGCCGCAGCTCGTCCTCCACGTTGTTGAAGCCGACCTCCGCCGCGTGCACCCCGATGCTCAGCATCTCGATCTGATCGCCGAGAGACTTGGAGAGCTTGACGATCTCCGCATGGACACGGTTGTACTGGGTGAAGAACCCGTCCGCCTCCGCGAACGGCAGATTGCCGCCGCTGAAGGAACTCCTCGAAATCCGGTGCTCGGCCACTTTCTTGTTGCCGGCCGCTCCGTTCTCCAGCTCCGTCAGCAGTGCGTTCACACGCGTCTGGAAGCGCTTGAGCGCTCCGACGCCCTTCTCCAGGTCGCTCCTCGCGCCGGTTCCGCCCCCGCCACCACTATCTGCATCGAGCACGATGCCGTACCTCCCCGTTTGCTCACTCCCCCGCACATCGCGATCGCGGTGACGTGAACATCACTGATCACATGAAAGCCACTCTATCGACTGCGTCTGACAGCCCCAAGTGTCTTATCCATGACGTGACTTCCTCCTACGACGATCCTCACAACCCACACGGTTGCGTTCCGCGTCGCAGCCTTTCGGCGATATTTCGCACCGAGTTGACGATCCGCTAGCCGCCCGCCCCGCCCAACCGGCGCGTTCGCCGTCGCGCGTCGCGGAGTGCCACCGCGCCGCCCGCGATCGCCGCGACCAGGACGCCGCCGCCCACGACCACATAGGTCGCCAGACGGGCGTTGCGCTCCTCCGCCGTTTCTCCCAGGTGCAGTTGGGCCGGAGTGGGCGCTTCCGCCTTGTCGACGCCCTCCTGCGCGACCGGCTTCTCGATGGGCTTGTCGTCCTCGGTCAGGGCTCGTACCGGGTCGACGACTCCCCAGCCCACCAGTCTGTCCGGGCCGGCGATCGACCGTTCGGCCGTCTGCTGGATCTGCGCGACGATCTGCTCCCGCGTCCAGTCCTCGTGCTTGCTCTTGATGAGAGCGGCGACGCCCGCGACGTATGGCGCCGAGAAGCTGGTGCCGTTGTCGGCGCAGTGGCCGCCGCCCGGGACCGTGGAGATCATGTCGACGCCGGGGGCCGCTATGCCGACGAACTCGCCGGACTGGGAGAAGGCGGCACGTTCGTTGTTGCGGTCGGAGGAGGCCACGGCCAGCACCCCGCGGTACGACGCAGGAAAGGTCGGCTTGACATTGCCGCCCAGGCCGTCGTTGCCCGCCGAGGCGACGACCACCACCTCCTGGTCGAGCGCGTTGTTCACCGCCTGCTCCAGCAGGGGGGTGGGCTTCACCGCGTCCGCCGTGTCCTGGGAGATGTTGATGACGTCGGCGTCCGCCTCGTTGACCGCGTAGTCGATGGCCTCGGCGAGGGTCTTGGCGGTGCCGTTCCCGTCGGCGTCGTTCTGCTGGATCGGGATGATCGTCGCTTCGGGCGCGAGGCCGACGAAACCTGTGCCCGCCGCGGGACGGGCTGCGATGATGCCCGCGATCTTGGTGCCGTGTCCCACCGTGTCCGTGGTGCCGTCCTCTTTGCCGCGTTCGAGCTTGTCGCCGTTGTCGTCCGTGAGGCCCGGGTCCATCATGTTCCTGCCGCTCTTGGTGTCCACCGCGTCCTTCAGCTGCGGGTTCTTGACGTCGACACCGGTGTCGATGACCGCGACGCGTACCCCCTTGCCGGTGGACTGCGACCACAGCTCGTCCAGCAGGAGGCGCTGTAGCGACCAGGGGCGGCCCGCGTACTTCTTCGACGGGAACGTGCACTGAGTGGTCGAGTCCGCGGCGGCGGGCGACACGGGCAGGCCGATCAGCGCGACCGCCGTGGCGGCCGATATGGCCAAGAGGCGCCGAGAGGCATACGGGTGCGTGGGAGCGTGTGTGCGAGTGTGCGTGTGCGGCATGGTCACCCTCACGAGCCCTGCGGCTGACGGGCGGCCCCCGTCGACAGACGCGGTCCGGTCGGCAGGAACGCCGACCACGCGGCGGGAATCGGCGCCGGATCGACGTCCTTGTACCCGAGCCGGTTCTGCGCCTGCTGGGCTTCCTGCTGCGCCGCCTGCTTCTGCTCCGCCGAACCGGACGAGCCGATACCGGAGTCGTCCGTGGCGCTGTCACCGTTCGACTGCATGGCATAGCGCAGTCCGGTGTCGGTGACCAGGAAGACGAAACCCGATTCCGTCGTTGAGCCCTTGAACTGGCGGAAGAGCTGGCCGGATCCGGGGGTGACATAGCCGCTGCTCGACCCGGTCGGCAGCGTCGCGGGGAAGTCGGTGCCCGCCCACGTGCTGAGCGTGGTGGTGCCGTTGTCCTCGTCCACCTCGTGCAGCACGTTGCACACCGTGTTACGGCTGTCCTCGCCGGTGCCCGCCGAGTTGACGGACTCGGGAGCGTTCTCGGGCCAGTCCCGGTCCTGCCCGAACGCCTCACCCGGCTGAATCGCGGCCCGGCTGACCGGCCTCGCCTTTCCCGCCTGGCCGACGTCGATCAGGTCCTTGCTGTTGAGCAGCAGCTTCGCGGTGAAGTCCGAGACGGGGGCGACCCGGCCCTCCAGAACCAGATAGTGCTGGTTCCTGGTGCCGTCGGTGGCGGTGAGGACCGTGCCCACCGTGTTGGCCTCGGCATCCAGTTCACCGGGGGCGTCGGCGTCATCGCCAGGGGTTCCCTCGATCTCCGGGAAGGTGATCCGGTCGCCCTTGTGCAGGGTGTCCAGCCAGCCGGTGGACACCCGCTGCGGCTTGGTGCCCGTGCCCACCAGTTGGCTCACCAGCAGGTTGTCCTTCTCCACCTCGTACGCCTTGCCCTCGGCGTCCACGACGTAACGGGTCTTCGTCGCCGAATCCTCCACGTACAGCAGCTGACCGCCGCGCAGCTGGTTCGCGCCCTCAGTCTTCTTCTGCTCCCGTTCGGCGAAGACGAAGGACGCCTTCTGGATGGCCCTGCCGCCCTCGCCGGGCCGCTCGCAGACCGCCCAGCGCTTCGTGGCCCCGGCCTCCTTGGCGTCGGGCAGCCGGTCGGGGGCATAGGGGATGCCGAGCGTGGCGCCGTGCGGGATCTTGCCGTTGTCGAGCACCGACTCGTCGACGTTGATGACCTTGCCCTTGTCGGGGGCGAGGAGGAGCTTGGCGGAGGACATGTTCAGGACGGGGTGGAGCTGGGTCCTGTCGCCGGTCTTCAGCACCACGTAACGAGTGGTGGACTTGCTGGCGATGATGACGTTCTCCTCGGGTTTCGCCCAGTCCTTGGGCGCCACCGGCTTGAACATCCCCCAGGCGCCGAACACCGCGAGCACCACCACACCGACGATGGCACCGGGCACCACCGCGCGCAGCGGCCGGGGCGCGCCCTCCTCGGAGCCGGTCGGGCTCGGCTGTACGAACTGCGCGATCAGCCTTCGCTTCGCGAAGGTGTAGGCGTTGAGTTCGTCCCGTCGTGATGCCATCTGTCCGCTGTCCCTCTCCCCCACCGGGCGACCAGGCTCCCACACTCGCCGAGCGGGCCTGCTGTCGTACCAGCCCCCTACTATGCATGCTGGCGCTTCCGTCGCACTGCTCAGGTAGGGTGATCGGCCGGTCAACGCCCGTAGGAAATTTGGTAATTACGGACACGAGGGGGCAACGCGGCGATGGGTACGGCGACGCGCGAGCGCAATGGGCGGACCACCGGACAACCCCCTGACCAGTCCCGGGCCAATTCCCGACGGCAACGCAGCAACGCGCGACCGGTGACGCCTCCGCCGGCCGCCCCCGCGGCCACCACACCGAGGGCCCTGTCGCGCACCAGCCGCGTCGGCCCCCTCCAGCTGCGTCAACTGGTGCTGATCGAGGCGGCGGTGGCGCTGGCCCTGATCGGTGGGGCGCTCGGCGGGCTCTGGATGGTGCCCACCCTCGTCGTCGCCGCCGCGCTGGTGCTGTTCGCGGTGATCCGGCGCCGCGGTCACGCCGTGCAGGACTGGGTGTCCACGGCCCTCGCCCTCCGCTCCCGCCGACGGGCCGCGGAGCCCTGCGGCTGGGAGGTCGACCCGTCGCTCGTCCCGGTCGCGGAGAGCGTGCCGGGGTTCCGTCCGTTCACCTATGTCGACCGGGATCGCCGTACGGTCGGCATGCTCGGTGACGGTACGTTCCTGACGGCGGTGGTACGGGTCGAGGCGAGCAGCGACGCGCTGCGCCCGGTCTTCGGCGCGCGCTCGCTCCCGCTCTCGCTCCTGGGCGATGCCCTTGAGGTCGACGACATCGTGCTGGAGTCGGTGCAGTTGGTGCAGCAGGTGCGGGCCGCTCCGGCGCCGCATCTTCCCGAGCAGTCGGTGGCCCGGCTCTCGTACGCCCCGCTCCAGGACCGGACGGGAGCGCCCGCGCTGCGGCTGAGCTGGGTGGCGGTGAAGCTGGATCCGGAGCTGTGCCGGGAGGCCGTCGAGGCCCGTGGCGGCGGCATCGAGGGCGCCCAGCGCTGCCTGGTGCGGGTGGCGGATCATGTGGCGAGCCGGATCACCGGAGCGGGTTTCCGCGCGGTGGTGCTCGACCAGGACGAGCTGAACTCCACCATGGCGACCTCGGCGTGCGCGAGTCCCGCGCTGTCCGCCCGCACGGGCCGGCCGGAGGCCGCGCCCCGGCGGCGTACGGCCGAGACACCGCGCGTGTGGCGGTGCGACAACCGCTGGCACACCACGTACGCGGTGGCCCGCTGGCCGGAGTTGGGCCGGGCCGCGACTCCGCTCCCCAAGCTGGCGGCGCTGCTGACCGCGGCGCCTGCGTACGCGACGACCTTCAGCCTCACCCTGCGGTCCGGTTCGCACCGCGGCTCGATGACCATGTCGGGGCATGTGCGGATCACCGGCGGCACGGACACCGGACTAGTGCGGGTACGGCGGTCGTTGGAGCAGGCGGCGCGGGCGGCGAAGGTAGGTCTCGTACGGCTGGACCGCGAACAGCTGCCCGGCGTGCTCGCGACGCTGCCCCTGGGAGGTGCGCGATGAGCGCCGGAAGCGCGACGGCGCGTGGACTGCGGGGGCTGCGCGGCCCCCGCCACGCGGGACACACACTGCCCATCGAGGATCTGGGCGCGCTCTCGCTGCCCGTCGGGGACGACGGTGTGGTGATCGGTGACGACGCGGAGGGGCGCCCCCAGTTGGTGGGGTTCCACCGTTCGACACCGTACGACGTGCTGCTGATCGGCGGGCTGTGGACGGCGCAGGTGCTGGCGCTGCGCGCGGCGGGCACGGGCGCGCGGGTGGCGGTCGAGACCGGGCGCGCCCAGGCGTGGACCCTGCTGGCACAGGCCGCGGGCGCGGGACTGGACTGCATCACGCTCCATGAGGTCGGCCGTGTTCCGCCGATGGGAGCGACGGTGGGCAGCCCGGTCGTGGTGATCCGGGACTGCGGAATGCGGCCGCCGCGAGGGCGTGTGGTGTCGTCGCCGTGGCAGTCGGTGCTGACGCTCCTGCCGTATCTGAGCCCGGTCGCGCCCCGGTTGATGCGGGCCGCCACGCTGGTGGGTATCCAGCGGGTGTCGCCGCAGGAGGCGCAGCAGATCGGCAGGATCCTGGGGCTGTCCCGTGTCGAGTGCGACGCCCTGCCCACACTGGCGGACGGTGTGACGCTCTGGTGCGCCGGGCGTGAGCGCCACTGGGTGATGACGGGTGCCACGGACGCCGAGACCGGACTGCTCGGTGTCGCACGCCGGATGGACTGATCCGGTGAGCGGATTCGACACCGGATCTTCACGTGGTGTGCGCACCGCGCGAACAGGCGTCGAACTTACCCGAGCGCCCTGCCGGCTTGAGGGGGCTGTCCTAAGATGTCCGAAGTGACGTCGGCCGTTACCGAAGGGAAGCTTGACTGATGGGGAGCGCACAGGAGAAGGAAGAGCTGTACGCCCTCGACATCTCGGGTGTCGAGTGGATCGGCGCCCCCGGCACGAGCGCGGACGAGGAGCGGGTCGAGATCGCCTATCTGCCCGAGGGAGCCGTCGCGATGCGGTCGTCCATCGATCCGGACACCGTGCTGCGCTACACGGAGGCGGAGTGGCGGGCGTTCGTACTCGGCGCGCGTGACGGCGAGTTCGATCTGCGCTGAGGCCGCCGAGGCCGGTGAGGCCGGTGAGGCGACTGCGGCGGGTGAGACGACCGCTGCCGCGGCGGCCGCGGAGGCTGCCGCGGCACGAGACGTATATGTAGGGGGCGCGCTTCGGACGGAGCGCGCCCCCTCACCTGTTCCGGACGCGGCCTGTGCCAGACGCGGCCTGTGCCGGACGCGCGTTCCGAGTGCCTCGTTCCGGATTCGTGTCCCGTACTCGTGTGTCACCGGGGCGCGGGGCATCGACAACGAGACCGGATTGTTGGGCAGCGCACAGCGGACGGCCGGGACCGGGCCATGGGCGGCCCCCGCATCCGCCTGGTGCGGATTTCGCCACGATCTCGTACGGAGATGTACGGATTTGACCGTGCGCCCCGTTCACTCTCCGCCCTGGGCTGTTCACTTGTGGGCAACGGGAGGGCGGTACCTGTTGTACGGGAAGGCCGTTGACGTACCGGTCCGGCCTGACGTGTCGGCGCCGTTGACGATTAGGGTGGGTGTGGGCGCGGCAGCGTTGAAATTGTGGAGGGGCCGACCGCGTCGTCAGGGGAAGAGCCGGGTGGACCGGACGTACAGATTCGGTCGCCCCAACCCACCACGGCACAAGGGTGCTCGACCACACCAGGAGGCAAAGTGAAGGGCGATCGGGACGAGATCCGCGGAGGCTGGAACCGGCCTGCCGCAGACGATCAGTCCGAAGCGGAGCCCGAGATGACGGGTGAGTTCACCATCGACTACACCCCGCCGGCCTGGTACACGCAGAACGCGCCGGGGGACACGTCCGGTGGTGGCGCGGCGAGCACACCGCCACCCGCGTCGTTCACGACCCCTCCCCCGCCGCCCGACGGCGCGCCCGTCGCCGTACCCGGGCTGCCCTCGGGCAGCGGCTTCGAACCCAACTGGGCCCCGGCGCAGCCGCCGGTGTCCCCGGCGCAGCCACCCGTGCACATGCCGCCGCCCGAGCCCATGCAGGGGTCGGCTCAGGCCCCGTCCGCGGCTGCCTTTCCGACACCGGCCCCGGCCCCGACACCGGCACCGACTCCTGCACCGGCATCGGCCGCTGCCCCGCTTTCGGCCTCGGCTTCGGAGCCCGCTTCCGCCGCACCGGAGCCGATCGGCGGCGGTGACATCGAAAGCGGATCGACCATGCGGTTCTCCGCGGCGTCGCTCAAGCGGGAGATCGCCGAGCGGGACGCGGCGAGGAACAGGGCGGAGCAGAGCCCCGGATCCGGTGCCCCCGAGGCACCCGACAGCGCCGTCGCCGAGGGGGTGAGCGACCCCGAGACCAAACCCGACGCCGATTCCGCGCCCGAGCCCGCGCTCGCGCCCGCGCTGGTTGCCGACGCTACGGAGGGAGCCGAAGCGCCGGACGTACCGACGTCCTCGGCCGCCCCGGTCGCGGCACCTCCGACTTCGGTGGAGCCCGAGGCTCCGGAAGAGGCCGAGGGCTCCCGCGAGCGCCTGGACGACGAGCGCGTCGGCGGCGAGATCGCCGACGCCAACGCGCCGGCCGCTTCCGAGCCCGTGGACACGATCGCGGACGCCGCTCCCCAGGCAGCCGCACCCGCCGACGAGCCCCAGGACGCTCCCCCGGCCCCCGCACCGGCCCAGCACTGGGCCCCTCAGTCGGGCGTCGCCCCGAGCCAGGGACTGCCTCCGCTGCCGCCCGCGTACCAGCCCGCCGCGCCGACGGCCGCGCCGCAGTGGCCCGTACAGGCCCCGGAACAGGCACAGCCGCAAGCGCAGCCCGTGCCCGAGCCCCAGCCGGGGCCCCAGGGCCCCGCGCAGGCTCCGAACGCCTGGCACGGACAGCCGCCGCAGAGCGGATACGGCTTCCCCCACCAGGCATACCCCGGCCAGGCCGGACACCCCGCCCCCGCCCCCGCCGCGTCGCCGCCTGCCGCGTCGCCGCCCGCCGTACCCGGTCCCGACGCCCCCGTCCCACCGGCCGGTTACGGCTTCCCGCACCAGCAGGGGCAGCCGGGCCCGTATCAGTCGGCCCCGCAGGGCGGTTACGGATTCCCGCAGCAGGGCCAGCAGGGGGCGCCGGGCGGTTACGGATTCCCCCAACAGGGCCAGCCGGGTCAGCCAGGGCAGCCGGGCCCCGGTGCTCCCACGCCGGGGCCTCCGCAGGCGCCCCATCTGCCCGTGCCGGCCAACCCGAACCTCCCTGCCCAGCAGGCACAGCAGGCCCCACACACACCTCAGCCCCATCAGGACCAGCCACAGCCACACCAGCAGCCACAACCGCAGCCACACCAGCAATCACATCAGCAGCCCGCGCCCGGGGCCCCTCCGGTGGATCCCCGCACCGGCGCCGCCTGGCCCTCCGCCGTCTCGCACGACCACCGCGAGCGGTCCGTGCCCGGCGCCCCGCTCGGCTACACGGCCGCCGTGGAACTCTCCTCCGACCGGCTGCTGCGCAACACCAAGCCGAAGGCAAAGAGCAGCCGCAACCCGTCCGGTGGTTCGCGGTTCAAGATCGGCGGGAAGGCCGCGGAGGCGGAGCGACTGCGCAAGCTCGAACTGATCCGTACGCCGGTCCTCTCCTGCTACCGGATCGCGGTCATCAGCCTCAAGGGCGGCGTCGGCAAGACCACGACGACCACCGCGCTGGGCTCCACCCTGGCCACCGAGCGGCAGGACAAGATCCTGGCGATCGACGCCAACCCGGACGCCGGCACGCTCGGCCGCCGCGTCCGGCGTGAGACGGGCGCGACCATCCGTGACCTGGTGCAGGCGATCCCGCATCTGCACAGCTATATGGACATCCGGAGGTTCACCTCGCAGGCGCCCTCCGGTCTGGAGATCATCGCCAACGACGTCGACCCGGCGGTCTCCACGGCGTTCAACGACGAGGACTACCGGCGCGCGATCGAGGTCCTGGGCAAGCAGTACCCGATCATCCTCACCGACTCGGGCACCGGTCTGCTCTACAGCGCGATGCGCGGGGTGCTGGACCTGGCCGACCAGTTGATCATCATCTCGACGCCGTCCGTCGACGGCGCGAGCAGCGCGTCGACCACGCTCGACTGGCTGTCCGCGCACGGCTACGCCGAGCTGGTGCAGCGCTCCCTCACGGTGATCTCCGGGGTCCGCGAGACCGGCAAGATGATCAAGGTCGATGACATCGTGCAGCACTTCGAGACCCGCTGCCGCGGGGTGATCGTGGTGCCCTTCGACGAGCATCTGGCGGCCGGTGCCGAGGTGGACCTCGACATGATGCGCCCCAAGACACGTGAGGCGTACTTCAATCTCTCCGCGATGGTCGCGGAGGACTTCGTACGGGCCCAGCAGGCGCAGGGGCTGTGGACCGCGGACGGGCAGCCGCCGACGCATCTCGCCCCGCCGATGCCGGGCCCCGGCCAGCCGCCGACGCAGGGTCAGCCCCCGTACGGTCAGCCGGTGCAGGGCCAGCCGTACGCGCCCCAGCAGCATCCGCAGCATCCGCAGCACTACCCGTATCAGCAGCCGCAGCATCAGCAGCAGACGCCGTACCCGTACCCGCCCCAGCAGCAGGCGGGGCCGCACCCGGGACCCGGCGGTCAGCAGGGCTGGCAACAGCCGCAGCCCTCCCCCGCCGCACAGCAGCCGGTCCACCCCGACCAGCCGGCCCTGCCCGGTCAGCCCGGTCATCCCAACCTGCCGGGCCGGCCGGACTTGCAGGGGCCCGTCCCGCCCGGTGGCTGGCCGCAGCAGCAGCCCCCACCAGCACCGCCAGCGCCTCAGCAGTAGGGCGACAGAGGTAGAGACCAATGAGGGGCCGCACCGGCTGCACGGTGCGGCCCCTCGCCGTATTCCCGCAGACCACACGGGGTGTGGGCGGCCGTTGACTCAGCCGGACAGCCGCTGATAAACCTTCGCTTCACCAGATGGCGAATCAGCAGCAACCCGGCTTCTCCGTGCGAGTGATAACACGAGGTCACCGTCCCATGGTCGAAAGAGTCTTCCCGCGCACGCCACGGCGGCCCGCCCGGCCGACTGCCCGGCGGCGCGCCCAGCAGCCCGTCAGGCAACGCCCCCGTCTCCGTCTGCTCCTGGCCTCCGGTGCCGCCTCCGCCGCGCTCGTGGCCGGGACCGTGCTCCCCCTCAACCCGCTGCTCCCCGCGCCCCAGCAGGCCGAGGCCGCCGACGACGGCAAGAAGGTCCTCACCGTCGCGGTCAGCCAGAGTGTCGACTCCCTCAGCCCGTTCCTGGCGCAGTCACTGGTGAGCACCAGCATCCACCGGCTGGCCTATGAGTATCTGACCAACTACGACCCCAAGGACGCGCACACGGTCCCCGGCTTCGCCACCGCCTGGGAGCCCTCCGCGGACAAGCTGACGTGGACGTTCACCATCCGCGAGGACTCGAAGTGGTCCGACGGTGTCCGGGCGACCGCCGAGGACGCCGCCTGGACGTTCAACAAGATGATGACGGACGAGAACGCGGCCACCGCCAATGGCAGCTTCACGTCCAACTTCAAGAAGGTCACCGCCCCCGACCCGCGGACGCTCGTCGTCGAACTGAACAAGCCTCAGGCCACCATGACGGCGCTCGATGTGCCGATCGTGCCGAAGCACATCTGGGAGAAGGTCGGCGACTTCTCCACGTTCAACAACGACAAGCGGTTCCCGATCGTCGGCAACGGGCCTTTCATCATCACGGACTTCAAGGTCGACCAGTACATCAAGCTCAAGCCGAACAAGGACTTCTGGCGCGGTGCGCCCAAGTTCGACGAGCTGGTCCTCAAGTACTACAAGGACGGGGACGCTGCCGTCGCGGCGCTCCAGAAGGGGGAGGTGTCCTTCGCCTCGGGCCTCACCCCCGCGCAGGCAGCGGCGCTGAAGAGCGCCGACAACATCAAGGTCAATGACGCACCTGGGCGCCGTTTCTACGCGCTCGCCACCAACCCGGGTGCCCGCTCGAAGGACGGCAAGACGTTCGGCAACGGGCACGCCGCGCTGCTCGACCAGGCGGTCCGCAAGGCGCTGTTCCAGGCGGTCGACCGCAAGACCGTCATCGACAAGGTCTTCCAGGGGCACGCCATCGAGGGCAAGGGCTATGTCCCGCCGCGCTTCAGCGCGTACTTCTGGGAGCCCTCGGCCGATCAGACGATCGCGTACGACCCCGCCGCCGCGGCCCGGACCCTCGACGCGGCCGGCTACCGGAAGAACGGCGCGGGCAAGCGCGTGGGCAAGGACGGCAAACCGCTCGACTTCCGGATCCTGTGTCATGCGACGGACCCGAACGACAAGGCCATCGGCAAGTATCTCCAGGAGTGGTGGGGGCAGCTCGGTATCGGGCTGAAGGTCGAGTGTCTCGACAATGTCTCCGACCCATGGCTCGCGGGCGACTACGACCTGGCGTTCGACGGCTGGTCGGTCAACCCCGATCCCGACTTCGTCCTCTCCATTCACACGTGCGGCGCGCTTCCCGCCACGCCCAAGGACAGCGGCGCGACGGACAACTTCATCTGCGACAAGCGGTACGACGACCTGTACGCGCGGCAGTCGGCGGAGTACGACCCCGCCAAGCGGGCGGAACTCGTCAAGCAGATGGAATCGTGGCTGTACGACTCCGGGTATATGAATGTCATGGCCTACCCCAACGCGGTCGAGGCGTACCGTACCGACCAGATCAAGTCGATCACGACGATGCCGGAGGCCGCCGGCAATATCTGGGGCCAGGACGGCTACTGGAGCTGGTGGTCCGCGGTGCCGGCCGAGGACGGCGGCGGTTCCGGCGGCTCTTCCTCGACCGGTGTGGTGATCGGGATCGGGGCGGCCGTCGTGGTCGTCGTCGCCCTCGGTCTCTTCGTCGCGATGCGACGCCGTTCCACCGCGGAAGACCGTGAATGACCGATGAGCACCGCAAGCACCCCCGGTGTGGTGCGGGACACCGTCGACGGCCCGGTGAAGACCGGGCCGTCCGGCCCCGCCCCCACCACCTCGGGCACCAGGACCGCGTATCCGCTCTATGTGGCGGGCAAGCTGGGCGGCGCCGTCGTCTCGCTGCTCGCCGTCCTCGTCACCAGCTTCTTCCTCTTCCGGATCATCCCCGGCGACCCGGTCAAGGCCATGACCCATGGCGTGCCGACCTCCGCCGAGCAACTGGCCACGCTGCGCAAGCAGTTCGGACTCGATCTGCCGCTGTGGCAGCAGTTCACCGACTACTGCGGCCGGGCGCTGACCGGCGATCTCGGCACCTCGTACCAGTTCCACGCGCCGGTCGGTGAGCTGATCGCCGCGAAGCTGCCCGCGACGCTGCTGCTCACGGGTGTCGCCGTGGTGATCTACTCGGCGCTCGGCCTCTGGCTCGGCACCCGCTCCGCCTGGCGCAACGGCAGCCTGAGCGACCGCCTCAACACCGGTGTGGCGCTGACGCTCTGGTCCGTCCCGTCCTTCTGGCTCGGGCTGCTGCTGATCATCGTCTTCTCGGTGGGCATCGGTCCGATCCCCGGCATGTTCCCGACCGGTGGCATGGAGTCGGGCGATACGTCCGGCTTCGGTTACGTCCTCGATGTGGCCCACCACATGGTGCTGCCGGTGGCCACGCTGGTCGCGGTCGGATACGCGCAGACGCTGCTCGTCATGCGGTCCTCCCTGCTGGACGAGATGGGCGGCGACTATCTGACGACGGCGCGGGCGAAGGGGCTGCGGGACGATCTCGTACGCCGTCGGCACGCGGTGCCGAACGCCCTGCTGCCCACCGTCACCATGGTCTTCATCAATCTGGGCCATGTGGCGGCGGGTTCGATCCTCGTCGAGACGGTCTTCTCCTGGCCCGGTCTCGGCGGACTCTTCTACCAGGCGCTGAGCGTGCCCGATCTGCCCCTCGTCCAGGGGCTGTTCGTCGTCTTCGCCGGGGCGATGATCCTGATGAACCTCCTCGCCGATCTGCTCTATCCGCTTCTCGATCCCCGGGTGGGCCGATGACCCTGGAGAAGACCCCGCCGGCCTCCGAGGGAGACGCGCCGCCGTCGGCCTCCTCGCTCGCCCGTGCCCGTCGGCGCGGCTCGGTGACCCGCTTCTGGAAGGAGTACCGGACACACCGCGCCGGACTTCTGGGCCTCGCCGGGCTCGCGTTCATCGCGCTGATCGCCGTCCTCGCACCGCTGCTCGTCGGCGACGACGTGCGGAGTGTGACCAACGCTCCCGGTACGGCCCTGGAGAAGCCGAGCGGTGAATTCCCGCTCGGTACGGACCAGTTCGGGCGTTCACTGCTCGGTCTGCTCGTCTGGGGTGCCCGGATCTCGCTGACCGTGGGACTGCTGGCCGCCGCGCTGTCGGTGGCCATCGGCACACTCGTCGGGGTCATCGCCGGGCACTACGGCGGCTGGTTCGCGACGGTGGTCATGCGGATCACCGACTGGTTCCTGGTGATGCCGGCGCTCGTGCTGGCGATCGTCCTCGCGACGGTCATGTCACGGTCCATCTGGACGGTGATCCTCGCGATCGGTGTCACCAGCTGGCCGACGACGGCACGGCTGGTACGGGCCCAGACCATCGCCGTCGAGTCCCGTCCGTACATCGAGCGCGCCCGTGCGCTCGGCGGCGGCCACGGCCACATCATGACGCGCCATGTGCTGCCCAATGTCATGCCCTTGGTGCTCGCCCAGACCACGCTCGGCATCTCCAGCGCCATCCTGACGGAGGCGACTCTCGCCTTCCTGGGCCTCGGCGATCCCCTCGTCATCTCCTGGGGCGGCATGCTCCAGGACGCGCGCGAGGCGGGCGCGGTCTCCTCGGGGCACTGGTGGTATCTGGCGCCGCCCGGTATCGCCATCGCGTTCGTCGCGCTCGCCTTCACACTCTGCGGGCGGGCGGTCGAGACCGTGCTCAACCCGAAGCTGGGGGTGTCCCGTTGACCGACACGACGCTGCTGGAGATCAAGGACCTCCAGGTGACATACGGCTCAGGTCCCGGCGCCGTGCCCGCCGTACGGGGTGTCGATCTCACCGTCGAATCCGGCCGCAAGCTGGGCATCGCCGGTGAGTCGGGGTGCGGCAAGTCCACCCTCGCACTCGCGCTGCTGCGGCTGCTGCCCGCCTCCGCGCGGCTGTCCGGGGAGATCCTGCTCGACGGCGAGGACATCCTCACCATGAGGTGGGGGCGGCTGCGCGCGGTTCGGTGGGCGGGGGCGTCGATCGTCTTCCAGGGCGCGATGCACTCGCTCAACGCGGTGCACCGGATCGGCGACCAGATCGCCGAACCGGTACTGCTGCACCGGCGCACGACCCCCGCCGCGGCCCGCTCGCGCACCGGCGAACTGCTGGAACAGGTCGGACTGCCGGCCGTCCGCGCGGACGCCTATCCACACGAACTCTCCGGCGGGCAGCGCCAGCGCGTGATGATCGCGATGGCGCTCGCCTGCGATCCACGGCTCATCGTCGCGGACGAGCCGACCACCGCGCTCGATGTGATGATCCAGGCGCAGATCCTGCGGCTGATCGAACAGCTCGTCGCGGACCAGGGCATCAGCCTGCTGATGATCAGCCATGACCTGGCGGTCCTCTCGGACACCTGCGACCGGCTCGCCGTGATGTACGCGGGCCGGATCGTCGAGGAGGGACCGGCGCGTACGGTCTACGACGCCGCCGAGCACCCGTACGGCCGAGCGCTCTCCGCCGCCTTCCCGCGCATCGGCGACCTCGCGTCCCGGCGCGCCCCGCGCGGGCTGCCCGGCGACCCGCCGGACCCGTCGTCGCTGCCGCCCGGCTGTACGTTCCACCCGCGCTGCCCGGCCGCGCTGGCCTCCTGCGCCACCGACGACCAGAAGCTACGGGACGCGGGTCCCGGCCGGCGCGCGGCCTGCGTACGGGTGGGCTCGACGGCACCCACGGAGGTACGGCCATGACGGCGCCCGCGACCACCCCTCAGGAGCCCCCCTTGACCAGCGCGCCCCTGCTCTCGGCCGCCGGGCTGAACGTCACCTTCCCGGGCCGACGCGGCGCCGCGCCCGCCCGCGCCGTCGACGGCGTCGACCTCGACATCGGCCCCGGGGAGATCGTCGCGCTGGTCGGCGAGTCCGGCTGCGGCAAGACCACGCTGGCCCGCGCCCTCCTCGGTCTGGTACCGCCCACCGGCGGCGGGGTCAGCTTCGCCGGGGAACCGCTGGGGTACGGCTCCCGCACCCTCAAGGCGTATCGCAAGCGGGTCCAACTGGTACTCCAGGACCCGAGCGGCTCCCTCAACCCGCGCCATACGGTGTACGACGCGGTGGCGGAGGGCCTCCGGATCCACGGCTACCGCGGCGACGAACGCGAAGCCGTCGCCGAGGCGCTGTCCCGCGCCGGTCTGCGCCCGCCCGAGCGCTTCTTCCTGCGCTACCCGCACGAGCTGTCCGGGGGCCAGCGCCAGCGCGTCGTCATCGCCGGCGCGCTGGTACTGAAGCCCGAACTGATCGTCGCGGACGAGCCGGTGGCGTCCCTGGACGCGTCGGTACGGGGCGAGATCCTGGCGCTCCTGCTGTCCCTGCGCGATGAACTCGGCCTCTCCGCGCTGGTCGTGACGCACGACCTGGGCCTCGCGTGGAACATCGCGGACCGGGTGGCGGTGATGTACCTGGGCCGGATCGTGGAGACGGGACCGGTCGAGGAGGTACTGACGAGCCCTCAGCATCCTTACACGCGGGCGCTGTTGTCCGTCCTCCCCGAGTCGGACGGCCCCCCGGTGATCCTCACGGGCGAGCCCCCGGACCCGTCCCGCATTCCGACGGGCTGCCGCTTCCACGCGCGGTGCCAGGTGCTGGCGTCGGGCGAGGCGGAGCGGGCGGGGGTGGCGGAGAGGTGCCGGACGGCGGAGCTGCCGGTGCTGGGGGGCGGGGCGGCTACGCAGGTGGCGTGCCACTGGGCGGGAGCGGTTTAGCCCCGGAGCGCGCCCCGGCGACAACCCGCACCGCACCCCGGCCCCAGCCGAATCGCACCCTGGCGACAACCGGCACCCGGCCGCCGCGGCCCCCGCCGGAGACGAACCCCCGGCTACATTCCGAGCAGCGCGCGCGATGTCTTCACGTCGTCCCCCATCGCTTCCAGCAGCGCCTCGATCGACTCGAACTTCCGCTGCCCCCGCACATACGACAAGAAGTCCACAGTCACATGCAGCCCGTACAGATCCAGGCCCACCCGATCGATCGCATACGCCTCGACCGTCCGCTCCGTGCCGTCGAACTGCGGGTTCGTGCCCACCGAGATCGCCGCCGGCATCCGTTCCCCGTCCGCCGTCAGCCAGCCCGCGTACACCCCGTCCGCCGGGATCGCGGTGTGCGGCAGGGTCTCCACGTTGGCCGTCGGGAAGCCGAGCTCGCGGCCGCGCTGCGCGCCGCGTACGACCACGCCCTCCACCCGGTGCGGGCGGCCCAGGATCTCCGCCGCGCCCGCGACGTCCCCGTCGGCGACCAGCTTGCGGGTGAGGGTCGACGAGAAGGGCTCACCGCCGCCCGCCTCGCCGGTGACGTAGAGATCGACGACCTCGACCTCGTAGTCGTACGTCACACCCAGATCGGCGAGGACGGCGACATCGCCGGCTGCCTTGTGGCCGAAGCGGAAGTTCGGGCCCTCGATGACCGCCCGGGCGTGCAACTTGTCGACCAGGACCTTCACGATGAAGTCGGCGGGCGACAGCTTCGAGAACTCGACGGTGAAGGGGAGGATCAGCAGCGCGTCCACCCCCAGGTCGCCCATCAGCTCGGCGCGCCGGTGATGGGGCGCGAGCAGGGGCGGGTGGCTCCCGGGGCGTACGACCTCGCTGGGGTGCGGGTCGAAGGTCACGACGACCGACGGCACCCCCAGCTCGCGCGCCCGTTCCACGGCCCGTCCGATGATCAGCTGGTGACCGCGGTGCACCCCGTCGTAGGAGCCGATGGTGACGACGCTGCGCCCCCAGTCCTGGGGGATGTCCTCCAAGCCACGCCAGCGCTGCACTGTGACCGCTCCTCGCCCGAAACTGTGTACGTCATTACCGATTACGCAGCTCTAAGACTGCCATGCCGAACACGCCCCTCGTACACCGGTGGTGCACTCCGAGCGCCCGGCCGGTGGGGTGAGCGGCGGGCGTGGGGTGGACAGACACCAGTGGGAGGGGGACCGTGGGGCGGGCGTGCCCGTCCGCCCCACGGTGGAGGGTTCAGCCGAAGACCGCGAGGCTCTTGGCCTTGCCGTGCTGCTCCTCGACCAGCGCCACGAAACGCCCCTGGGGGTCGAACGCGGCCACGGGACCCGTCGGGTACGAGGGCATGTCCAGCCGTACGCCATTGATCAGCAGCTTGGCCCGTTTGTCGTCCACGTCCCAGCGCGCGAACGCCGCGGCGGCGGCCTCGGCGACCGGCATGACGGTCAGCTCCTCCTGGAGCTGGTCGAGCGTCTTCGCCGCGTCCAGCGCGTAGGGGCCCACCCGGGTCCTGCGCAGCGCGGTGAGATGGCCGCCGACCCCGAGGCCGGCGCCGAGGTCGCGGGCGAGGGCGCGGATGTACGTGCCGGAGGAACAGACGACGGAGACGACCAGGTCGAGGACGGGAGTGCCGTCCTCCGCGACCGCCTCGCGGACGTCGTAGAGCCGGAACGAGGAGACGGTCACCGGGCGGGCCGGGATCTCGAACTCCTCGCCGCCCCGTACCCGCGCGTAGGACCGCTTGCCGTCGATCTTGATGGCGCTGACCTTGGACGGCACCTGCATGAGGGCGCCGGTCAGCGCCGCGATCCCGGCGTCGATGGCGTCGCGCTTCACCCCGGAGGCGTCGGCGCAGGAGGTGATCTCCCCTTCCGCGTCGTCCGTGACGGTGTTCTGCCCCAGCCGGATCGTGCCGAGGTATTCCTTCTCGGTCAGCGCGAGATGTCCGAGGAGCTTCGTGGCCCGCTCCACGCCGAGGACGAGGACGCCCGTCGCCATGGGGTCGAGGGTGCCGGCGTGGCCGACGCGGCGGGTTCTGGCGATCCCGCGCATCTTGGCGACGACGTCGTGCGAAGTGAAGCCCGACGGCTTGTCCACGATGACAAGCCCGTCGGGCGTCGTGTTCTGCTGAGTCATTCCGCGGCGGCGCCGTCCGTGTCGTCCTCGTCGTCCTTGCGGTACGGGTCGGCCCCGGCCGCGTAGGTCTTGCCGGTCGACACCTCCCGTACCTCCGCGTCCTTGGCGCGCGCCTTGTCGAGGAGGTCCTCGATGGTGCGGGCGTTGTCCGGCAGGGCGTCGGGCACGAACGCCAGCGTCGGCGTGAAGCGGACACCCGTCTGACGGCCCACCTCGGAGCGGAGGACGCCCTTGGCGCTCTCCAGGGCCGCCGCGGAGGCCGCGCGCTCCTCGTCGTCGCCGTAGACCGTGTAGAAGACCGTGGCCTCCCGCAGGTCGCCGGTGACACGGGCGTCCGTGATGGTCACGAAGCCCAGTCGCGGGTCCTTGATACGGCGGTCCAGGGTCTCCGCGACCACGACCTGGATGCGATCGGCCAGCTTGCGGGCCCGCGCGTTGTCGGTCACCGGTCCGTCACTCTTCCTTCTGGGATTTCTGGTGTACTGGTCAGTCTTCATCGCCGTGCAGCCGCCGTCGTACCGACAGCAGCTCCACCTCGGGGTGGCCGGCGACCATGCGCTCGCACCGGTCCAGCACGTCCGTGAGGTGCGCCCAGTCCCCGGACACCACCGCGAGACCGATCTCGGCCCTGCGGTGGAGGTCCTGGCCGCCGGTTTCCGCCACGCTCACCGCGAATTTCCGCTGGAGCTCGGCGACGATGGGCCGGACGACGGAGCGTTTCTCCTTCAACGACCGTACGTCGCCGAGGAGCAGATCGAAGGACAGCGTCCCCACATACATGCGTTTCCGGATCCCCGCCGGTACGGGTTCAGATGCCCTGCCAGCGCTTGGCAGGGGCACAAGAACCGTACACGGAACGGCCGGGGCCGATCGACGGAATATGCGTCCCGTCGACCGGCCCCGGACCGGTTGCCGTGCGTCAGCCGCGCGGCTTCTCGCGCATCTCGTACGTCGCGATGACGTCGTCGATCTTGATGTCGTTGAAGTTTCCGAGGTTGATACCGCCCTCGAAGCCTTCGCGGATCTCGGTGACGTCGTCCTTGAAGCGGCGCAGACCCTGGATGTTGAGATCCTCCGCGATGACCTTGCCATCGCGGACGAGCCGGGCCTTGGTGTTCCGCTTGACCTCGCCGGAGCGGATGAGAACACCCGCGATGTTGCCCAGCTTGGACGAGCGGAAGACCTCGCGGATCTCCGCCGTACCGAGCTCGACCTCTTCGTACTCCGGCTTGAGCATGCCCTTGAGGGCGGACTCGATCTCCTCGATCGCCTGGTAGATGACCGAGTAGTAGCGGACGTCCACGCCCTCGCGCTCGGCCATCTGCGCGGCACGCCCGGCGGCGCGCACGTTGAAGCCGATCACGATGGCGTCGGAGCCCATGGCCAGGTCGATGTCCGACTCGGTGACCGCACCCACACCGCGGTGCAGGACCCGGATGTCGACCTCGTCGCCGACATCGAGCTGGAGCAGCGAGGACTCCAGGGCCTCGACCGAACCGGACGCGTCGCCCTTGATGATGAGGTTGAGTTCCTGCACCAGACCGGCCTTGAGGGCCTCGTCCAGGTTCTCCAGGGAGAACCTGACGCCCCTGCGGGCGAAGGCCGCGTTCCGCTCACGAGCGGCGCGCTTCTCGGCGATCTGCCGGGCGGTGCGGTCCTCGTCGACCACGAGGAAGTTGTCGCCGGCGCCGGGGACGTTGGTGAGACCCAGGACCAGGACCGGCGTCGACGGCGCCGCTTCCTCGACGTTGTTGCCGTTGTCGTCGAGCATCGCCCGGACTCGGCCGTACGCGTCACCCGCGACCATCGTGTCACCGACGCGCAGCGTGCCGCGCTGGACGAGCACGGTGGCGACGGCACCGCGACCGCGGTCGAGGTGGGCCTCGATGGCGATACCCTGCGCGTCCTGTTCCGGGTTGGCCCGCAGGTCGAGCGAGGCGTCCGCGGTGAGGACCACGGCCTCCAGCAGGCTGTCGATGTGCAGGCCCTGCTTGGCGGAGATGTCGACGAACATCGTGTCGCCGCCGTACTCCTCGGCCACCAGACCGAACTCGGTGAGCTGACCGCGCACCTTCGTCGGGTCGGCGCCCTCGACGTCGATCTTGTTGACCGCGACCACGATCGGCACGTCGGCCGCCTTGGCGTGGTTCAGCGCCTCGATCGTCTGGGGCATCACACCGTCGTTGGCCGCGACCACCAGGATCGCGATGTCGGTGGACTTGGCACCACGGGCACGCATGGCGGTGAACGCCTCGTGACCCGGGGTGTCGATGAAGGTGATCTTGCGCTCTTCACCGTTGACGTCCGTGGCGACCTGGTACGCGCCGATGTGCTGCGTGATACCGCCGGCCTCGCCCGCGACGACGTTCGTCTTGCGGATCGCGTCCAGCAGCCTGGTCTTACCGTGGTCGACGTGACCCATGACGGTCACGACCGGCGGACGGGACACGAGGGCTTCCTCGCCGCCCTCGTCCTCGCCGAACTCGATGTCGAAGGACTCCAGCAGCTCGCGGTCCTCCTCCTCGGGGCTGACGATCTCGACGACGTAGTTCATCTCGCCGGCGAGGAGCTGAAGCGTCTCGTCGGAGACGGACTGCGTGGCGGTGACCATCTCGCCGAGGTTCATCATCACGGCGACGAGCGACGCCGGGTTGGCGTTGATCTTCTCCGCGAAGTCGGTGAGCGACGCACCGCGCGACAGCCGGACCGTCTGGCCCTGGCCGCGCGGCAGCATCACGCCGCCTACCGACGGGGCCTGCATGGCCTCGTACTCCTGGCGCCTCTGCCGCTTCGACTTACGGCCACGACGGGCGGGCCCGCCGGGACGGCCGAACGCGCCCTGTGTGCCACCACGGCCGCCGGGACCACCCGGACGTCCGCCGAAGCCGGGACGGCCACCGCCGCCACCGCCGCCGAAGCCGCCGCCACCACCGGGACGACCCGGAGCGCCGCCTCCGCCGCCGCCACCCGGGCGACCGGCGAAACCGCCACCGCCGCCGCCACCGGGACGACCGGCGAAGCCGCCGCCGCCACCGGGACGACCGCCGCCGCCACCGGCACCGCCGGGACGACCGCCGCCACCGGGACCACGGCCACCGCCGGGGCCACCACCGGGACGCGGACCGGCAGCGGGACGCTGCGGCATCATGCCCGGGTTGGGACGGTTACCACCGGGGCCACCGCCGGGACCCGCGGCGCGGGGCGCCTGCGGACGCGGCATACCGCCGGGGGTGGGACGTCCGCTCCCGCCACCGGGACCGGCCTGCGGACGGGGACCGCCCTGACCGGAGCCCTGCGGGCGCGGAGCACCACCGGGGGCACCGGGGCCGCCGGGACGCGGGGCGCCGCCGGGACGGGGCGCCTGCGGGCGCGCCATTCCGGTGGAGCCACCCGAGGTGAAGGGGTTGTTGCCCGGACGCGGGCCCGCGGGGCGGGCACCGGGACGCGGGGCCTGGCCGGGACGCGCGCCGCCGGAGCGGCCGCCCTGGCGCTGGTCACCCTGACGCTGATCGCTCTGTCGCTCGCCCTGGCGCTGGTCGCCCTGGCCGCCCGTCGGGCGGTTGGACGGACGCGGGCCGGGGGTGGCACCGGGCCGGGGACCGGCGGCCGGGGCCGACGGGGGCGCGGTGAACTCCGGGGCCGCCGGTGCGGCGGGCGCCGGCTTCGGCGCGGCGGCCGCGGGGCGCGGGGCCGGACGCGGGCCGGGCGTCGGCGCGGGGGAAGGAGTGCTCCTGGGGGCCTCGGCGACGGCCGGCTTGGGGGCCGGGACACCGGGCTTGGGGGCAGCGGGACGTGCCGCCTGCGCCGGAGAGGGCGCGGCGGGCCTGGCGGGGGTCGCCTTGCGGGGCGCCCCGGGCTTCGCGGTGGTCTTGCCGGCGTTGCCGCCGGGACCCTGCAAAGCGTCGGTCAGTTTGCGTACGACCGGCGCCTCGATCGTCGACGACGCCGAACGGACGAATTCACCGAGTTCTTGGAGCTTGGCCATGACGACCTTGCTCTCCACGCCGAACTCCTTGGCGAGTTCGTATACCCGGACCTTAGCCACTTCGCTCCTTTTAGGTCCGGGTTACCGCCGGACCGTCGCTACTTCATGGGCGTACTCATCGCGTACTCATCGAGTGCTCATCGCAATCTCGACCTACTTCCAACTCGCGAGGTACCTGAACCGCACGGGGTTCCGTGCCGTACTTCTTCCTACAGTGCTGCCTGCACTGTGATCGCCTCGACAACCCGGCGCAGGTCCGCGCTGTCGAGCGGTCCCTGGACCCGGAAGGCCCGGGGGAACGCCCGGCGGCGGACCGCCAGATCGAGACAGATCAAGACGGGGTGCAGATACGCACCCCGGCCGGGCAGCGTACCGCGTTGATCGGGAACACATTGTTCTCCGGCCACCACGATGCGCAACAGATCGTTCTTGGCCGCTCGCTCCCGGCAGCCCACACAGGTTCGTTCAGGGCATGCACGGTCGACCGTCCGGCCAGACACGTTCAAGTCTACCTCCCCGCGCCGACCCCACCCCTTTGGGGCAAGGTTCGAACGCCTGCCGCCGGAAAGATCACGCCGGTGTCCGGCGCGGCCTCGTCGCGGCGTACCGCGAGGGGCCCCCACCGCCGGTCATTCCTTGATCATTCGAACCGGACGATCAGCCACCGGACGTTCAGCCGTGGTCGCTACCGCGGTCCCCGGTCGTCACGACCGCGGTCCCGGTCGTCGCCGCGGTCGCGGTCGTCGTCCGTGGGCTCCGTGTCCGGCCGGATATCGATGCGCCAGCCGGTCAGCCGGGCGGCGAGCCGGGCGTTCTGCCCTTCCTTGCCGATCGCCAGCGACAGCTGGTAGTCGGGCACGGTCACCCGCGCGGAGCGGGCGCCCAGATCGACCACCTCGACCTTGCTGACCCGGGCCGGTGACAGCGCGTTCGCGACCATCTCGGCCGGGTCGTCCGACCAGTCCACGATGTCGATCTTCTCGCCCAGCAGTTCGGCCATGACATTGCGCACCCGCGCGCCCATCGGGCCGATGCAGGCGCCCTTGGCGTTGAGACCGGAACGCGTCGACCGTACGGCGATCTTGGTGCGGTGGCCGGCCTCGCGGGCGATCGCGGTGATCTCGACGGAGCCGTCCGCGATCTCCGGGACCTCCAGCGCGAAGAGCTTCTTCACCAGATTGGGGTGGGTACGCGACAGCGTCACCGACGGTCCGCGCACCCCTCTGGCCACCCTGACCACATACGTACGCAGCCGAAGACCGTGGGTGTACTCCTCGCCCGGCACCTGTTCCTGCACCGGAAGGATGGCCTCAAGCTTGTCGTCCAGCTTGACCAGGACGTTCTTCGGGTCCTTGCCCTGCTGGACCAGACCGGCGACGATATCGCCCTCCCGGCGGGCGTACTCGCCGAAGGTCACGTCGTTCTCGGCGTCCCGCAGCCGCTGCTGGATGACCTGGCGGGCGGTGGTCGCGGCGATCCGGCCGAAGTCCGACGGGGTGTCGTCGAACTCCTTGGGCTCCTGGCCCTCCTCCAGATCGGCCGGGTCCTCCTTCGCCCAGACCGTGACATGACCGGTGTCCCGGCTCAGTACGACCCGGGCGCGCCGGTGGCTGCCCTCGGTGCGGTGATAGGCGATGAGGAGCGCCGATTCGATCGCCTCGACCAGCAGGTCGAAGGGAATCTCCTTCTCTTGTGCCAAGCCCTTCAGGAGCTTCACATCGATGTCCACGGCTACGCCTCCTCTTCCTTCTTGTCCTTGCGGCTGAACTCGATCTCCACGCGCGCCTTGTCGATCCCCGGGAACTCGATCCGGCGGGCGGTGGGCTTGCGCCCCTTCACACCCGGCACTTCGAGGTCGAGCCCCTCGTCGTCGACGGTGAGGATGCGGGCCACCAGTTCGCCGTCGTCGTGCAGCTGGAACCTGGCCAGCCGGCCCACGGCGCGCACGTAGTGGCGGTGTTCTGTCAGCGGGCGCTCCGCGCCGGGGGAGGTCACTTCGAGCTGGTACTCGTCCTCGCCCATCGCGTCCGTCTCGTCGAGCTTGTCGGAGATGGAGCGGCTCAGCTCGGCACACTCGTCGAGGTCCACGCCCTCGTCGGAATCGACCACGACCCTCAGCACACGACGCCTGCCCGCCCGGGACACCTCGATCTCTTCCAGATCCAGGTCCTTCGCGCTGACGAGTGGTTCCAGCAGTCCGCGCAGCCTTTCGCTCTGGGTGGTGCTCATCCGGGTGACTCCTCGGCCGCGTGTGCTGTTGTGGGATCGTCGCGTGTCAGAACAAAGGGTATCCGGTCCCCAGGGGTGTTGCCGTCCACCTGGGAGTGACCCGCGGGTACGCTCGCCTGCGGTGATCATCGCGAAGCCCGAGGAGAGACGCGTGGGGCGCACGGGGACGACACGGAGGCATGCGCTGATGGCCGCGGGCGCCGCGACGGCCGGTCTGGTGACCGGCTGTTCCCCGGACTCCCCGGCCGCGGACAGCCCGGCGGGAATCGCGCGGGCGGCCGAGCTGGAGCGCGCGCTGCGGGCCCGCGCGGCCGGCGCCAACCGGAAGTTGCTGGGCCAGTACGACGCCGTGCTGAAGCGCCACCCCGGTCGGCGTGAGCTGCTGGCTCCGCTGCGGGCCGCGGTGGCACAGCAGCTGGCGGCGCTGGCCCCGGAGCCTTCCGGGTCCGCGAGCCCGTCCGCGCGGCCCTCCCCCACTCCGTCCGTTTCCGTCACGGCCGCCGGCCCGGCGCCTGGCTCGACCGCGATCCCGGCGGCACCGGCCGAGGCCCTCAGGGCACTGGCCGGGACCGAGCGCCGTACCAGCGACGCGCACACCACGGCGCTCATGGAGGCGCCCCCGGAGCTGGCCCGGCTGCTGGCCTCTCTCGCGGCGGCGAGCGCCGCCCACGCCTATCTGCTGATGGAAGGATCCCGCTCATGAGCACGGCGTGGACGGTGCGGACCGCGCGGACCGCCGACTCGGAGGCCGCGCCGGGCAACGGCGCGCTGGACGCCGCGCAGGCCGCGCTCGCCGCCGAGCACGCGGCGGTGTACGGGTACGGGGTCGTCGGCGGTCGCGTCGGGAGCGCACGCCGGAGCGAGGCCACCGGCGCGCACGCGGCGCACCGCGCCCGGCGTGACGCACTGGCGCGGACCGTACGGGACCTGGGCGGCACACCCGCCGCCGCTGCCCCCGCGTACGACCTGCCCTTCCCCGTACCGGACTCCGCCGCGGCCGTACGGCTGGCCGCCGAACTGGAGGACCGGGTCGCGGGCGTCTACTCGGATCTCGTACGGGCCTCGGAGGGCCCCCTGCGGCGGGAGGCGGCGGGCGCGCTGCGCGAGGCCGCCGTGCGCGCGGTGCGCTGGCGCGGGACCGGCGTAGCCTTTCCTGGGCTCGCCGAGCGCGCGTGAGCCCGTGAGCTCGGAAAGGGAACAACGCACGTATGGGTTTCGAACCGCCGCAGCGTCTGGTGCGCACGCTCGGCGAGAGGTACGGGGAGACCGCCGCGGCCGAATGGCTCGGCCGGCTGCCCGCCATCGCGGGTGAGGCGGTCGCCCGGCGGGGTCTTGAGGTCGAGCGGGTGATCGCGCCCGGCGGCCGGAGCGGCCTGGTGCTGCTCGTACGGCGGTCCGACGGCTCCCCCGCGACGCTCAAGATCGTCCCGCCGTTCGCGGCTCCCTCGCTGGAGCGGGCGGCGCTGGCGCACTGGAAGGGCTGGGGAGCGGTGGAACCGCTCGACGCAGGGAACGAGGACGACGCGGACGCCCCGGATACCGCGGGTCGCGCCCTGCTGCTGGAGCGGCTGCATCCCGAGGTGTCGCTGCGCTCCCTGCCGGAGGCGAAGTCGCTGCTCGAAGCGGCGGGTACGGTGCGTCGGCTGTGGGTCGACCCGCCCGGGGGCCATGGCTTCGAGACGGTGGCCGAGCGGACCGCGCGAGAGGCGGCGGCGCTGCGGACGAACGCCGACGACTCGCTCGCGCCGCTGGTGTCGGCCGCGCTGGCGGCTCGGGACGAACTCTGCGCCTCCGCCGCGGAGGTACAGCTCCTGCACGGCGCCTTCGGTCAGGGCAAGGTGCTCGCAGGCGACCGCGCGCCCTGGCTCGCGGTCGGGCCGGAACCGCTGGTCGGTGAGCGCGCCTACGATCTGGCCCGGCTGGTGCGCGACCGGGTCGAGGACCTGGTGGCGGCCTCGTCGGGACCGTCCTCGGCCCGTCGGCGCGTCAACAGACTGGCCGATTCGCTGGATCTGGACCGGGAACGGGTCCGTGGGTGGACGCTGTTCCGGGCGGTGGAGTCGGGCGTGCGCACGCTTCGGGCGGGACGTCGGCAGAGCGGGGAGATGCTGCTGGAGTTCGCGGGCTGGCTCTAGGTGTATTGATCCGCACATCTAGGGCCATTCGTCTGGATCAGGCCGGACGGGACGGGCTCGGCGCGAGCCCGTCCCGCGAGGGGTCCCGGGTCAGGCGGTGAGGCGGGCGATCGCCTCCGCGACGGTCAGCTCCTCGCGCTCGCCCGTACGGCGGTCCTTCAGCTCCAGGACGCCTTCGGCCGCGCGGCGGCCCGCCACCAGGATCTTGGGGACACCGATCAGTTCGGCGTCGGTGAACTTCACGCCCGGCGAGACCCCGGGACGCTCGTCCACCAGCACCCGCAGACCGGCCGCCGACAGCTGATCTGAGACATCCAGCGCCAGTTCCGTCTGGAGCGCCTTGCCCGCCGCGACGACATGGACGTCGGCCGGGGCGATCTCCCGGGGCCAGCACAGCCCCTGCTCGTCGGCGCTCTGCTCGGCCAGGGCCGCCACCGCGCGCGAGACACCGATGCCGTACGAGCCCATGGTCACGCGGACCGGCTTGCCCTGCTGACCGAGGACATCGAGCTGGAAGGTGTCGGCGTACTTGCGGCCGAGCTGGAAGATATGGCCGATCTCGATCGCGCGGTCGAGCTTGAGGCCAGTGCCGCAGACCGGGCAGGGGTCGCCCTCCTCGACCACGACGACGTCCAGATAGTCGTCGACCTCGAAGTCCCGGCCGCAGACCACATCGCGCGCATGGGTGTCGGGCTTGTTGGCTCCGGTGATCCAGGCGGTGCCGGCCGCGACGCGCGGGTCGGCGATGTAGCGGATCTTGAGGCCTTGCGGGCCGACATAGCCCCGTACCAGCTCGGGGCGGTCCTCGAAGTCCTCGGCCGTCACCAGCTCCACCACGGCGGGGGCGAGGTGCTCGCCCAGCTTGCCGAGGTCCACCTCGCGGTCGCCGGGGACGCCGACCGCGGTGATCTCGCCGTCCACCTTGACGAGGAGGTTCTTCAGGGTCGCCGAGGCAGGCACCCCGAGGTACGCGGCGAGCGATTCGATGGTCGGGGTGTCGGGGGTGTCCAGCTCCTCGATCGGGCCGGGCTCGGCCGCCGGGGGCACGGACGCGGCGAATGTGACGGCCTCCGTGTTGGCCGCGTAGTCGCACGCCGGGCAGTCCACGAAGGTGTCCTCACCGGCCGCGGCGGGCGCCAGGAACTCCTCGGAGGCGGAGCCGCCCATCGCGCCGGAGACCGCGGAGACGATTCGGAAGTCGAGACCGATGCGCGCGAAGATCTTCTGGTAGGCGGCGCGGTGCAGCGCGTACGACTCGGCCAGGCCTTCGTCGGTGGTGTCGAAGGAGTAGGAGTCCTTCATCTGGAACTCGCGCCCGCGCAGTACACCGGAGCGCGGCCTCGCCTCGTCGCGGTACTTCGTCTGGATCTGGTAGAGCATCACCGGCAGGTCCTTGTAGGACGTGCACTGGTCCTTGACGACCTGGGTGAAGATCTCCTCGTGCGTGGGGCCGAGCAGATAGTCGGCGCCCTTGCGGTCCTTGAGGCGGAACAGCAGATCGCCGTACTCCTCCCACCGGCCGCTCGCCTCGTACGGCTCCCTGGGCAGCAACGCGGGCAGCAGCACCTCCTGCGCGCCGATCGCGTCCATCTCCTCGCGGACGACGCGCGAGATGTTGTCGAGGACCTTCTTGCCCAGCGGCAGCCAGCTCCAGATGCCGGCGGACGTACGGCGGACATACCCCGCGCGGACGAGCAGCTTGTGGCTGAGCGTCTCGGCGTCCGCCGGGTCGTCGCGCAATGTCTTGACCATCAAACGGGACATGCGCTGGACCTGGGACATGGGGAGCACTCCTGCGTTCTCTCGGCTGATGCCAGGAGGTTAGCCGGGGCACGCCCGCGGGCGGAAATCAGTTCTCCGCGCCGTCCGACCGGCGCAGCGGGAGCGGGGCGCCCATCACGGCGTACGGCTTGGGGGCGCTGGGGAAGTGGACCTGGCGCGCCAGGTCGGTGTAGCCGAGCGCGCGGTAGAGACGGCGGGCCGGGCTCTCGATGTCGATCGCGGACAGGATCGACTTGGGTTCACCGGCACCGTCGGTGATCGTGGTGATCAGCGCGCGGCCGATGCCGCGGGCCTGGAACTCCGGGTGGACATGCAGTTCGGTGATCACGAAGGAGTCGGTGAGCCAGTCCTCGGAGCCGGTGGCGCGCAGATACGGCTCGACGACGGTGGACCACCAGTGACCGCGGTCGTTCGGCAGTCCGTATACGAAGCCGACGAGCCGGCCGGCCGCGGTGGTCGCGCCGAGGGCTCGGGAGCCGCGCAGCAGCAGATGCCGGAGCACGATATGGCGGCGTACCTCGATCTCGTCGGCACTGAGCCCGAAGGCGAGGGCCTGTACGGCGAGCGCCTCGTCGACGCGTGCGGCGAGATCGACCGGCCCAACCTGGACGTCGGGGGTGCGGGGGCCCCGCCCGGGAATGCTCAGCATGGGCCGAACCCTACTTTCAGAACAGCACGCTCATGAAGGCACCCACTTCACGGAAACCCACCCGGCGGTACGCGGCTCTGGCAGGGGTGTTGTAGTCGTTCACGTACAGGCTCACGACGGGCGCGACATCGGCCAGCGCGTACCGCACGACCGCCGCCATGCCCGCCTCGGACAGCCCGCGACCGCGGAATTCGGGGTCGACCCAGACCCCCTGGATCTGGCAGGCCCGAGTGGTGGCGGCACCGATCTCGGCCTTGAAGATGACCCTGCCGTCGTCGATTCGGGCGAACGAGCGTCCCGCTCCGACGAGTTCGGCGACACGCGCCTGGTAGAGCAGTCCGCCGTCCCCGGCGAGCGGCGAGACACCGACCTCCTCGGTGAACATCGCCACGCAGGCGGGCATGATCACTTCGAGTTCGGTCTTGCGGATTCGGCGTACGAGCGGGTCGGGCGCGATCGCGGTGGGAATCCGCTCGGTGACCATCAGCGGCTGGTGGGCGCGGATCTCGCGGGCCGGTCCCCAGTTCGGTTCGAGCAGCCGCCACAGCTGGGCGGTGGGCCCGGCGGGGCCGACGATCGAGGAGCAGCGGCGGCCGGCTCTGCGCGCCCGGTCGGCGAAGGCGCGCACGGCCTCGGGGGTGGCGCAGATGGGGACGAGATTGGCACCGGAGTAGCAGAGGGAGCGCAGCCGCCCGTCCGCGTACCATCCCCACATCTCGCCACCGAGACGCCAGGGATCGAGCCCCGCGACCTGCACGCGGGACGTCACGAAGGCGTTTTCGACGGGCTCACTCTCCAGGATGGCGAGCGCGGCGTCGAGTTCGCTGGGTTCGAGGACCCGGGTGGTGGTCTGCGTCAACACGAGGGGGCCTCACCATACGTATGCCGATCCCCGCACTGTACCCGGACCCTTCCCGGTATGCCGCTCATCGGAGCGGGGTCCGGTATCGCCGCAGGTCAAAGACGCGAAAGAGCCCGCAACCGATGCCCGGGGGCGGTGGCTGCGGGATCCGTCGCGAACATATGTCCATGGCCGGACAGGTCTTTGGGTGTCCCGGTCAGCTGACGGAGACCTCGGGCTCGCCCGAGGCGACGCCGTCCTTCTCCATCTGCTCCGCGATCTTCATGGCCTCGTCGATCAAGGTCTCCACGATCTTCGATTCCGGGACGGTCTTGATGACCTCGCCCTTCACGAAGATCTGGCCCTTGCCATTGCCGGACGCGACGCCGAGGTCGGCCTCACGGGCCTCGCCAGGACCGTTCACGACACAGCCCATGACGGCCACGCGCAGCGGGACCTCCATGCCCTCCAGACCGGCCGTCACCTCGTCGGCCAGCTTGTAGACATCGACCTGGGCCCGGCCGCAGGAGGGGCAGGAGACGATCTCCAGCCGGCGCTGACGCAGGTTCAGCGACTCCAGGATCTGGATGCCGACCTTGACCTCCTCCGCGGGCGGGGCGGAGAGCGAGACGCGGATCGTGTCGCCGATGCCTTCGCTGAGGAGGGCGCCGAAGGCCACCGCGGACTTGATGGTGCCCTGGAACGCGGGTCCCGCCTCGGTGACGCCGAGGTGCAGCGGATAGTCGCACTGCGCCGCCAGCTGGCGGTACGCGTTGACCATGATCACCGGGTCGTTGTGCTTCACGGAGATCTTGATGTCCCGGAAGCCGTGCTCCTCGAACAGCGACGCCTCCCACAGCGCCGACTCGACAAGCGCCTCCGGGGTGGCCTTGCCGTACTTCGCCAGCAGACGCGCGTCCAGCGAACCGGCGTTCACGCCGATCCGGATCGGCGTGCCGGTCTCACCGGCCGCCTTCGCGATCTCCTTGACCTTGTCGTCGAACTGCTTGATGTTCCCCGGATTCACCCGCACCGCCGCGCAGCCCGCGTCGATCGCCGCGAACACATACTTCGGCTGGAAATGGATGTCCGCGATCACCGGGATCTGCGACTTCCGCGCGATCGTCGCCAGCGCGTCCGCGTCGTCCTGGGTCGGGCACGCCACCCGTACGATCTGGCAGCCGGACGCCGTCAACTCCGCGATCTGCTGCAACGTGGCGCCGATGTCCGACGTACGCGTCGTCGTCATCGACTGCACCGAGACCGGCGCGTCCCCGCCGACCGCCACCGACCCCACCTGGATCTGACGGCTGACCCGTCGGTCGGCGAGCTTCGTCGGAACGGACGGCATTCCGAGAGAAATTGCAGTCATCTGCTGTGCAACCCCAAGGTGTGGATCGAGGTCCCGAGATCGGCGGGCTCCAGCCCCCGAGATTACGCCACCGCGTGCGGCCCGAGCACATCCTCGCGAAAACTGCACCCAAAGGTAAGCGGCCGGACACGAATGGTGCCCGGCCGCCGCGAAACGGTTTCAATCAGCTGATCTTGACGGGGTTGAAGACATCGGCGACCAGGACGAGCAGGGTGAAGCAGATGAAGATCCCCGCCACGACATAGGCGACGGGCATCAGCTTCGCCACATCGAACGGGCCCGGGTCGGGCCGCTTGAACAGCCGTGCGAGCCTGCGCCGCAGCGATTCCCAGAGCGCGCCCGCGATATGCCCGCCGTCGAGGGGCAGCAGAGGCAGCATGTTGAAGAGGAAGAGCGAGAGATTGAAGCCCGCGAGCAGGAACAGCATCATCGCGATCTGGTTCTGCGCCGGGATGTCCAGCGTCATCACCTCGCCGCCGATGCGCGCCGCGCCGATCACACCGACCGGGGAGTCGTCCTTGCGGGGGCCGTCGCCGAAGGCCGCGCTCCAGAGGTCGGGGATCTTGGAGGGCAGGGCCAGGATCGACTCGACACCGTCGCCGATCATGGTGCCCATCCGGTCCACGGACTGGGGGAAGGAGAGCGGGACGATCTCGGTGGAGGCGGCGAAGCCGAGGTAGCCGGCCGGTACGTACTTGTCCGGGACGACCTCTCCGTTGGAGTCCTTCTCGGCCACCATGTTCTTGCGGAGCGTGGCGTGCAGGACCTGCTCGGTGCCGTCGCGGTCGACGGTGATGGTGGCGGGGCCGATCGTCTTGCGGATGAGGCCGGAGAGGGTCGCCCAGTCCTCGACGCGCTGCCCGTTGAAGGCGACGATCTTGTCGCCCTTCTGGAGACCGGCCGCGCGCGCGGGCGAGACGGGGTCCTTCTTCTCGCAGGTGTCACGCTTCTCGCTCTGCGAGATCACACACTGCTGGACGCCGGCGACCTGGGTGGTCTGGGTCTGGAAGCCGAAGCTCATCGCCACACCGATGAAGATCACGGCGGCGAGGACGAGGTTCATGAACGGGCCCGCGAACATCACGATCACGCGCTTCCACGGCTTGCGCGTGTAGAAGAGGCGCTTCTCGTCGCCCGGCCCCAGCTCCTCGAAGGCGGCGGAGCGCGCGTCCTCTATCATCCCGCGCCACGGCGAGGTGGAGCGTGCCTCGATCTTGCCGTCGGGGCCCGGCGGGAACATTCCGATCATCCGGATGTAGCCGCCCATCGGGATCGCCTTGATCCCGTACTCCGTTTCGCCCCTCGTGCGCGACCAGATGGTCGGCCCGAAGCCGACCATGTACTGGGGCACGCGGATGCCGAAGAGTTTGGCCGTGGACAGATGCCCCAGTTCGTGCCAGGCGATGGAGAAGAGCAGCCCCACGACAAAGACGAGAATGCCGAGGACCGTCAACAGGATCGTCATGCGCGAGCCTCCGCTGGCTGTTCTGCACTGAATTTCGCTGCCGTTTCACGGGCCCGGGCGCGGGCCCAGGTCTCCGCTTCGAGGACGTCCGCCACGGTGAGCGAGGTTCCCGTACGGGGGGTGCCATGCTCCGCGACGACCTCCGTGACCGTATCCATGATGCCGTTGAACGGCAGCCGTCCCGCCAAAAACGCGTCCACGCACTCCTCGTTCGCGGCATTGAACACCGCGGGGGCCGTGCCACCCAGGGCACCGACGTGCCGGGCGAGTCCCACGGAAGGGAACGCCTCGGTGTCGAGCGGGAAGAACTGCCAGGTCGAGGCCGTGGTCCAGTCGAAGGCGGGCGCGGCGTCCGGCACCCGCCGCGGCCAGCCGAGACCCAGGGCGATCGGCCCGCGCATATCGGGCGGGGTCGCCTGGGCCAGGGTCGAACCGTCGTTGAACTCCACCATCGAGTGGACATACGACTGGGGGTGTACGACGACCTCGATGCGTTCGAAGGGAATGTCGTACAGCAGATGCGCCTCGATCACTTCCAGGCCCTTGTTGACGAGGGTCGCGGAGTTGACCGTGATCACCGGCCCCATGGCCCAGGTGGGGTGCGCGAGGGCGTCCTTGGGGGTGACATGCGCCAGTTCGGCCCTCGTACGGCCCCGGAAGGGCCCGCCGGAGGCCGTCACCACGAGCTTGCGCACCTCGGCGCGGGTGCCGGCGGCCAGCGCCTGGAAGAGCGCGGCGTGCTCGGAGTCGACGGGGATGATCTGACCGGGTCCGGCGAGGGCCTTCACCAGCGGTCCGCCGACGATCAGCGATTCCTTGTTGGCGAGCGCGAGCGTACGGCCCGCCGTGAGGGCGGCGAGGGTGGGCGCGAGTCCGATGGAGCCGGTGATGCCGTTGAGCACGGTGTGACAGTCCGACGCCGCCAGCTCCGCGGCGGCGTCGGGCCCCGCGAGGATCTCGGGGAGGGGTTCACCCGTCCCGTACCGCCCGGCGAGCGCCTCCCGGAGCGCGGGCACGGCCTCCTCGCGCGCGACCGCGACGGTACGGACCCGCAGTTGCCACGCCTGCTCGGCGAGCAGCTCCACACGACCGCCGGCGGCGGAGAGCGCGGTGACACGGAAGCGGTCGGGGTGGCGCAGGACCAGGTCGATGGCCTGGGTGCCAATGGATCCGGTGGAGCCGAGGACGACGATGTCCCGGCGGCCTTCGATCGGATCGAAGGTGGTGTGCGGATCGGCGAGAGGGGCTGGGCAGTCGCTCATGCCCCCATTCTTGCCTCATCCCCGCGCCGGGAGGACAGCGCGCCCCCGTAGGTGTTCCCGTGCGCCGGTCCTGCCGACCGGTTCACGGCTTCTTCACGGCTTCCCCGGCCACCGAGCGGAACTTCTGCCACTGGGCCCGGATGATCTCGTCGGGCACTCCCCCGACATCCTTCGTGCCGGTGATCTCGGCGCGGAAGGAGAGCGTGGTGGAGCCTGACCGTACGACGGTCAGATACTCGTACAGCTTCAGCGTGCCCTTCACGTCGAGGAGGGTGAAGCGGTACGCCCTCGCCTCGTCCCCCACGTCCGGGGCGGTGGCGGGCTCCACCTTCAGATAGGTCGCCCGCGCCAGCGCCCGGTTCTCGGTGAGGCCGCCCGCGCACTCCCGCCCGGCCGTGGCAAGGGCCTTCATCACACCGGTCGCGTCCGCCGCGGTGTACGAACGCAGCTGTACGGAGACGGTGAGGCCGAGCATCTCGTCGGGGATGTCGGCCTTGCGCTGGACCTCCGCGACGGGGTCGAAGGCGGTGGCGCCCTTGGCGAGGCTGACGAGCGGCTGGCAGACGGTTGGCTCGGCGGTGTAGTCGTCGCCGAGAGGCGCACCGAGGGCGTACTCGGAGGCGGTGTACGGGCCGACGCGCTCGCCGTCGGTCAGGGACGCGGCGGTGAGCCGGTCCACGGTGAGCGGCGCGGGCCCGGTGGCGGAGGTGGAGGCGGAGGGCCTGCCTGCCGGATTCCCGCTCGCCTCGCCGCTCGCCTTCCCGCCCTTGCCGTCGTCGGTGCTCTGGCCGTCACCACCGCACGCGGCCACCCCGACCAGTACGAGCCCTGAGGCCACCGCCCCAAGACCCCGCGCCCACCGCTTCCCGGCCCCGAACATCCTTGCCCCCGTTGTGAGTCGATCGCGCCGCGTCGACGGCGCGCCTCCCCGATTGTGGGGCATGGGGGGCTGTTCCACACGAGCGGCCGTCATCCTTCGGTCGCACCGCGAAATCGGCCAGCCGGTGGGGCCGCCCGACCGTCGGTCGCGTACGGGAAGCACCGGCACAAGGCCCCTCGGGCGCTCAGAAATGGGTCGTGATGCCGAACTTCTCGCGGAGCCTGGCCATGTCGTGGCGGTCCCGGTCGGTCGGCTCGTATCCCTGGTGGAAGAGGACCTGTTGGCCGGCCGAGATGCACCGGACCGTCGTATCCCCGATGGTGCCCGTGGTGAAGCACTCCGCCGGGTACACATAGGGCTCCTCCGGGTCCAGTGAGGACTGGAGCGCGGAGCCGTCCGGAGCGAAGGAGAGGGGGTGGAGATCGATCTCCTCGCCCGTCGGGCGGGCGAGGACGAAGCGCGCCGGGCGCCAGTCCAGGGTCTCGGCGAAGCCCGCCGCGGAGAGCGCCTCGATGACACGGGGTTCCTGTTCGGCGCGGTGCAGGAGGTCCAGATCACGGTGGGGGCGGGTCTGGGTGCCGAGCAGGGCGTCGATGCCCCAGCCTCCGGCGATCCAGACGTCGGCACCGGCCTTCCGCAGCAGGGCCAGCACGGACAGTACATCGTCGGCGTTCATCACGCGGCGGCACGTTACGTCGTCAACTCCGGTCGTCGCCAGTCGTTTTCCCGGACCTCCGGCCGGTTCCGGGAACGCACCGGCCGCTGGGGCGAGTTGGGTCGGGCGCATTGACACGCCTCACCCGCGGCCCGATTCTGAGAGCGCTCTCAACCCGCTCCTCAACCCCACACAGCAGGAGGTAGAGCGTGCTTGGCACCAGAAAGTTGCTCGCGGCGCTGGCCGCCGCGGTGATCTTGGCAACGGGGTTCACCGCCGCCGGCCCCGGGGCTCCCGCCGAGGCCGCCGAGGCCGCGGTTCCCACGACCATTCCGCTCACCATCACGAACAACTCCGGCCGCACGGACCCGGTCTACATCTACAATCTCGGCACCCTGCTCACGACGGGCCAGCAGGGCTGGGCCGATGCGAACGGTACGTTCCACGCCTGGCCCGCCGGCGGCAATCCCCCCACCCCGGCGCCCGACGCGTCGATCGCCGGACCCGCCAACGGGCAGTCCACGACGATCCGGATGCCGAAGTTCTCCGGCCGGGTCTACTTCTCGTACGGTCAGAAGCTCGACTTCCGGCTGACGACCGGCGGGCTGGTGCAGCCCGCCGTGCAGAACCCGTCCGACCCGAACCGGAACATCCTGTTCAACTGGACCGAGTACACACTCAATGACGCCGGGCTGTGGATCAACAGCACACAGGTAGATATGTTCTCGGCGCCCTACGCCGTCGGCGTGCGGGCCTCCAACGGCACCACCAAGACCACCGGCCATCTCAAGGCGGGCGGCTACAAGGGTTTCTTCGACTCCCTCAGGAGCCAGCAGGGCGGCTGGGCCAACCTGATCCAGACCCGGTCCGACGGCACGATCCTGCGCGCTCTCTCGCCCGGTCACGGCATCGGGGCCGGCAATCTGCCCGCCTCCGTGATGGACGACTACATCAACCGGGTGTGGAGCAGGTACACCACATCCACGCTGACGGTGACACCGTTCGCGGACCAGCCGAACACCAAGTACTTCGGCCGGGTCTCGGGCAACACCATGAACTTCACCAACAGCGCGGGAGCGGTCGTCACGTCCTTCCAGAAGCCCGACTCCGACTCGATCTTCGGCTGCTACAAGCTGCTGGACGCCCCGAACGACCTCGTCCGCGGGCCGATCTCGCGCACGCTCTGCGCGGGGTTCAACCGCTCCACGCTCCTGGTCAACCCCAACCAGCCGGACACGAGCCCGGCCAACTTCTACCAGGACGCGGTGACCAACCACTACGCCAAGAAGATCCACGAACAGATGGCCGACGGCAAGGCGTACGCCTTCGCCTTCGACGATGTCGGCAACTACGAGTCGCTGGTGCACGACGGTGACCCGCAGCAGGCCTCCATCACGCTCGACCCGTTCAACTGATCGCGGCCCGTCACACATGACCGTCCCATGACCGGTCGGTTGACTCCGGTCATGGGGCGGGGTCGATGGGTGGGCCGAGCGGCCCTCACGGGAACAGCAGGATTCCCGCCAGGACGATCACGATGATCGCGATGACGATGGCCATGACCTTCCAGGCCGTGCTGTGGACCGGGGGCGGCCCCTTCGGCCCGCCTCCGCGCGGCCGGTCCTCGGGGAGCCGTGGGTTCTCCGGCCGCCCATGTGCGTAGAAGTCGGCGTCGCCGGCCATGACAACCCCCTCACAGAGGTCTACGAGGGCCCCGCCCGGCTCGGACGGGTCGGACGGGAGCCTCGGTGGGCATCTCTACCATTCCTCTACATTTTACCCACAAAGCGGGCAAAATGGAGAGGAAAATGTGCCACGTTTCAGTGGATCGGACGGTGCACGTTCTCGCGCTGGGACGGTCCCGGAGTCGCGTCCGCGATCCAGGGGCCCTCGCCGCTCGGGTCGATGATCCCGGCCTCCAGCCAGGTGTACGTACCGGCCAGGACACCGTTCACGACCTTGCGGTCCAGGTCGTCCGTATTGGACCAGAGCCGGGTGAACAGCTCCTCGACCCGGATACGGGCCTGCCGGCAGAAGACGTCCGCCAGCTGGTACGCCTCACGGCCGTGGTCGCCGCTCGTCCGCATCAGCTCGGCCCGTACACAGGCCGCGCTCATCGCGAACAGTTCGGCGCCAATGTCCACGATCCGGCCGAGGAAGCCCTGCTTGGTCTCCATCCGGCCCTGCCAGCGCGACATGGCGTAGAAGGTGGAGCGGGCGAGCTTGCGGGCGTTGCGCTCGACATAGCGCAGATGCGTCGCCAGGTCCCGGTGTCCCGCCGGGTGGAACTCCGCGTACGAGCCGGGCAGCCGCCCAGGTCCCGTGACCAGCTGCGGCAGCCAGCGGGCGTAGAACCGGCCCGCCTGCGCACCGGCCCGCGCCTTGTCCGAGAGCGACTTCTCCGGATCGATGATGTCGCCCGCGACGGACAGATGGGCGTCGACCGCCTCGCGCGCGATCAGCAGATGCATGATCTCCGTGGAGCCCTCGAAGATCCGGTTGATGCGCAGATCGCGGAGCATCTGTTCGGCGGGTACGGCACGTTCGCCGCGCGCGGCCAGCGAGTCCGCGGTCTCGAAGCCGCGGCCGCCCCGGATCTGGACCAGCTCGTCGGCCATCAGACAGCTCATCTCGGAGCCGTACAGCTTGGCCAGGGCCGCTTCGATCCTGATGTCGTTGCGGTCCTCGTCCGCCATCTGGGAGGCCAGGTCCACGACCGCCTCCAGCGCGAACGTGGTGGCGGCGATGAACGAGATCTTCGCGCCCACGGCCTCGTGACGGCCGACCGGCCTGCCCCACTGCTCACGGGCGGCCGACCATTCGCGGGCGATCTTCAGACACCACTTGCCGGCGCCCACGCACATCGCGGGCAGCGAGAGCCGGCCGGTGTTGAGGGTGGTGAGGGCGATCTTGAGGCCCGCGCCCTCGGGGCCGATGCGGTTCGCGGCCGGCACCCGGACCTGGTGGAAGCGGGTGACCCCGTTCTCCAGACCGCGCAGGCCCATGAAGGCGTTGCGGTTCTCGACCGTGATGCCCGGGGAGCCCGCCTCGACGACGAACGCCGTGATGCCGCCCTTCCCGCCCGCCGTCTTCGGTACGCGCGCCATCACGACGAGCAGATCGGCGACGACTCCATTGGTCGTCCACAGCTTCACACCGTCGAGGACGTACGAGTCGCCGTCGGGCACGGCGGTGGTGGCGAGGCGGGCGGGGTCGGAGCCCACGTCCGGCTCGGTGAGGAGAAAGGCCGAGATGTCGGTGCGGGCCAGGCGCGGCAGGAACGTGTCCTTCTGCTCCTGGGTGCCGAAAAGCTTCAGCGGCTGCGGTACGCCGATCGACTGATGGGCGGAGAGCAGCGCGCCGATCGCCGGACTGGCGGAGCCGACCAGGGCCAGGGCCTTGTTGTAGTACACCTGGGTGAGGCCGAGCCCACCGTACTTGGTCTCGATCTTCATACCGAGCGCGCCCAGCTCCTTGAGGCCGTTGATCACCTCGTCGGGGATCCGGGCCTCGCGCTCGATCCGCGCGCCGTCGATCCTCGTCTCGCAGAACTCGCGGAGCTTGGTCAGGAACTGCTCGCCGCGCTTGACGTCCTCGGACGCCGGCATCGGGTGCGGATGGATGAGATCGAGACGGAAGCGGCCGAGGAACATCTCCTTGGCGAAGCTCGGCTTGCGCCAGCCCTGCTCCCGGGCCGCTTCGGCGACCTGGCGCGCTTCCCGCTCGGAGACCTTGGGCTTGCCCTGGGGTTCCTGCGGTGCGGATGCTGCTGAGGGTGCGGATGGGGCGGACATGAGGAACTCACCTCGCCGCGGAGTCGGGTCCAGTGACGGTTCAACCGGCCTGGTACTACTCGTCCGTATCTACCCGATTCCCGCGACCCGCACCAGTCGTGGCGCGGGCCGCGGAACACCCGGAGCCGCTAGGTCCTGTCCGGTCGACAGGACCTAGAGGGCGAGGCCCGTGAGCACCATGACGCGCTCGTACGTGTAGTCGTCCATCGCGAACCGGACGCCCTCACGGCCGACGCCGGACTGCTTGGCACCGCCGTACGGCATCTGGTCGGCGCGGTACGAGGGGACGTCGCCGATGATCACGCCGCCGACCTCCAGCGCGCGGTGGGCGCGGAAGGCCGCCTGCACGTCATGGGTGAACACCCCGGCCTGGAGGCCGTACTTCGAGTCGTTGACCCTCTCGAACGCCTCGGTCTCGCTCTCGACCCGGCGCAGGGTGAGAACGGGCCCGAAGACCTCCTCGCGGGAGATCGTGACGTCCTCGGGGACCTCGGCGAGGACGGTCGGGGCATAGCCGGCACCGTCCCGCTTACCGCCCGTGAGCAGCTGGGCGCCGGCCCGTACCGCCTCGTCGACCCACGACTCGACGCGCTTGGCCGCGTCCTCGCTGACGAGCGGCCCGACATCGGTGGCGTCGTCGCCGGGGTCGCCGGTGACCTGGGCCTCGACCGCGGCGATGACCTTGGGGACGAGACGTTCGTACACCGAGGCGTCCGCGATCACGCGCTGGACGGAGATACAGGACTGGCCGCCCTGGTAGTTCGAGAACGTGGCGATCCGGGTCGCCGCCCAGTCCAGGTCCTTCTCGCTCGCGTAGTCGGCGAGGACGACGGCCGCGCCGTTGCCGCCGAGTTCGAGCGTGCAGTGTTTGCGCGGGACCGAGTCCATGATCGCGAAGCCGACCTTGTCCGAGCCGGTGAAGGAGATCACCGGCAGCCGTTCGTCCTGGACGAGGGCGGGCATCCGGTCGTTCGGCACGGGCAGTACGGACCAGGCGCCGGCCGGCAGATCGGTCTCGGCCAGCAGCTCGCCGAGGAGGAGGCCGGAGAGCGGGGTCGCCGGGGCGGGCTTGAGGATGATCGGGGCGCCGACGGCGATGGCTGGGGCGATCTTGTGGGCGCAGAGGTTGAGCGGGAAGTTGAACGGCGCGATGCCCAGGACGACGCCACGGGGGAAGCGGCGGGTCAGGGCGAGGCGGCCGGCGCCGCCCGCGTCGGTGTCGAGACGCTGGGCGTCCCCGCCGTTGAAGCGGCGGGCCTCCTCGGCGGCGAAGCGGAAGACGGAGACGGCGCGGCCGACTTCGCCTCGGGCCCACTTGAGGGGCTTGCCGTTCTCGGCGGAGATCAGCCGGGCGATCTCCTCGGTGCGCTCGACGAGCCTGCGCGAGACATGGTCGAGCGCGGCGGCCCGTACGTGCGCGGGCGTCGCGGCGAACTCGTCCAGGACGGCGTGCGCGGCGGCCACGGCCTCCTCGACCTGGTCCTCGGTCGGCACCGCCACGGTGCCGACGAGCCGGCCGTCCCAGGGGGAGGTGACGTCGAAGGTGTCCTCGCCGGTGGCCTGGCGGCCGGCGAGCCAGAAAGCGTGGGTGGAAGTCATTGTGAGTCCGGGCCCTTCCGAAGAGATGGAGGTGTCTGGTTCCACGGTAGGGGTGCGGGCGGGGGTGGTCGTTTGTCCGGGGTGGAGTGATGTGGTGGAGGGTGTGCTACGCAATGTCGTAAGCGGAGGCGCCGCGGCGCGGGTGGTCCACCACTCGGCTGCCCGACTGCTCGGCTGCTCGACTGCCCGGCTGCTCGGCTGCTCGACTGCCCGGTTGTTCGGCTACTCGGTCGCGGGACCGGGCGACGCCGTCGTCTTCAGGGCCAGCCACAGCTCCATCCGTACGTCCGGATCGTCCAGCGAGCGGCCGAGGATCTCCTCCACCCGGCGCATGCGGTAGCGCAGCGTATGGCGGTGGACCCCGAGGTCGGCCGCCGCCGCGTCCCACTGGCCATGGCGCGAGAGCCAGGCACGCAGCGAGGCCACCAGATCGCCGCGGCCCTTGGCGTCGTGTTCGTACAGGGCGCGCAGCATGCCGTCGGCGAAGGCGCGCACCGCGTCGTCCGCGAGCAGCGGAAGGATCGATCCCGCCGCCAGTTCCTCGTGCTCGACCAGCGCACGGCCGCGCCGCCGTGCCACCGAGAGTGCCTGCTCAGCCTGTTTGTACGCGCCCGCCGCCGCGATCGGGCCGGTCGGCGCGGAGAGCCCGATGACGACCCCGGCCTCTTCGGCCTCGCGTCGCGCGTATCCCTCGCAGGCCGTGACCACCGCCCCGCCGTCCACCGCGAGCACCATGAGCCGTTCCTCGCCGTCCGGGACCGCCAGCACCGCCTCGCCCGCCCGTGCCGCCGCGGCCTCCAGCGCCTCCGCGAGCCGCTGGAGCGGATGGCCGGTCTCGGGGTCCTGCGCCGGCTTCGTCGACTTCGCCGGATTCGCCGATTCGGCCGATTCGGCGACCAGGAGCCGGAACGGGGCGTCGAGCAGCCCTCCGTAGAGATCCCCGGCCACGGCCCGCGCGTGGTCGGGCTGGCCGGAGAGCAGCATCCGCAGCACGGCCGAGCCGAGCCGCTGTTCGGCGGCCTGAAGGGCGCGCGACCGTTCCGTCGTCAGCGTCAGCAGGGCGATCGCCGAGTGGACCGCGTACCGCTCCGCGGTACCCAGCGCGGCTCCTGTGCCGACGGCGAGCACGCCGCGCACCCGCCGACCCGTGCCGAGGGACTGGAGCTCGACCCGGTCCTCGGCGCCACCGGACGCCTCGTCCAGCGCGTCGCCCGAGGCCCCGACCACCGCGCTCGCGGGCGCGGGCCGCTCCCGCAGCCGTTCCACCTCGCCGGTCAGCCGGGCGGCCCGGCGCGCGGCCCACTCGGGCGCGGCGGCGACCACGGCGCCCGACGCGTCGTACAGCGCCGCCCAGCCGTCCACATGCGCGGCGAGCCGGGCCAGCAGCGCCGCCGGCCCCTCGGCGAGCGCGGCGCGGGTCAGCTCCCGCTGGGCCTCGAACCCCGCGGTGACCGCGCGGTACTGATCGGCGGCGAGCGCCGCCGAGACGGCCTTGCTGATGGCGAGGAACGGGGTACGCCGGGGAACGCCCAGCAGCGGCAGCCCGGCCTCCCGCGCCGCCTCGACCAGCGCCTCGGGGATGTCCTCGTAGTTCACGCCGACGGCGAAGCCGAGCCCGACGACCCCGGCGCCGACCAGCCTGCGCACATAGCGCCGCATGGCCTCCGGATCCTCGGCGTCCAGCGTTGTCGCCGTGATGAGAAGCAGCTCCCCGCCCTCCATGTACGGCACGGGGTCGGCCAGCTCGCTCGCGTGGACCCAGCGCACGGGCGTCCGCAGCCGGTCCTCGCCCGCACGCACGGTCAGATTGAGCGCCGAGTGCTGGACGAGCGAGGCGAGGGTGGGCGGCATGGTGGAACCGTAGGGCCTTCGGCGATCGAGGGGCAGGGGCGGCGGCCGGAAGACGCCGCCTCGGACGATTACGCCGCTCCGTACGAACGGCGTCCGTCAATTCTGCCAGCTTGTACGAGCCGACGGCCGGTGGCCGGGCGCCGTGGCCGGGTGGCGGGGGCTCCGGGGTCAGCTCCGCAGATCCACCAGCAGGGGCGGCGCGTGGTCGCCCCCCACCGTCCGCAGCGACAGCACCGCGTGCCCGGCGGGGACCGAGTGCGCCAGCTCGGAGGCCGACCACCGCTCGCGCTCGACCTTCCGCACGGTCACCGCGTCGGTCGTCACGGCCTTGCCGGTGACCAGCTTCCGGAACGCGTGGATGGCCCGGGTCAGTGGCTGGTCGGCGAAGACCGTGCGCTGGGTGACGTCCCGAGTCTCCACCCACTCCGTGCCCCAGGCCTCCGCGAAGCGCTTGCCGTCCCAGGTGGTGATCCCGGAGAAGGCCATCCGGCAGCCGACGGCCCCGAGGAGCGCGGTGTGCAGTGCCTCCGGCACATCGTCGAGCGTGCGCAGGGTGAGCAGCGCGCCCGCGTTGACCGACCGCAGCCGCTGCACCCCGCGCAGCGTCTCGCCGGTGAGGGCGCGGGTCGCGTCGTCCAGGACGAGGCAGGCGAAGAGCGAACGGTCGGCGCGTACGGCGGCGTTCGCCGTGAACTGGGCGAGCACGAGCCTGGCCAGCATCCGCGAGGCCTCGGCGTGTCCGCGTTCCGGCAGGTCGATACGGACCCGGAGCGGATGCTGGAGGGTGCGCAGCGAGAACGGCCGGGTTCTGCCGTTGGTGTCGAAGAAGCCCGCGAACGCCGGGCGGTCGAGCAGCGCGATCCGGTCGGCGAGCGCGCTCCCGGCGTCCCCCGGGGCTCCGGACTGCCGTTCCCTGGTGTCGAGTTCACGCCGCATCGCGTGGTGGCCCCCGGCGTCGAGCGCCTCGCGCAGCGCAGCCAGCGCGGCGGGCGTGCCGTCGAGCAGTTCGCGCAGCTCCGGGACGGCGGGCAGCCGGCCGTGGGCCGCGTGGAACGGGCCGAGCAGCTGCGCGAGCGCGGTGGTGGCGCGCCTGCCGTCGGTGTCCGTGAGATCGCCGACCAGACCTTCGGCGAGTACGGCGGCTGCCTCGTCCGGGTCGTTCGTCCCCCCGTACAGATCGAGGTCGTACACCGACGCCGGGTCGCCGAGCCGGACCACGACGTCATAGGCGCTGTCAGGGCCGAGCTGGGTTCCGGCGGCGCAGACGGCGATGACGACGGCCTGTCCGGCGAGCGCCTGGAGGGAGAGCGATTCGACGACCGGCCGGACGAGCGCGTGTGTCTTGCCGGCGCCCGGCGGCCCCACGGCCAGCAGCGAGGTCCCCAGCAGGCCGGGATCCAGCGCGAGCCCCGTCCCGCGCCGGGGGTAGGGGTTGCGCTCCCCGTCGTGGACCGTGCCGAGCCTGACCTGTTGCACGAGCAGATCGTGCCGGGCCGCGCGGACGGGCAGGTCGCGCTTGCCCGACGGGTGGACGCAGGCCCCGGCGCCCTGGCCGCGCACGGCCTCCGCGAACGCCGTGAGCCGGGAGGGATCGGCCCGCACGGACTGCCAGGCGCGCCGGATCCGGGCGTAGTCGACTTCGTTCATCCGCCCGTTCCGCACCTCGGCGGCGAGCCGCGCGGCGGTCTCGCCCTGGCCGGAGGAGCGGAGCTGGGGCCACTCGGCCAGATCGTCCTCGGGCTCCGGGGGCGGGGGCGGGGTCTCCTCCGGGGCGACGCCGGGGACCCGGCGCAGAACCCGGCGGGCGAGCTCGGGCCAGCGGCCGAGCCGACCGAAGAGGAAGAGAAGCCCGCCGACGACCAGCACGTTGTAGATGCCCTGGGCGACTGCTCCTTCCCGCGTACCGATCCACCAGCGGTCCGGAGTGAGGAGGAAGAGCGGCCAGAGCCAGAAACTGCCCAGATAGCCGTTCCACAACAGCGACCAGAGCAACAGGCCCGCGAGGAGCGAGATCAGCGCGCCGCTGACCAGTTGCCGCGTCGGCGTGCGCTCCGGCTCCTCCGGGGGGCGGGGCCTGTGTCCGTACGCCCAGGTCCCGGGCGCGTCCGCGACCCTGGGCACCCGTAGCCACTCGCCCAGCGTCGGGCCGCTGTCCGGGGCGCGCTCCGGCGCGGGGGGTGGCGCCGTCTCGAAGGCACCGGTTTTGTGGGCACCGGACGGCGGTCCCGCCGGGGACGGCGAGGACGTTGGCATCGGCGGTGGAGTGGAGTGCGCCGTGGGCGGCATGGGCGGCTCGGGTGGTGGCCCCGCCGGCCGCGGCACAGGGGTGGCGCGCGTGCCCTGCGAGTCGTGCGTGCCGTCGGTGTCCATGAACCCCTGCCCCCTACCAGTCGGGCCCGCGCCGCGCGCTCCGCCCTGTGCAAGCGTCGATCTCGTGTGCAAGCGTCAATCTAGTGCCCGCGCACGGGTAGTTCACCGTTCCGGGCGCACAGGGTGTCGCCCGCCCCTGCGTACCTTCCGGCTCCGGCGCGTGGGCCACCTGTCCGTCACGGACAACGACGCGCCCCGGTTACTACCGAACGGCGCATGCCCGCACCCCTCCCCCACCCCTAGCCTGCGAGGAAAGCCGAAGAAAGACCCCGGAAACACCCCCAGGAGCCCCTCATGACCGCCATTCCGCAGGAGCGCCGCCTCGTCACCGCCGTCCCCGGTCCGAAGTCGCGGGAGTTGCAGGCCCGCCGTACCGCCGCGGTCGCCGCCGGCGTCGGGTCCGTGCTGCCCGTGTTCGCCGCCCGCGCCGACGGCGGCATCCTTGAGGACGTGGACGGCAACCGGCTGATCGACTTCGGTTCCGGGATCGCCGTGACCTCGGTCGGTGCCAGCGCCGAGGCCGTCGTACGCCGCGCCTCCGCCCAGCTCGCGGACTTCACCCACACCTGTTTCATGGTCACGCCGTACGAGGGGTACGTCGAGGTCTGTGAGCGGCTCGCCGAGCTGACCCCGGGTGATCACGCGAAGAAGTCCGCGCTGTTCAACTCGGGCGCCGAGGCCGTCGAGAACGCCGTGAAGATCGCCCGTTCGTACACCAAGCGCCAGGCAGTGGTCGTGTTCGACCACGGCTACCACGGCCGTACGAACCTCACCATGGCGCTGACCTCGAAGAACATGCCGTACAAGAACGGCTTCGGGCCGTTCGCCCCGGAGATCTACCGGGTGCCGGTCGCCTATGGCTACCGCTGGCCGACCGGTCCCGAGAACTGCGGCCCCGAGGCGTCCGCCCAGGCCATCGACCAGATCAGCAAGCAGATCGGCGCCGACAACGTCGCGGCGATCGTCATCGAGCCGGTGCTCGGCGAGGGCGGCTTCATCGAGCCGGCCAAGGGCTTCCTGCCCGCGCTGGCGAAGTTCGCCAAGGACAACGGGATCGTGTTCGTGGCGGACGAGATCCAGTCCGGCTTCTGCCGTACCGGCCAGTGGTTCGCCTGCGAGGACGAGGGCGTCGTCCCCGACCTGATCACCACCGCGAAGGGCATCGCGGGCGGTCTGCCGCTCGCCGCCGTCACCGGTCGCGCCGAGATCATGGACGCCGCGCACTCGGGCGGCCTCGGCGGTACGTACGGCGGCAACCCGGTGGCCTGCGCGGCCGCGCTCGGCTCGATCGAGACGATGCGGGAGCAGGACCTCGCCGGGAAGGCCCGCCGTATCGAGACGGTCATGAAGGGGCGGCTCTCCGCGCTGCGCGAGAAGTACGACCTCATCGGTGATGTCCGTGGCCGGGGCGCGATGATCGCGATCGAGCTGGTGAAGAACCGCGAGACCAAGGAGCCGGCCCCGGAGGCGACCGCCGCGCTCGCCAAGGCCTGCCATGCCGCGGGGCTACTGGTCCTGACCTGTGGCACTTACGGCAATGTGCTGCGCTTCCTGCCGCCGCTGGTGATCGGCGAGGACCTGCTGAACGAGGGCCTGGACATCGTCGAGCAGGCTTTCGCCACCCTCTGAGCTGCCGGAACGGCGGACCGTGGACGGCACGCCGCCCCCGGTCCGCCACACCCGTCAGGGCCTGTGAAGAAGGTGTGCGAGGCCGATGGCGGGATGCGTTTCGCACTGTTGGTGGCCGCGCGCCTGACGTACCGTTTCCGCAGATGAGAGAAACACCCCGCTCGCAGGGGACTGCGGGCGACACCGGAGCGGGGCATCCCCAGCACCGCTTTGGTCGTGCCTTCGCGCACACCACTGGAGCCTTCGGCTCTGGAACACCTCACCGATCGGACGGCCGCCCGCCCCAAACCCCCCGGGGCGTGCGGCACACCGGTCCGTACGGCCGCCCCGGAACCACCCCCCCTGTTCCCGGGCGGCCGGCTTTTTTCTCCTTCTTCTCCCGCCCCGGTTGGCGGTTCTGGATTCCCTTCGCGCTGTGCGCCGCCGTCTTCGCGCTCGTGACCTGGCAGGTTTCCGCCGACGGGCCGCTGCGCTCGGCCGACGAGCGGGTCGGTCAGGCGCTCGCGGGCCAGGGGCCCAGACCAATGACGGAACTCCTCGCCGATCTGGGCAGCATGCTCGTCGCCGTGCCCGTACTGGCCCTGGCGATCGGATACGGCCTGTGGCGCGGGCAGCGCGCGCGACCGCTGATGGCGGCGCTCGCGATGGCCGCCGTCCCTCTCCTGGTCGTACCGCTCAAGATCTGGATCGACCGGCAGGGCCCGCTGACCGACGCCACCGGGTACTACCCGTCCGGGCATACGGCGACGGCGATGGTCGCGTACGGCGCCGCCGCTCTTCTCCTCGCGCCTCGCGGGCGGACGTGGGCGATGCCCGCCGCCGTGCTGCTCACCCTGGCGACGGGCATCGGTCTCGTGCTGCGTGGCTACCACTGGCCGCTGGACGTCCTCGGCAGCCTGGCGCTCTGCGGAATGCCGCTGCTGGCTCTGGAGCGGGCACTCCGCGCGGCCGGATCGCGCGATCTCAGCCGAAGTACGCGTCGAAGTTCTTCGAGAACTCCCACTGGTTGAAGCGGTCCCAGTTGATCGACCAGGTCATCAGCCCGCGCAGGGCGGGCCAGGTGCCATGGGTCTGGTACGAGCCGCAGTCGGTCTTCTTGGTCAGGCAGTTCAGCGCCTTGTTCACCTCGGCCGGTGTCGTATGGCCGTTGCCTGCCTGGGGCGAGGCCGGCAGGCCGATGGCCACCTGCTCGGGGCGGAGCGCCGGGAAGACCTTCGTGGTGTCACCGGCGACCGGGAAGCCGGTGAGCAGCATGTCGGTCATGGCGATATGGAAATCGGCGCCGCCCATCGAGTGGTACTGGTTGTCCAGGCCCATGATCGGGCCGGAGTTGTAGTCCTGGACGTGCAGCAGGGTGAGATCGTCGCGCAGGGCGTGGATCACCGGGAGATACGATCCGGCGCGCGGGTCCTGGCCGCCCCAGGGACCGGATCCGTAGAACTGGTAGCCGAGCTGTACGAAGAAGGTCTCGGGGGCCATGGTGAGGACGAAGTCCGCGCCGTACTTGGCCTTGAGGGTCTTGATCGCGGAGATCAGATTGACGACGACCGGTGTCGTGGGGTTGCGGAAGTCGGTGTCTCCGGTGTTCAGCGAGAGCGAGTGGCCCTCGAAGTCGATGTCCAGGCCGTCCAGACCGTACTCGTCGATGATCTTGGAGACCGAGGAGACGAAGGCGTCGCGGGCGGCGGTGGTGGAGAGCTGGACCTGGCCGTTCGCGCCGCCGATGGAGATCAGGACCTTCTTGCCCGCGGCCTGCTTGGCCTTGATCGCCGCCTTGAACTCGGCGACGGATTCGACGTTCGGGCACTCGGCGACCGGGCAGAGGCTGAAGCGGATGTCGCCCGAGGTGACCGAGGTGGGTTCGCCGAAGGCGAGGTTGATGACGTCCCACGAGGCGGGCACATCGGCCATGCGGGTGTAGCCGGAGCCGTTGGCGAAGCTGGAGTGCAGATAGCCGACCAGCGCGTGGGCGGGCAGGTCACCGCCTGTGCCGCCGCCCGAGGTGGCGGTGGTCGCGGTGACGGCGGACGAGAGCGCGGACGTGCCGATGGCGTTGGTCGCGGCGACCTGGAAGCTGTAGGCCGTGGCGGGGCTGAGCCCGGTGACGGTCGCCGAGGTGCCGCTGACGTCCAGGGCCTTCGCGCCGCCCCGGTAGACGGTGTAGCCGGTGGCTCCGGTGACCGGCGTCCAGGACAGCGTCACGGAGGACGAGGTGACGCTGTCCGCCTTCAGGCCGGTGGGGACGGCCGGGGCCTGCTCGGGCGCGCCGCCGGGACCGACGAGGGTGAGGTCGTCGGCGTAGTAGGCGGGCGTGCCGTACCACCCATGGGTGTAGATGGTCACCGAGGTGGTGCTCGGGCCGGTGCGGAAGGTCGTGGTCAGCTTCTGCCAGTCGGCCGCGGACTGCGTCCAGGTCGAGACATCGGTGGTGCCGGTGCCGGAGGCGCCGAGATAGACATAGCCGCCGCGGACCCAGGAGCTGAGTGTGTACGCGGAGTCGGGCTTGACGGTGACGGTCTGCGAGCACTTGGCGTTGTCGTTGCCCGCGGGGGTCCCCTTGAGCGCGCCGCCGCCGCCGTGCACCGGGGTGGTGACGACGGAGCCGCTGCCCGCCGTACAGCTCCAGCCGGTCAGGCCGGACTCGAAGCCGCCGTTACGGGCGATGTCCGCGTCGGCGGCCCGTGCCGTCTGGGCGGCGGCGACGAGTCCGCCCGCGCTGAGCACGGCGGCCGCGAGGGCGGCCACCAGTCTTGGGTACAGAGCAGGACGTCTGGTGCGTTCCACAACTGCCTCCGGGCATGGGGGAAATGAGGTGGCGGAGCGCGCACAGCATGGTCCAGACCAATTGGTTGGTCAAGACCTGTGACAGCGCCGCCCCGGAACGCCCCGGCGCCCCGCCCGCCGCCGTCACACGGCGCCGCTCCGCCCACCCCCGCCCCCCTCGCCTTTTCCCGCCGCGAGGTTCGCCGCCGCCTCGTGCATCGCCAGCTCCAGCAGCGACGCGTCGCTGAGTGTGCCCGAGCCGTCCGGCGGAACCAGCCAGCGCAGACCGCCGCTCGCCCGCCCCGGGTACGGCACGACGATCCAGGTGCCGGAGCCCGCGCCGCGTACGCCCGTACCGAGCCAGCGCGCGACCGTGCCCGGCGGCACGAAGAACCCCATGCGGGAGTCGCCGAGGTCGGCGAGCACGGGCCCCGGCCGGTCGACGAGCCTGGTCAGCACGTCGAGGGTCGGATAGCCGAGCTCGCCGGGGAGGATCAGCACGTCCCAGAGCCGGCCGGCGGGCAGCAGAGCCACCCCCAGGGGGCTGCGCTCCCACTCCCACCGGCAGGCTTCGGGATCCGGTGCCACCGAAGTCAGCCACTCCACCGCGTTGTTCGCCCCTGAGCCGGTCATCTGCCCGGCCTCCCCTCCGTATTGTTGGACAATCTGTCCACAAGGAGGGAGACATGAAGGGGGCCGGGCGATTACGCGAGTTCACCCCGCGGTCTCGTGGTGATCTGGGTCACAAGGAACTCGGCGGCCGGCTCGGCGGTGCTCAGCTGTCGAAACCGAGGCCCAGCCGGTCCATGGCCCGCAGCCAGAGATTGCGCCGACCGCCCCGGGCGTCCGCGCGGGCCAGCGACCATTTGGTGAGGCCGATCCCCGCCCACGCGGCCGGTTCCGGCGGGAACGGCAGCGGCTTGCTCCTGACCATCTCCAGCGCGGTGCGCTCGGTCCGTTCGCCCGCCAGGAGATCGAGCATCACCTCCCCGCCGAAACGGGTCGCGCCGACACCGAGCCCGGTGTACCCGGCGGCGTACGCGACCCGGCCGTCGTAGGCCGTGCCGAAGAAGGCCGAGAAACGCGAACAGGTGTCGATCGCGCCGCCCCAGGCGTGGCTGAAGCGCACCCCCTCCAGCTGCGGGAAGCAGCGGAAGAAGTGGCCGGCGAGCTTGAGATAGGTCTCCGGACGGTGGTTGAGCGCCGTGTCGAGACGACCGCCGTACGGATAGATCGCGTCGTAGCCGCCCCACAGGACGCGGTGGTCGTCGGTGATCCGGAAGTAGTGGAACTGATTGGCGCTGTCGCCGAGCCCCTGACGGTTCCGCCAGCCGATCGCGGCGCACTGCGCCTCGGTCAGCGGCTCGGTCATCAGCGCGTAGTCGTAGACCGGGACGGTGTACGGCCGAACCCGTCGGACCAGCGAGGGGAACACATTGGTGCCGAGCGCGACCTCGCGCGCGAAGACCCGGCCGTACGGCGTACGCACCGCCATCCCGGCACCGGCACACGACCCAGCTGGGCTCCTGGCTCCTGCTCCGGCACGCGCCAGCTCCAGCGCGCGGGTGTTCTCGTAGACGCGTACCCCCAGCTCCGCGCAGACGCGCTTGAGGCCCCAGACGAGCTTGGCCGGGTGCAGCATGGCGACGCCGCGCCGGTCCCACAGCCCGCCCAGGAACGTCGGCGAGTCGACCTCGGCGCGCACCGCGTCCCGGTCGAGCGGCTCAAGACCGGTGCGACCGAGCCGCGTCGCCTCCTCGTACAGCTCATGGAGGTCGTCCAGTTGGTACGGCTCGGTGGCGACATCGATCTCACCGGTGCGTTCGAACGAGCAGTCGATCGCGTAGCGGGCGACGGTCGCCTCGATGGCGTCGAGATTGCGCTCGCCCAGTTCCTCCAGCTTCCGCAGCTCACCCGGCCAGCGCGCGAGCCCATTGCCGAAGCCGTGGGTGAGGGAGGCGGCGCAGAAGCCGCCGTTGCGGCCGGAGGCGGCCCAGCCCACCTCGCGGCCCTCGATCAGTACGACGTCCCGCTCCGGGTCGCGTTCCTTGGCGAGCAGCGCGGTCCACAGCCCGCTGTAGCCGCCGCCGATGACCAGGAGATCGCAGTGTTCGTCGCCGGTGAGGGCCGGCAGGGCCCCGGGCCTGGCGGGGTCGTCCAGCCAGTACGGGACCGGCCGCGCGTCGGCGAGTGATGCGGCGGAGAGCGCCGCGGTGGCGGTACGCATGGCGCTTGGGGCCATGACTTCCAACTCCTTCAGGGGGGTGGTGAGACCCGTTCAGGCGGTGGCGGTCTTCTTCCGTCGGTTGCTGACCAGTTGGCCGCCGACCACCAGCAGTACGGCGACGATGAACATCGCCGTCCCGATGACATTGATCTGAACCGGCGTGCCGCGCTGCGCGGAGCCCCAGACGAACATGGGGAAGGTGACGGTCGAGCCGGCGTTGAAGTTGGTGATGATGAAGTCGTCGAAGGAGAGCGCGAAGGCGAGCAGGGCGCCCGCCGCGATCCCGGGGGCGGCGATCGGCAGCGTGACCCGTAGGAAGGTCTGTACGGGCCCCGCGTAGAGATCCCGCGCCGCCTCCTCCAGTCTCGGGTCCATCGACATGACGCGCGCCTTGACGGCGGTCACCACGAAGCTGAGGCAGAACATGATGTGTGCGATGAGCACGGTCCAGAAGCCGAGCTGCGCGCCGAGGTTGAGGAAGAGCGTCAGCAGCGAGGCGGCCATCACGACCTCGGGCATCGCCATCGGCAGGAAGATCAGCGAGTTGATCGCGCCACGCGCCCGGAAGCGGTAGCGGACCAGCGCGAACGCGATCATCGTGCCCAGGACGGTGGCGCCGAGCGTCGCCCAGGCGGCGATCTGGAGCGAGAGCGTCAACGAGCCGCACAGATCGGCGACCCCGCAGGGGTCCTTCCAGGCGTCCAGCGAGAAGCGCTGCCAGGAGTAGTTGAAGCGTCCGTTCGGCTTGTTGAAGGAGAAGACCATCACGACCAGATTGGGCACGATCAGATAGCCGAGCGTCAGCACGCCCGCGATGACGACGATGTTGCGTCGGAGCCAGCGCATCAGACCAGGTCCTCCGTCCCTGCTCGGCGGATGTAGAAGGTGACCATCAGCAGGACGATCGCCATGAGGATGAACGAGAGCGCGGCGGCCGTCGGATAGTCCAGGACTCGCAGGAACTGCGTCTGGATGACGCTGCCCACCATCTTGGTGTCGGTGGAGCCGAGCAGTTCGGCGTTGACGTAATCCCCGCTCGCCGGGATGAAGGTGAGCAGCGTGCCGGAGACGACCCCCGGCATGGAGAGCGGGAAGGTCACCTTCCGGAACGTGGTCAGCGGCCTGGCGTACAGATCGCCCGCGGCCTCGTGCAGCCGCCCGTCGATGCGCTCCAGCGAGGTGTAGAGGGGCAGGATCATGAAGGGCAGGAAGTTGTAGGTGAGCCCGCAGACCACCGCCATGGGCGTGGCGAGTACGCGGTTGCCCTCGGTCCAGCCGAGCCAGCTGGTCACATCGAGCACATGCAGGGAGTCCAGGATGCCGACGACCGTGCCGCCGTCCGCGAGGATCGTCTTCCAGGCGAGCGTACGGATCAGGAAGCTGGTGAAGAACGGCGCGATGACCAGGACCAGCAGCAGATTGCGCCAGCGTCCGGCCTTGAAGGCGATGAGATACGCGAGCGGATAGCCGAGCAGCAGACACAGGACCGTGGCGGTGCCCGCGTACAGCAGGGAGCGCACGAACTGCGGGTAGTACTCCTGGAGCGCGTCCCAGTAGGTCGAGAAGTGCCAGGTGACCTGGAAGCCCTCCTCCAGGGAGCCGGTCTGTACCGAGGTCGACGCCTGATAGACCATCGGCAGCGCGAAGAAGACCAGCAGCCAGAGGATGCCGGGCAGCAGCAGCCAGTACGGGACGAGCCGCTTGCGCGTGGACGCCTTGCGCACCGGGGGCCGCGGCGGGGTGGCGGGCGCGGCGGGCGGCGCCTCGGTGATCGTCACGAGACCTCCTCGTCCACCGTCGCGATGCCCGCGGAGCCCACTGTCCCGGCGAGCGGGGATTGGGCCGCGTCCAGCCCGAAGCTGTGCGCCGGGTTCCAGTGCAGGACCACCTCGGCGCCGGGGGAGAGCCGGCTGTCCCGCTCGATGTTCTGCGCGTAGACCTCGAACTCCGGGCAGACCGGGCTGTCGATCACATACTGCGTGGAGACCCCGATGAAGCTGGAGTAGGCGATCCGTCCGGTGATGCGGTTGCGGCCGTCGGGGATGGTGCCCGCGTCGTCCGCGTGCACCAGCGAGATCTTCTCGGGCCGTATGCCGACCAGCAGCTTGCCGCCCCTCGTGGTCGGGGCGGAGCACCGTCCGGCGGGCAGCCGCAGTGTGGCGCCGCCCGCCGTGACCACCACGTCGTCGCCGTGGATCTCGGCGACCTCGGCCTCGATGAGGTTGGAGGTGCCGAGGAAGTTGGCGACGAAGGTGGTCCGCGGGTTCTCGTAGAGATCGGCGGGGCTGCCCAGCTGCTCGACCACGCCCCCGTTCATCACCGCGACCGTGTCGGCCATGGTCATGGCCTCCTCCTGGTCGTGGGTGACATGGATGAAGGTGATACCGACCTCGGTCTGGATGCGCTTCAGCTCCAGCTGCATCTGCCGGCGCAGCTTGAGGTCGAGGGCGCCGAGCGGTTCGTCGAGCAGCAGCACCTGCGGGTGGTTGATCAGTGCGCGGGCGACGGCGACCCGCTGCTGCTGGCCGCCGGAGAGCTGGTGCGGCTTGCGCGTGGCGAAGTCACCGAGCTGGACGAGATCGAGCATCTGGCCGACCTGCCCGCGTACGGACTTGATGCCGCGGCGGCGCAGTCCGAAGGCGACGTTCTCGTAGATGTCGAGATGCGGGAAGAGCGCGTAGCTCTGGAAGACGGTGTTGACCGGCCGCTTGTAGGGAGGCAGGCCGGTGACGTCCTTGTCACCCAGGTGGACCGTGCCGGTGGTCGGCTCCTCCAGGCCCGCGATCATCCGCAGGGTGGTGGTCTTGCCGCACCCCGACGCGCCGAGGAGAGCGAAGAAGGAGCCCTGCGGCACGGTGAGATCGAGCGGTTTGACGGCGCGGAAGGAGCCGTACGTCTTGCTGATCCCGGACAGGCGGACGTCGTCGCCGCCCCGGCTGGTGGATGCAGTCTCTGTCATGGGTAACGGTCCCGGGGATGAGAGAGGTGGACGGGCTGAGACCAGGCCGTCCCCGGCGATGGAGGAGGAGCGGCGTCAGGCGCCGATGAGCTTGGCGAACTTCTGCTCGTACGCCGTCTCTTCCTCGGCGCTGAGGGAACGGAAGGCGTGCGAGGCGGCGGCCATCGCCGCGTCCGGGAGGATCAGGGTGTTGTCGGCCATCGACTTGTCGATCTTGGCGAGTTCGGCGCGTACCCCATCGACCGGGCAGACGTAGTTGATGTACGCGGCGAGCTGGGCGGCGATCTGAGGCCGGTAGTAGTGGTCGATGAGCAGCTCGGCGTTGGTCTTGTGCCGTGCCTTGGCCGGGACCAGCAGATTGTCGCTGGAGATGAGGTAGCCGCTGCGGGGGATGGCGAACTTGATGTCCGGGTTGTCGGTCTGGAGCTGGACGACGTCACCGGCCCACGCGACACAGGCCGCGATATCGCCTTTGTCGAGGTCCGCGGTGTAGTCGTTGCCGGTGAAGCGGCGGATCTGCTTCTTGTCGACGGCCTTCTGGATACGGGCGACGGCGGCGTCGAAGTCGTCGTCCGTGAAGCTGCCCGGGTCCTTGCCCAGATCGAGCAGGGTCATCCCGATGGAGTCGCGCATCTCGGAGAGGAACGAGACGCGCCCTTTCAGCTGGGGGTCGTCGAGCAGCTGGGAGACGGAGTCGACCTTGCGTCCGCCGGTGGCCTTCGCGTTGTACGCGATGACGGTGGGGATACCGGTCCACGGATAGCTGTGGGCGCGGCCCGGGTCCCAGTCGGGTGAGCGGAACTGGTCGGAGAGGTTCGCGAACGCGTGGGGCAGCCGCGAGGGGTCGAGCTTCTGCGCGTAACCGAGCCTGATCATGCGGGCGGCGAGCCAGTCGGTGACACATATGAGATCGCGGCCGATGTCCTGGCCGGCCGCCAGCTGCGGCTGGATCTTGCCGAAGAACTCGACGTTGTCGTTGATGTCCGCCGTGTACTTGACGCTGATGCCGGTGCGCTCGGTGAACGCGCGAAGCGTCGGGTAGTCCTTCTCGTCCTCGCTGACGTCCATGTACTCGGTCCAGTTGGAGAAGACGACCCGCTTCTCGTCCGCCGAGTGGTCGGTGGACGCGGGCCCGTCGCCCTCCCGCTTGGCGGGCGGGATCCCGCAGCCGCTCAGACCGGCGAGAGCGCCGATCGTGAGCGCGCCGGCACCGGTGGCGCGCAGCATGGAACGGCGGGTGAGGGCGCCCCTGCCGCTGGTCAGGCTGCGCCGCATCGCGGCCAGTTGGGCCCCGGAGAGACGGTCGGGCTCGTACTGCTCCATGCGCTGTGCCCTTTCGGGTGGGTGGTCACTGCGGACGGACGGTCCCTAGGGACGGTCACCGAAGATCGTGCGGTGCCAGTCCTTCCTGGCCACCGCGGTGTTGTCGTACATCACATGCTTGACCTGCGTGTACTCCTCGAAGGAGTACGTGGACATGTCCTTGCCGAACCCGCTGGCCTTGTACCCGCCGTGCGGCATCTCGCTGATGATCGGGATGTGGTCGTTGACCCAGACACAGCCGGCCTTGATCTCACGGGTGGCCCGGCCCGCGCGGTGCACGTCGCGGGTCCAGGCGGAGGCGGCGAGGCCGTACGGGGTGTCGTTGGCGAGCCGGATGCCCTCGTCGTCGGAGTCGAAGGGCAGGACGACCAGGACCGGGCCGAAGATCTCGGACTGGACGATCTCGCTGTCCTGGGCGGCGTTCGCGACAAGGGTGGGGCGGTAGTACGCGCCGTCCTTCCACATCCCGCCGGGCGCCTCGCCACCCGTGACGATCCGGGCGTGGCCGCGGGCCCGTTCCACGAAGCCGGCCACGCGGTCGCGGTGGGTGTGCGAGATCAGCGGGCCGAGGTCCGTGGCCGGATCGAACGGGTCGCCGAGGCGCACGGTCTCCATCAGGTCGGCGACACCGCTGACAAAGGCGTCGTAGAGCGGCCGTTGCACATAGGCGCGGGTGGCGGCCGTGCAGTCCTGGCCGCCGTTGATGAGGGAGCCCGCCACCGCTCCGTGGACGGCGGCCTCCAGGTCCGCGTCGTCGAAGACCAGGAAGGGCGCCTTGCCGCCGAGTTCGAGATGGAGGCGTTTGACGGTGGCGGTGGCGATCTCGGCGACACGCTTTCCGACGGCGGTGGAGCCGGTGAAGGAGGTCATCACGACATCGGGGTGGCCGACGAGATGTTCCCCGGCGTCGGGCCCCGCGCCGCTGACGATATTGATGACACCGTCGGGCAGTCCGGCCCGCTGGGCGGCGTGCGCGAACATCAGCGAGGTGAAGGGGGTGATCTCGGCGGGCTTCAGGACGATGGTGTTGCCCGCGGCGACGGCCGGCAGGATCTTCCAGGCGGCCATCTGGAGCGGGTAGTTCCAGGGCGCGATGGAGCCGACGACCCCGATCGGTTCGCGGCGCAGGTACGAGGTGTGATCGGCGCTGTACTCACCGGCCGAGGCGCCCTGGAGATGGCGCGCGGCGCCCGCGAAGAACGCGGCGTTGTCGATGGTGCCGGGGACATCGAACTCGGTGGACAGCTTGATCGGTTTGCCGCACTGGAGCGATTCCGCGTACGCGAGGTCCTCGGCCTGTTCGGCGAGGACGTCCGCGAACCGGTGCAGGGCGTCGGACCGCTCCCCCGGGGTGGTGCCCGACCAGCCGGGGAACGCCTCGCGCGCGGCGGTCACGGCGGCGTCGACATCATCGGCGCCCGCCAGTTCGTACGCGTACAGTTCCTCGCCGGTCGCCGGGTTGACGACGGCGTGCGTACGTCCCGAGGTGCCCGGGCGGGGCCGTCCGCCGATGAACTGCGCACCGTCCGCGAAGCGGTCCCGCACCTGGAAGCGGTTGGCCATGACGCTCTCCGATGTTCCAGCTGGTTGGTCAGCTGTTGTTCCGGCTGTTGTTCCGGCTTCAATTGAGTGCCGATCCTGACAGAGCACCGCCACCTCAACAAGGGATTCCGTTGTTGCCTTTTGGTTACGCGACGGAATCGGTCGACCATGTGTCGCGTCAGCGCCCTGATCGGCGGACGGGATGTCAGTGGTGGCTGCCAGACTCGCATGCATGGGGAAGAACTCGGGGCGGGAGAAATACCTGCTCTTCTGGGGGCACGCGGCCCAGCGGGACGGCACGCTCGGCGCGGGCTGTCTGAGTCAGTGGTGGCCGTCGCCGTTCACGGTGGACGGGGTGGAGTACGCGACGGCCGAGCACTGGATGATGGCGGGCAAGGCGCGGCTCTTCGGGGACGAGGAGGCCGAGCGCGCCGCGCTGGAGGCGGCACATCCCGCGCTCGCCAAGAAGGCGGGGCGGCTGGTGCGCGATTTCGACGAGACCGTCTGGGAGCGCGAGCGCTTCGGCATCGTGGTGGAGGGCAGCGTCCACAAGTTCGGGCGGAATGCGGCGCTGCGCGGATTCCTGATGGCCACGGGCGACCGGATACTCGTGGAGGCCAGCCCGATGGACCGGATCTGGGGCATCGGGCTGGCCTCGGACGACGAGCGGGCGCGGGATCCCGAGCGCTGGCGCGGGCTGAATCTGCTGGGTCTGGCGCTGATGGAGGCGCGTGAGCGGCTCCGGGCCGAGGCCGCGTCCGAGGCCGCGGGCGCAGATGCGGGCGCGGCCTCGGACGACGGAGGATCCGCGGGCTGAGGACCGGTCGGCTCAGAGCCTGGCGGGCCCCCGGATCTCGCGGGTCCTCCCGGGTCTACCGAGTGACGTCGACCACCAGCGAGGTGCTGTAGTCGTCGTAGGTGCTGTCGTAGACGTTGTCGTCGTTTCTCTCCTCGTTGATCGCCTGGGTGATGCCCCAGATGATGAAGCCGAGGAAGATGACGCCGAGGGCGATGCCGATCGAGCCGAGGATGACACCGGCCCTGGCCTGTCCCTCGTTGGTGGCCTCGCCTCGCTGTACCCGCTTCCTGCCGACGATGCCGAAGATCAGCGCGAGTACGCCGAGGATGATGCCGCCGATGCCGTACAGACAGAACAGACAGACGGACAGGATGCCGAGCACCATCGCGGCGACGCCCATACCGTTCGCCGGGGGCGCCCAGCCGGGCTGGCCGTACCCCGGCACGCCCGGATACGGCTGGGGAGCCGCCGGGTAGCCGGGATAGCCGTAGCCGGGGGCCGCTCCCGGTCCCGCGCCGGCGCCGTACGGAGCGGCGGGGTGCGGGGCGGGCGGGGCGCTCGGGTATCCATAAGGACCGGGGGCGGGCTGAGCCGGTCCCCCGGGAGCGGTGGGCGGCGGCGGTACGGCGCCGGACTCGGGCCCTCCGGTCGGCATGCCGATGACCGTCGGCATGTTGTGCACCGATCCGGGCGACGGCTCCCCGGGGGACCCCGGGACCCCGGGGGACGGCTGTCCCGCAAGCTCGGGTGATATCGGTGGCGGCGGCAGCGACGCCGGCTTGTCCAGCGGGATCCGCTGCTCGGGCGGAGCCCAGGGATCACTCGGCTCGGAGCCGCCCGGCGGCTGCTCGCTCTTGTCTGACATGGGCCTCCCCCATCGTAATTCCGTCATGCTACGGCCTCCGCTCCACGCGGAACCGGCCCGGCCTACGATGATCCCTGACCCGAACGGCCCATGGCAGAGTGCGGACGTGCCGCCCCTGCCGACGCCGTGAATTCTTGGCGAACCGCCCCAGCATCCGGAGGACCCCGATGACCGATCTGCACCCCTTCATCGCGGGGCTGCCCAAGGCCGAACTGCATGTCCACCATGTCGGATCGGCGTCGCCCCGTATCGTCGCCGAACTGGCCGGCCGGCACGCGGACTCCAAGGTGCCCACCGACCCCGAGGCGCTCGCCGCGTACTTCACCTTCACGGACTTCGCGCACTTCATCGACGTCTATCTCTCCGTCGTCGATCTGATCCGTACGCCCGAGGACGTCCGGCTGCTGACCTTCGAGATCGCACGTGACATGGCCCGGCAGAACATCCGCTACGCCGAGCTGACGGTCACGCCGTACAGCTCGACCAGCCGCGGCATCCCCGAGCAGGGCTTCATGGAGGCGATCGAGGACGCCAGGAAGAGCGCCGAGGCCGAGTTCGGTGTCGTGCTGCGCTGGTGCTTCGACATCCCCGGCGAGGCAGGGCTGCCCGCGGCCGAGGAGACGGTCAGGCTCGCGGTGGACCTGCGGCCCGAGGGGCTGATCTCCTTCGGTCTCGGCGGTCCCGAGATCGGGGTGCCCCGGCCGCAGTTCAAGCCGTACTTCGACCGCGCGATCGCCGCGGGCCTGCGTTCCGTGCCGCACGCCGGTGAGACGACCGGCCCCGAAACGATCTGGGACGCGCTGCGCGAGCTGGGCGCGGAGCGCATCGGCCATGGCACGAGCGCGGCCCAGGACCCGGGACTGCTGGCGTACCTCGCCCAGCACCGCATCCCGCTGGAGGTGTGCCCGACCTCCAATATCGCCACCCGCGCCGTCCTCGATCTCGAAGAGCACCCGATCAAGGCGATGGTCGCGGCGGGTGTGCTGGTCACCATCAACAGCGACGACCCGCCGATGTTCGGCACGGACCTCAACCAGGAGTACGGGGTGGCCGCCCGGCTGCTCGGCCTGGACGAGCGCGGGCTGGCCGATCTCGCGAAGAACGGTGTCGAGGCCTCGTTCCTCGACAGCGACGGAAAGAAGCGGCTCACCGCCGAGATCGACGCGTACACCGCCCAGTGGCTGGCGCGCTGACCATGTCCGGCGACCGGACGGACCGGGACCCCGCCGCGCGGACCGTCGTCGCGGTCGGCCACCGCGGCGACCCCTACCGCGTACGGGAGAACACCCTCCCGTCCGTGCACTCCGCGCGGCGGCGGGGCGCGGACGCGGTGGAGATCGACGTCAGGCTCACCCGCGACGGTGAGCCCGTGCTGCTGCACGACGCCACGCTGGAGCGGCTCTGGGGTCATGAGCGGCGGCTGGCGGAGCTGACGTACGAGGAGCTGCGCGAGCTGACGGACGGCGGGGTCCCGACGCTGCGTGAGGCGCTCACCGCGAAGGACCCGGCCGGGGCCGGAAGCGGACACCCGGGTGCGGACGGGTCCCGCTTCATGCTGGACCTTCCCGGCGCGACCGAGGAGGCGGTACGCACCATCGTCGGGACGGTGCGCGAGTGCGGCGCCACCGAGCGCGTGTACTACTGCGCGGGCCCGAGTGCGATGCTCGCCGTGCGCGCCGCCGACGCGCGCGCCGAGATCGCCCTGACATGGACGACGCTCGCGCCACCGCGTCCGGCCCTGCTGGCGGCGGTGCGGCCACGCTGGCTCAACTACCAGTTCGGGCTGGTCAGTCGGGAGCTGGCGGACCGCAACCACCGGGACGGGCTGCTGGTCTCCGCCTGGACCGTGGACACCCGGCGCAGCATGCGCCGGCTGATCGCCCACGGCGTCGACTCCGTCACCACCAACCGGATCGATGTGCTGTCCGGGCTGCTCGGGACTCGTCGTTCATGAACCCCCGGGCATACGGTCGGGCATGATGAGCCGACGGTCCCTCCCGTGATCATGGCGAGCGCGGCAGGTGCGGAAGCGAGCAGAGGAGAAGATATGGCCGACGACCACAGCGATCCGCGCGCGACGGGACGTATCCGCTCCGACATCGCCCACAACGCGCGCGTATGGAATTACTGGTTGGGCGGCAAAGACAATTATCTGGTGGACCGCGAGGTCGGCGACCGGATCACCGGCCTCTATCCGAGCATCGGTGAAGTGGCGCGCGCGGACCGGGCGTTCCTCGGCCGTGTGGTCCGTCACCTCACCGCTGACCTGGGCGTACGGCAGTTCCTTGACATCGGCACGGGCCTGCCCACCGTCGACAACACCCATGAGGTGGCGCAGCGGATCGCGCCCGAGTCCCGGATCGTCTACGTCGACAACGACCCGATCGTGCTGGCGCACGCCCGCGCGCTGCTGACGGGTTCCGCCGAGGGCGCCACCGAGTACATCGACGCGGACGCCCACGACCCGGACGGGATCCTGGCCGCCGTCGAGCCGACGCTCGACCTGGGGCAGCCGGTGGCGGTGATAATGCTGGGCATCCTGAACTTCGTCCTCGACACCGACGACGCGGGGGCGATCGTACGAAAGCTGCTGGCCGCCGTACCGTCCGGCAGCTATCTCGTACTGACCCACCCCACGCTGGAACTGGGCGGCGACGGCAATGCCGAGGCCATGCGGTTCTGGAACGAGAACGCGACGCCGCCGATCACCGCCCGCGGCCGGGCGGACATCGAGTCCTTCGTGGCCGGTCTTGAGCTGTTGGAGCCGGGCATCGTCTCCTGCGCGCGCTGGCGCCCCGACCCCCGCCGGGACGACGGCGCGGCGGAAGTGGCCCAGTTCGGCGCGGTGGCCCGCAAGCCCTGACGTGCCTGGAATCGGGACAGCGGGACCAGCGGGACCGCCGCAGGCCGACACGGCGGAAGCCAACACCCCGCAAGCCGACACGGCGGAAGCCGGCAAGGCCGGGACCGGAACGCCGTCCGGTGCCGGTCCGTGGGCCGTCGACATCGGGGTGGCCCTGCTCATCCAGGCCGCGGTGACCATTCCGTTCGTCGTGCCGCGCGGACCGGGGCTGCCGCCCGCCGACTGGCCGTCGTACGGACTGACCACGCTGGCCGTGCTGCCGCTGGTCTGGCGCCGCCGGGCGCCCATGACCGTACTGCTGGCCGTGCTGACGGCGCAGATCCTCTACAAGTTCACGCTCGACGGTCCGGGCCAGAGCCTGCCGTACACCAGCCTGATGGCGCTCTACACGGTCGCCGCGCTGTCCCCGGCGCGCCGCCGCGTCCCGGCCGCCGTGGGGACCTTCGCGCTCGTGCCCCCGGGGGTCGCGTTGAACTCCGGCGACGCCAGGGAACTGCTGTTCTCGCTCTTCGTGTTCGGCGCGGCGTACGCGTTCGGCCGGCTGACCCATACCCGCCGGGCCTATACGGCGGCGATCGAGGACCGCGCGGCCCAGCTGGAGCGGGCGAACCGGATCGAGGCCGAGCGGGCGACGGCGCGTGAACGGGCCCGCATCGCCCGGGAGATGCACGACATCCTGTCGCACGCGGTCAGCGTGATGGTGGTCCAGGCGGAGGCCGGTCCGGTCGCCGTACGCACGGCGCCCGAGCGCGCCGAGGCGGCCTTCGAGGCCATCTCGGAGACCGGCCGGGACGCGATGGTCCAGTTGCGCAGGATGCTCGGGCTGCTCCGCGAGGACACCGAAGCGTCCGCGGAAGCCGGGGCCAGCGGGACATCCGGAACATCCAGGACATCCGGCACCGCCGCCGCCACCGAACCGCCGCCGCGCCGTCCCCAGCCGTCCCTGACCGCGCTCCCCGGGCTGATCGAACGGGTCGCCTCGGGCGGGCTCGCCATCGACTACGTGACCGAGGGCCGGCCCCGCCCGCTGTCGCTCGGCACGGAGACGACCGTCTACCGCGTCGTCCAGGAAGCGCTGACCAATGTGGTCAGACATGCCGCCGCGCGCTCCGTGCGCATACGGCTCGCGTACGGCGCGGACGCCCTGGAGATCACGGTCACCGACGACGGCCGGGGTCCCGCCGACCCCACCGGCCCCACCCCCGACACCGTCGCCGGTCATGGGCTGACCGGCATCCGGGAACGCGCCGCCGCCCACGGCGGCACGGTACGGACAGGACCGGGCCCCGACGGTCTGGGCTTCCGGCTCGCCGTACGGGTGCCCCTGCCGCTGCCGCCCGCGCGTTCCCGTGCGGAGGTGGGGAGTTGACGATCCGTGTGGTGGTGGCCGACGACCAGGAGCTGGTACGCAGCGGATTCTCGATGATCCTGGACGCACAGCCGGACTTCGAGGTGGTCGCCGAGGCGGGCGACGGCGCGCGGGCGGTCGAGGCGGTACGCCACCACCGCCCCGAGGTGGCGCTGCTCGACATCCGGATGCCGGTGCTCGACGGGATCGAGGCGTGCCGCGCCATCACGGGCACGACCGGCTGCCGCGCGGTCATGCTCACCACCTTCGACCGCGACGAGTACGTGTACGAGGCGCTGCACGCGGGCGCGAGCGGCTTCCTGCTCAAGGACGTCCGGCGCGACGATCTGGTGCACGCGGTACGGGTGGTGGCGGCCGGGGACTCCCTGCTCGCCCCCTCGGTGGCCCGCCGGCTCATCGAGGAGTACACCCGGCGACCGGCCAGGCCCACCGCCGCGGGCGCCGCGCGGCTCGACGTCCTGACCGCGAGGGAGCGCGAGACACTGCTGCATCTCGCGCGCGGTCTGTCCAACGCGGAGATCGCGGCGGCGCTCACCGTCAGCGAACACACCGTCAAAACACATGTGGGCCATGTGCTCGCCAAGCTCGGTCTGCGCGACCGCGTCCAGGCGGTCATCTGCGCGTACGAAACCGGTCTGGTCACCGCCGGACATCCTCCCCACGGAGGAGACGCGGTGCTCGACTCCCCCGTACCGGCGAGGGAATGAGGCCGCGAAGACCGCTCGCTCCGGCGATCCGCCGGTGCGCGGTGCTCAGCAGGATGGGACGGGTCGGCACCACCCGCCTCTGACACCTGGAGACCCAGAGATGCCTGTCCGCACACGCACCGCCGCGCTGGCCGCCGCCCTCGTTCTGGGGATCATGGCCGGCCCCACGGCTCCGGCCGCCGTCGCCACGACGGCTCCGTACGGCGGCGCGCACCGCACCGCTCCCATGGACGATCCCGACGCGCGGCACGACGCGCCCGACACCGAGGCCCTGCGTGCCGCCCTCGCCGGTCTGCCCGACGCCGACTCGACCGCCGCGCTGGCCCGGGTCGGCGGCAGCGGCGGCGGCTGGCGCGGCAGCGCGGGCGTCCACGATCTGCGCGATGGCCGCCCCGCCGACGAGGAGGGTCGCTTCCGGGCCGGATCGGTGACCAAGGTGTTCACCGCCGCCGTTGTGCTCCAGCTCGCCGCCGAGAAGAAGGTGGACCTCGACCGCCCGGCCAGGGCCTATCTGCCGGCGCTGATCCCGGCGGCGTACGGCGCGGTCACCGTACGGCAACTGCTCAACCACACCAGCGGGATCCCGGCGGCCGATCTGCCCGGGGACACCGTCGAGGAGTCGTACGCCCATCGCTTCGACCGCCACGATCCCCGGGACATGGTCGCGTCGGCGACCGCGAAGGACCGGGAGTTCGCCCCCGGCGCCGCGCAGCACTATCTCAACATCAACTACACCGTGCTGGGGCTGCTGATCGAACAGGTCACAGGCGAGGGGTACGCCGACGAGGTCCAGCGCCGTGTGCTGGCACCGCTCGGTCTGCGCGACACGTACTTCCCCGGGGACGATCCGCGTATCAAGGGGCCGCACAACCACGGCTACCAGTCCTTCCCCCGGCCCGGCGATGGCTCCGACGGGGGCTTCGAACTGCGCGATGTGACCGTGTGGGGGGCCACGGATGCCTGGGCGGCGGGCGACATCATCTCCACCACCGCCGATCTCGAACGGTTCGTCCAGGCCCTGTTCCGGGGCCGGTTGGTGCCGCAGCCGCAGTTGGAGGAGATGTTCACCCTGCCGGACCCGTCCGTGCGCGACCATGAATCCGGCGACCCCGCCGCATACAGCGCCGGTCTGTCGGTCGCGACGCTCGGTGGCCGTCAGGTGTGGGGCAAGACGGGCGGACGGTGGGGCTACAACACGGCGGTCGCCGCCACCCGGGATCTCTCCCGGACTCTGGTGTACAGCGTCAACGCGACGGATGCGAAGGGCCCTGACATGAACCCGACCGCGCTGAAGCTGATGGTCGCCGCGTTCGGCGCGCCGTCCGGCGGTCCGGCCCCGGCCGCGTAGACCGGTCTCCTGACCGGTCCCGACCGCGCCGTCACAGGTCCGCGCCCGGGTCCTCCCTCGACGGTCCTGGCTCCTCCGCCCTGAGCGTCTCCGGCGGCTTCACCTCCTTGGCGCGCTCCGTCAGCACCTTCCCGATGAACAGGTCGTAGACGAAGACGCCGATGAGCCCGCCGACCAGCGGTCCGATGATCGGGATCCAGAAGTAGCCGCTGAACCACTGGAAGGTGCCCGGCAGCGCGATGTCCCCCCAGCCGACGAAGTACGTCCACAGCCGTGGCCCGAAGTCGCGCGCGGGGTTGATCGCGTATCCGGCGTTCGTCCCGAATGTCAGTCCGATCGCGAAGACGACCAGGCCGATCAGGAACGGTGCGAGATTGGACAGAGGTCCGCTGTTGCGTGTGTCGATGAGCGCGCAGATCAGGATGAGGAGAATCGCGGTGCCGATGAGCTGGTCCAGGAAAGGTCCCCACCAGGAACTACCGAAGTACTCGGCCGGGAAGGTGGCGAAAATCGAGAAGGTGGAGAGCGACTGGTCCCTGGCGATTCCGGCCTTCCCATTGAAATCGTCGATGGCCCAGCTGTAAGCGGAAAAGACCACGGCGGCGGCGAGGAAGGCGCCCAGGAGTTGTGCGCCCCAGTACGGAAGGACCTTCTTCCAGGGGAATCCGCGGCGCGCGGCGAAGGCGAGCGTGACGGCGGGGTTGATATGCCCTCCGCTGATACCTCCGGAGACATACACGCCGAAGACCACACCGAGTCCCCAGCCCCACGAGATGATCAGCCAGTTCGCCGCGCCGAAGGCGACCGTCTGGCGGCCCGATCCAGGAAGTCCGGCGACGGCCACGGCGACCGACCCGCAGCCCAGCAGGATCAGTACGAACGTTCCCAGGAATTCCGCGAGCAGCTCGCCATTGAGGCCTTCATGGTAGCCGCGACGCTTTGTACTGGTGGTCGCCGTAGGGGTAGTCGCCATTGCTCCTCCTGACTCCTGACGGTCTTCGGGAGGTCTTCGGGCGGCCTTTGGACAGCGTTTGGACAGCCTTCGGACGACCCGAGCGGACCTTGGTAGAAGCGACTGTAGGACCGTCCGGCGGAATGCGCCCGGCGAGCCCGGCGCGCAGCTGAGGGGATGTCACACAGGCAGGAGAGCCATTCGGGTGAGGGTTTTTCGCCCTGCGCAAAAGAAAGGGGCGGGCGGTGGACAAGAAGTCCACCGCCCGCCCCTTCGGCGGAAATTCCGCGCCCTGAGGAGACGCGCTCCCGTGGCCGTGTCAGCCGTCGAGGGAGGTCATCACGTGCTTGATACGCGTGTAGTCGTCGAAGCCGTACGCCGAGAGGTCCTTGCCATAGCCGGACTTCTTGAAGCCGCCGTGGGGCATCTCCGCGACCAGCGGAATGTGGGTGTTGATCCATACACAGCCGAAGTCCAGCGACTTCGACATCCGCATCGCCCGCCCGTGGTCCTTGGTCCACACCGAGGAGGCGAGGGCGTACTCGACACCGTTGGCATATTCCAGCGCCTGCGCCTCGTCCGTGAAGGACTGGACGGTGATGACCGGGCCGAAGACCTCGTTCTGGATGATCTCGTCGTCCTGCTTGAGGCCCGAGACGACGGTCGGGGCGTAGAAGTAGCCCTTGTCGCCGACCTGGTGGCCGCCGGCCTCGACCTTGGCGTGGGCGGGCAGCCGCTCGATGAAGCCGGAGACCTGCTTCAGCTGGTTGGCGTTGTTGAGCGGGCCGTACAGCACGTCCTCGTCGTCCGCGGCGCCGGTCTTCGTGTCGGCGGCGGCCTTCGCGAGCGCCGTCACGAACTCGTCGTGGATCGACTCGTGGACGAGGACGCGGGTGGCGGCCGTACAGTCCTGTCCGGCGTTGAAGTAGCCCGCCACCGCGATGTCCTCGACGGCCTTGGCGATGTCGACGTCCTCGAAGACGACGACCGGCGCCTTGCCGCCCAGCTCCAGATGGACGCGCTTGACGTCCTTGGCCGCCGACTCGGCGACCTGCATGCCGGCCCGCACGGAACCGGTGATCGAGGCCATCGCCGGGATCGGGTGCTCGACCATCGCACGGCCAGTGTCGCGGTCGCCGCAGATGACGTTGAAGACGCCCTTGGGGACGATCGCGCCGATGATCTCGGCCATCAGCGTGGTCGAGGCCGGAGTGGTGTCCGACGGCTTGAGCACCACGGTGTTGCCTGCGGCGAGGGCCGGCGCGAACTTCCACACGGCCATCATCATCGGGTAGTTCCACGGCGCGACCTGCGCGCAGACACCAACCGGCTCGCGGCGGACGATGGAGGTGAGCCCCTCCATGTACTCCCCGGCCGAGCGGCCTTCGAGCATCCGGGCGGCGCCCGCGAAGAAGCGGATCTGGTCCACCATCGGCGGGAGCTCTTCGGTACGGGTCAGCTCCAGCGGCTTGCCGGTGTTCTCGGACTCGGCGGCGATCAGATCCTCCGCCCGCTCCTCGAAGGCGTCCGCGATCTTGAGCAGTACCTTCTGGCGTTCCGCCGGAGTGGTGTCGCGCCAGGCCGGGAACGCCGCCGCGGCGGCCTCCATGGCGGCGTCGACGTCGGCCTGCCCCGAGAGTGGGGAGGTGGCGTACACCTCGCCCGTGGCCGGGTTGACCACCTCGATGGTCCGCCCGTCCGCGGCGTCCCGGAACTCTCCGTTGATGTAGTTACGCAGCCGGCGCAGCTCGGTGGTCACTGCCACCCCTCCTGTCGGAAGTTACGTATCGGAATGTCCGATGGGTGAGACACCCACCTTAATCGGTCGGTCGACGCTTTCGACAGGCCGACCCCTCCACAACTTCGGATTCGGTAAGATTCGGTCGCCTCAACAACGAATTTCATCGCTACAGGGTTGCGGGACGGGCGAGTCGCAGTGCACAGTGAGGCGCGTGGCCAGCCGTAGCGCGGACTCCAGACCAGAGTCCAGGACAGATTCCAGGACCGGGAACGGATCATCGCCGTCCATCGATGCCGTGTCCCTCGCCATCATCGAGCAGCTCCAGGAGGACGGGCGGCGCCCGTACGCCGCGATCGGCAAGGCCGTGGGCCTCTCCGAGGCGGCCGTGCGCCAGCGCGTCCAGAAACTGCTCGATCAGGGCGTGATGCAGATCGTCGCCGTGACCGACCCGCTCACCGTGGGTTTCCGGCGCCAGGCGATGGTCGGCATCCATGTCGAGGGCGATCTGGATCCCGTCGCGGACGCGCTGTCGGCCATGGACGAGTGCGAGTACGTGGTGATGACCGCGGGCTCGTTCGACCTGATGGTGGAGGTCGTCTGCGAGGACGACGACCACCTGCTGGACGTGATCAACAAACGGATCCGCGCGCTCCCCGGCGTGCGATCCACCGAGAGCTTCGTCTACCTCAAGTTGAAGAAGCAGACCTACATGTGGGGAACCCGATAGCCGTGAGCAAGGACCTCTCCAAGACCGCGTACGACCACCTGTGGATGCACTTCACCCGCATGTCGTCGTACGAGAACGCACCCGTGCCCACCATCGTGCGTGGTGAGGGCACCTACATCTACGACGACCAGGGCAAGCGCTATCTGGACGGTCTTTCGGGACTGTTCGTGGTCAACGCCGGGCACGGCCGCCACGAACTGGCCGAGACCGCCTACAAGCAGGCGCAGGAGCTGGCCTTCTTCCCGGTCTGGTCGTACGCGCACCCCAAGGCCGTCGAGCTGGCCGAGCGGCTTGCCCACTACGCGCCGGGCGACCTCAACAAGGTCTTCTTCACCACGGGCGGCGGCGAGGCGGTCGAGACCGCCTGGAAGCTCGCCAAGCAGTACTTCAAGCTGACCGGGAAGCCGACCAAGCACAAGGTCATCTCGCGCGCCGTCGCCTACCACGGCACACCGCAGGGAGCCCTGTCCATCACCGGTCTGCCGGCCCTGAAGGCGCCGTTCGAGCCGCTGGTCCCGGGCGCGCACAAGGTCCCGAACACCAACATCTACCGCGCCCCGATCCACGGCGACGACCCCGAGGCCTTCGGCCGCTGGGCCGCCGAACAGATCGAGCAGCAGATCCTCTTCGAGGGCCCCGAGACGGTCGCGGCGGTCTTCCTGGAGCCGGTGCAGAACGCGGGCGGCTGTTTCCCCCCGCCGCCCGGGTACTTCCAGCGGGTCCGCGAGATCTGCGACCAGTACGACGTCCTGCTCGTCTCCGACGAGGTCATCTGCGCCTTCGGCCGGCTCGGCACGATGTTCGCGTGCGACAAGTTCGGCTACGTACCGGACATGATCACCTGCGCCAAGGGCATGACCTCGGGCTACTCCCCGATCGGCGCGTGCGTCGTCTCCGACCGGATCGCCGAGCCGTTCTACGAGGGTGACAACACCTTCCTGCACGGCTACACCTTCGGCGGCCATCCGGTCTCGGCGGCGGTCGGTCTCGCCAACCTCGACATCTTCGAGCGCGAGGGCCTGAACCAGCACGTCCTGGACAACGAGTCCGCCTTCTTCGACACGCTCAGCAAGCTGCACGATCTGCCGATCGTCGGCGACGTGCGCGGCAACGGCTTCTTCTACGGCATCGAGCTGGTGAAGGACAAGGCCACCAAGGAGACGTTCACGGACGAGGAGACCGAACGCGTCCTGTACGGCTTCCTCTCCAAGAAGCTGTACGAGAGCGGTCTGTACTGCCGGGCCGACGACCGCGGCGACCCGGTCGTACAGCTGGCGCCGCCGCTGATCTCCGACCAGTCGACGTTCAACGAGATCGAGGGAATCCTGCGGTCCGTGCTGACGGAGGCATGGACCAAGCTCTGAGAGTGACGATCTCTCACAGGTGCCTCCGGGTGGTCCCGTCACCGGATCGACCGTACGGCACCCACCCCGCAGGACGGCCCGGGTGCCGCCTTTCGAGTGAGAAGGGCGGCACCCGGGCCGTGTGCTGTCCGTACTCCCGGCTTCGAATACCTACCGTGCCCTGTGACCGATCGTCGCAGCCTTCGTTCCCCCGAACGGGGGAGGTAAATCCGAACCGAGGTGTACGCCAATGGTGGCCCCACCCGACAACGACGTGCTCTGGGCGCGTTCACTGAACTACTCCCACAACGGCTCCCCCGCACTCGACAGCGTCTCGCTCGGTGTGCGCGAAGGGGAGATCCTCGCCGTGAGCGGCCCGCGCGGCAGCGGCAAGACGACTCTGCTGCAGTGCCTGTCGGGCCAGTTGGTGCCCCAGGAGGGCGAGGTCTGGTTCAACGACTCGCCGGTCCACACCATGAGCCCTCCGCTCCGCGAACAGCTGCGCCGCGACCGCTTCAGCTGGATCGGCCCGGAGCCGTCCCTCGTCCCCGAGCTCAACGCCTGGGAGAACGCGGCCCTGCCACTGCTGATGCTCGGCGCGCCCCAGCGCGCCGCCAAGACGGCGGCGATGGAGTGGCTGGAGCGCCTCGACATCGCCGACTGCGCCCGAAAGCGTCCCTACGCCCTGTACCAGGCCCAGCGGCAGCGCGTCGCCGTCGCCCGCGCACTGGTCACCACGCCCTCGGTGCTCTTCGCCGACGAGCCGACGGCGGCGCTGCATCTCTCGGACGGGGCACAGGTGCTGCGCACACTGACCACCGCGGCACGCTCGCACCGGATCACCGTCGTCCTCGCCACCCTGGACGAGGAACTCACGGCACTCGCCGACCGTACGGTCGCACTGGTGGACGGACGACGGGTCAACTCGACCCGGCCGTCCGAGACGGAAGGCCGGGCCGCGTGCTCGCTCTCCGTCTAAGCCTCGGCACGCACCCCATGGTCCTGCTGCGCCGGCTGCTGGTCGCCGCGTCCTCGGCCGGGGTCGGTTTCCTTCTGCTGTGCACGCTGGGCTGGGCACTGGACCATCCGGCCGGGTCCCAGTCGCGGCTGCTCTGGTGTCTGATCCCGCTGGCCGCCGCGGTGCAGTTCGCGGTGGCCACGGCCCGTACCGATCAGAGCACCCTGCCACGCTCCGGGCTGTCCGCGGTGGGCCTCGGGCCGTCCCGGCTCGCCGCGCTGGCCGCCTCGTCGACCGCCGTGACCTGCACGCTGGGCAGCGCGGTGGCGCTGCTGTTCTTCCTGCATCTGCGCGGTGATCTGACCGGGATGCCGTTCGACGGCGACGCCGCGAAACTGCTCGCCGCCGGCCGGCCACTGCCGCTGGGCGCGGTGCTGACGCTGCTGGCGGCGGTGCCGGTGGTGGCGACGGTGACGACCTGGCTGGCGCTGCGCACGCGCACCACGACCGGGCTCCGGCCCGCTCCCGTCAGGGCGCCGGCCCGGCCCGCCGTCGCCACGGCGTCGACCGCGGACGCGGACCCGGATCCGGCGTCCGACCAGGCCTTGGAGACGGCTGCGGCCGAGACCGCGGACGCGGCGAAGGCCCAGGACACCGTCGACGAGGAGGCTCGGGCCATGACGCCCGTACGGGTCCCCGACCCGGCACCGGCGCCGGCCGGTCTGCCGTGGGGCGTCGCGATCGCGGCGGCGGGGCTCGCGGTCGAGACCTACGCGAGCCGGGGCGGTGGCGGCACCCCGCCGCCGCTGCCGGGCCACTTCGACGGCAGTTCGGCCGGAGTGCTGGCGGGCTGGGCGCTGACGGCGATCGGCCTGGCCCTGGCCGGACCGGGGATCACCCACCTCTGTGGCCTGCTGCTCCAGGCCATGCGCCCCGGGGCGGTCCGGCTGTTGGCGGGCCGCACGCTGATGGCCGAGGCACGCCGTATCGGGCGCCCGCTGGGTGTGCTGTGCGCGGTGGTCTCGGGCGCGTTCGCCGCGGCGTCCCTGTACGGGCCGGGTGACGAACGGCCCTTCGGCCCGCTCACCGGCCTCGGCGCCGCCCTGGTCATCGGCTGTACGGCGGCCACGGTCCTGACGGCGTTCCTGGAGGCCAGACAGGCCCGCTTCGCCACCACCGAGTCGCTGTACCGGCTCGGCGCCCCCGCCACGCTCCTGCGTACGGCGGCGGCGGTGCGGGCGACCACGATCCTCGTGGTGTTCGCACCGCTGACCTGGGCGGTGGCGGCCCTGGCGGCGATCCCGCTGACCACCTGAGCGACGCCGCTGCCGGAACCGGCCGTGCCCCGCCCGAGCGCGGGGCACGGCCGGTTCCCGCTGTCCGGGGCCGGGGCCGGTGCCGAGGCCGACCGCTCGGGGTACGCGGGCCGGGGGCCGGGCCTCAACTCCCCGCAGGCCACGCCCTATCGTGACCCCATGCCGAACGACGCAGCGTCTCCCGCGCACGCCCAGGACCGCGAGATCGAGTCCCTTGACGAGTTCGACCGGGTCGTCCGGGCCGGAACGCTCGGCGGATACCGGGTGCAGTCCGTCGATCTGACGGCCCGTACGCCCGAACTGCTCCGCACCGACACCGCCGACGCGGTCTTCCTGGGCTGTCCCATGGAGCCCCGTGCCGCCGACAAGGTACGGGCCGACGGCGCCATGGTCTTCCCGCCCGTTCCCCATCTCCCGTTCGATCCGTACCGGGGCTTCGTCTACTCGCCCGACCACCTCTTCGAGGGGCTGGCGGAGGGCGGTTACGAGGCCACGCCCGACGCCCGCGCGTACGCGTGGTTCCAGCGGACGACGTCGGACGGCGACATCCTCGCGTCCATGCTGCGCGCGGTGCACGACGACGCGATCTCCGACGCCCTGGACGAACTCCTGGTGGGCGCCCGGGTGGTGGGCGTGATGGGCGGCCACGCGATGGCGCGCGGCACCGACGCGTACGCCGGCGCGGCCCGGCTCGGCCGCTCGCTCACCCGTTCCGGACTGACCGTGGCGACCGGCGGCGGCCCCGGTGCCATGGAGGCCGCGAACCTCGGCGCGTACGCGGCGGCCCACCCCGACGAGATGCTGGACGAGGCGCTCGGCATCCTCGCGCAAGCACCGTCGTTCGTCCCCTCCATATCCGACTGGGCGCGGGCGGCCTTCGACATACGCGCGCGCTGGCCCAAGGGCGAGGCCTCGATCGGGATCCCCACCTGGTTCTACGGTCATGAGCCGCCCAACGCCTTCGCGGCGCACATCGCCAAGTACTTCGCCAACGCCACCCGCGAGGACGGCCTGCTGGCACGCTCCAACGCGGGGGTGATCTTCCTGCCGGGCGCGGCGGGCACGGTCCAGGAGATCTTCGACAACGCGACGCCGAACTACTACGAGTCGCGCGGCGAACCGACCCCGATGGTCCTGGTCGACCGGGCCCACTGGACGGAGCGACTGCCGGCCTGGCCGCTGCTGACGGCGCTCGCGCGAGAACGCCGGATGGAGTCCCGTATCGCGCTCGTCGACACGGTGGACGAGGCACCGGCGGCGCTCGCCCGGCTCGCGGCGGGCTGAGCAGCGCGCCTGCCGACGACTCAGCCGAGCAGTGCGGCCGCCGTGGCCTCCCGACAGACGATGCACAGGCCCTCCACCTCCGGGCCGCCCCCGCGGGTGCGGCCTGGCACCGCGGCGCCATGACCCGCGAGGTAATCGACGTGGCGGTGCGGCGCGCGGCAGGCTCGTCCTCGCAGGGCCCGTACGGGCTCGACGCGGCCACAGGGAGACGACGAGATGACCGACAGCGCGACCACCTTGCGTACCGACCACACCGGCACCGGCCACACCGGCACCGGCCACGCGGACACCGACCGGACCCGCGCCACCGTCCAGGAACTGCTGCGCCGTATCGCGGAGGGCGATCCCGGCCGGATCGCCGCCCTCTTCGCCGAACGGGTCGACTGGCACATCGCCGAGAACCCCGCCGTCCCGTGGATCCGGCCGCGCGCCACCCGCGCCGATGTCGCGGACCACTTCCGTGAACTGGCCGAGGGCCAGAGCCCCGATCCGGCCGCCGGTTCGGTCGACGCGCTCGTCGTGGAGGGCACGGAGGCGATGCTCAGCGGCACGCTCGCCGGGACGGTACGGTCCACCGGCAAGACGTTCCGCTCGCCCTTCGCGTTGCGGCTGACCGTCGAGGACGGCCTGATCACCGGCTATCGCGTCTACGAGGACAGCTTGGCCATCGCCGCCGCCTGCACGCCCGGTCGGTCCTGAGCGGCCAGCACCACCACGTCCTCGGCGGCGAAGGCGACACCCACCTCCGCCCCCTCCTCCGGCGCGTCGCGCAGCGGGCACTCGGCCTCGATGTCCGGCGCGCCGACGGGCCCGTCGGGCCGTAGCAGCACGGTGACCCGGCCGCCGGTGAAAGTGCGCGCCCCGACCGTGCAGCGCAGCCCTTCGCCGGGGGCCACGAGACGTACGCCGGCGGGCCGTATCAGCACCGTCCGCTCGCCCTGGGCCGATCCGTCGGGGACCGGGATCCTGCCCCAGACCGTGTCGGCGCCCGAGCCCTTCACGGTCGCGTCCACGACATTGTCGAAGCCGAGGAACCGCGCGACGAAGGCGGAGGCGGGCCGCTGCCAGACCTCCAGCGGCGTGCCGGTCTGGGCGATACGGCCGTCGCGCATCACCACCACCCGGTCGGCGAGCGCGAAGGCCTCGCCCTGGTCATGGGTGACGGCGAGGACGGTCGTGCCCAACCGTCCGAACAGGCCGCGCAGTTCGACCACGAGCCGTTCGCGCAGACCTCGGTCCAGCTGGCCGAGCGGTTCGTCCAGCATCAGCAGCCGCGGGCTCGGCGCGAGCGCGCGTGCCAGGGCGACCCGCTGCTGTTCGCCGCCGGACAGCTCGGCGACGGCCCGGCCGCCGGCCCCCGGCAGTCCGACGAGGTCGAGCAACTCCTCGACCCGGCGGGCCTGTTCGTCCCGGGCGGCGCCGCGCATCCGCAGGCCGAAGGCGACATTGCCGCGCACGTCACGGTGGGGGAAGAGCTGGTGGTCCTGGAACATCAGGCCGACCCCGCGCCGGTGTACGGGGACCCCCGACTGATCGGCGCCGTCGAGTGAAACCCGTCCGCCGGCCGGCGCCTGGAGACCGGCGACCACCCGCAGCAGCGTCGACTTGCCGCTGCCGCTCGGCCCGAGCACACAGACGGTCTCGTGCTCGGCGATCTCCAGATCCACCGCGTCGAGCGCGGTGCGGGCGCCGAACCGTACGGTCACGTCCGACAGGGTCAGCAGGGCCATCAGAACTCTCCCGAGCGGTCGGTACGGATACGTTCCAGCAACAGCAGCGACACCGCGCACACCACCATCAGGACCGTGGAAAGGGCCATCGCCTGCCCGTAGTTCAGCTCGCCGGGCCGTCCCAGCAGCCGGGCCACGGCCACCGGCAGCGTCGGCCGGTCCGGTCGCGCGATGAAGACCGTCGCGCCGAACTCGCCGAGCGAGACGGCGAACGCGAACCCGGCGGCGACCAGCGACGCCCGCCGTACCATCGGCAGATCCACCTCCCGCCAGGCGCGCAGCGGCGACGCCCCGAGGACGGCCGCCGCCTCACGCAGCCGCCCGTCCACCGCGCGCAGCACCGGCAGCATGGTCCGTACCACGAAGGGAACCCCCACCAGTGCCTGGGCGAGTGGCACCAGGATCCAGGAGGCGCGCAGATCCAGCGGCGGTTTGTCGAGCGTGATCAGGAAGCCGAAGCCGACGGTCACGGCCGACACCCCGAGCGGCAGCATCAGCAGCGCGTCGAAGCCCCGTACGAGACGGCCCGCGCGCCGGGTGAGCGCGGCGGCGGCCAGTCCGCCCACCACCAGCGCGATGACGGTCGCGACGAGCGCGTACCGCAGGGAGTTCCAGACCGCCTCCAGCGGCGGTACGAGGAAGGTGCCGCCGCTGGAATCCACCGAACCGAGGGCCCGGTAGAAGTCGAGTCCATACCCGCCGGAACCGCTCAGAGAGCGTTCGACGAGGCCCCCCAACGGCACCAGGATCAGCAGCAGTACGGTACCGAGCACCCCGCCGAGCAGCGCCCACTGCCCGGCTCCGCGCGGCCGGCGGGCGGTCAGCGCGGGGTCGACCAGCCGCAGGGCGCCCTCCCGCTTCCGTACGGTCCAGGCGTGCACCGCGAGGACCGCGCCGACCGCCGCGAACTGCACCAGCGTGAGGACGGCGGCGGTGGGCAGATCGAGGAGCTGCGCGGTCTGCCGGTAGATCTCCACCTCCAGGGTGGCGAAGCCGGGGCCGCCCAGGATCTGTACGACCCCGAAGGAGGTGAAGGTGAAGAGGAAGACCATCAGCGCGGCGGCCGCGACGGCGGGGCCGAGGGCCGGCAGGGTCACCCGCCACCAGGCGGCGACCCGTCCGGCGCCGAGCACCCGCGCCGCTTCCTCCTGGCGCGGGTCGAGCTGCGCCCACAGGCCGCCCACCGTCCTGACGACCACCGCGTAGTTGAAGAAGACATGCGCGAGGAGGATCGCCCAGACGGAGGTGTCGAGCCGTAGGCCCCACAGGTCGTCGAGGAGTCCGCCGCGCCCGAGCAGCGCCAGGAAGGCGGTGCCGACGACCACGGTCGGCAGCACGAACGGGACGGTGACGACCGCGCGCAGCAGTTGTCTGCCGGGGAAGTCGAAACGTGCGAAGACATAGGCGCCCGGCAGCGCGATCAGCAGGGTGAGCGCGGTGGAGGCGAACGCCTGCCAGGTGGTGAACCACAGGACGTCGAGGATGTCCGGGCGGGTCAGTACGTCGCCGATCCGGCCGAACCGCCAGCCGTCGTCCGTCTTCAGTCCCCGGCCGAGGATCGCGGCCACCGGGTAAGCGAAGAAGAGCGCGAAGAAGGCGACGGGCAGGGCCATGAGGGCGAGCCGGACGGCGTTCGCGCGAACCCCGGCCCGGCCGCGCCCACCGGCCCGACCGCGCCCACCCGGGCCACGCCCGCCCCGATCTCGCCCAGCCCGCCCGCCGCTCGGCGTCCTCGGTGTTACTTCACTACGAGTGAGGACCACGACTGGATCCACTGCTCACGGTGGGCGGCGATCGTCCCGGGCGCCACGGTCCCGGGCGTGTCGACGGTCGCGCCGAACTTCGTGAACAGCTCCGGCAGCGCGATGTCCTTGACCACGGGGTTGACGAACATGTTCAGCGGCATGTCCGCCTGGAACTTCTCGCCGATCAGAAAGTCCAGCAGCGCCTTGCCGCCGGCCTCGTTCTTCGCGCCGTTCAGCAGGCCGGCGAACTCGGTCTGCCGGAAGCAGGTGCCGGTGGCGACCCCGGTCGGCGCTTCCTCGGGCCGTGGCTCGGCGTACAGCACCTCGACCGGCGGGCTGGAGGCGTACGAGACGACGAGCGGCCGGTCGGCGTTGGCCTTCTTGCCGCCGGCGGACCCGGAGAAGGTGTCGTTGTAGGCCTGCTCCCAGCTGTCCACGACCTGGACGCCGTTGTCCTTCAGCTTCTTCCAGTAGTCCTGCCAGCCGTTGTCGCCGTAGCGCGCGACCGTGCCGAGGAGGAACCCGAGGCCGGGTGAGGAGGTGGCGGCGTTCTCGGTGACGAGCAGGTTCTTGTACTGGGGCTTGATCAGATCGTCGAAGGTGCGCGGCGGCGCCAGCTTCTTGTCCGCGAAGTACTTCTTGTCGTAGTTCACACAGATGTCGCCGGTGTCGACCGGGGTGACGCGGTTCTTGTCCTTGTCGAGGCGCGCGCTCTCCTCGACACGGTCCAGGCCCTTCGCCTCGTACTGCGTGAACAGCCCGTTGTCGAGGGCGCGGGAGAGCAGGGTGTTGTCGACACCGAAGAAGACATCGCCCTGGGGCGAACCCTTCGTCAGGATCTCCTTGTTGAGTGCCTCGCCGGCGTCGCCGCTCTTCAGCACCTTGACCGTGTACCCGGTCTCCTTGGTGAACTCCTCCAGCACGGCGGGCGAGGCGTTGAACGAGTCATGGCTGACGAGGGTGACGGTCCTCGACCGCGAACCGCCGTCGCCATCGGCGGACGACGGGGAACCGTCGGACCCGGCGCAGGCGGCGAGCGCCGAGACACCGAGCGCGGCGGCGAGCGCGCCGGCGGCGGCCCTTCTCGTACGGGTACGGGTACTGCTCACTGACTTTCCTCCTGGGATGTCCAGGAGAAGACGCGGCCCTGCCCGGGGTCCGTACCGGCGGACTCCGGGCAGGGCGCTACAGCTTGAGTGGTGTCCGAACTTCCTACCCAGAATGACCTGGGCAAGGTTCAGAGGGTCTGCGACCGCTGCCCGCTCCCACGGACATGTGCCGCACTCTCAGCGCTGTGGCGCTCCCCTGTCGGAAAATATGCAATGCGTTCAGGCCAAGGTTACCCCCCTGGCGTCGCACAGGCTCCTACCGCTCCGAGGCGGCCAACTGTCCGCACGCTCCGTCGATCTCCTGACCCCGCGTGTCCCGTACGGTCACCGGCACACCATGGGCCGCGATCGCCTCGACGAACGCCTTCTCGTCCTCGGGACGCGACGCCGTCCACTTCGAGCCGGGCGTCGGGTTGAGCGGGATCAGATTGACGTGCACCCGCTTGCCCTTGAGCAGTCGGCCGAGCCGGTCGCCGCGCCACGCCTGGTCGTTGATGTCGCGGATCAGCGCGTACTCGATGGAGACCCGGCGGCCGGACTTCTCCGCGTACTCCCAGGCCGCGTCGAGTACTTCCCGCACCTTCCACCGCGTATTGACCGGGACGAGAGTGTCGCGCAGCTCGTCGTCGGGCGCGTGCAGGGAGACCGCGAGCCGGCACTTGAAGCCCTCGTCGGCGAAGCGCAGCATCGCGGGCACCAGACCGACCGTCGAGACGGTGATCCCGCGCTGCGAGAGCCCCAGACCGTCCGGCTCGGGATCGGTCAGCCGGCGGATCGCCCCGACCACCCGCTTGTAGTTGGCGAGCGGCTCGCCCATCCCCATGAAGACGATGTTGGACAGCCGCGAAGGACCGCCGGGGACCTCGCCGTCGCGCAGCGCGCGCATCCCGTCGACGATCTGGTGCACGATCTCGGCGGTGGAGAGGTTACGGTCCAGACCGGCCTGGCCGGTGGCGCAGAAGGGACAGTTCATCCCGCAGCCCGCCTGCGAGGAAATGCACATGGTGACCCGGTCCGGGTAGCGCATCAGCACCGACTCGACGAGGGTGCCGTCATGCAGCCGCCAGAGGGTCTTACGGGTGGTGTCGTCGTCGCACGAGATGTGCCGTACCACCGACATCAGCTCGGGCAGCAGCTCCGTGGCGAGCTTCTGGCGCGCGGCGGCCGGGATGTCGGTCCACTGCTCGGGGTCGTGCGCGTACCGCGCGAAGTAGTGCTGTGACAGCTGCTTGGCGCGGAACGGCTTCTCGCCGGTCGCGGCGACGGCCTCGCGACGCTCGTCGGGGGTGAGGTCGGCGAGATGCCGCGGGGGCTTCTTGGCTCCGCGGGGCGCGACGAAAGTGAGTTCTCCGGGTGTCGGCGGGGCCATGAAAAACCATATCTCCTCGGTGCGGCGAGGCCGGGCGCCCCCCGCCGTGGCGGGGAGTACGGCAGGACTGTGCCGGTGCCGGGAGACCTCACGGGAGCGGCTTCACAGCCGCGGGGCTCAAAAGGGCCCGCCACCCGTGAGCGGCGAGCCCTTTCAGAGTAACCGGTACCGCTCAGCCCGAGCCCACGAAGAGGACCAGCAGCAGCCAGACCACCGGCGCCGTGGGCAGAAGGGAGTCCAGCCGGTCCATGATTCCGCCGTGGCCGGGCAGCAGTGTGCCCATGTCCTTGATGCCGAGATCCCGCTTGATCATGGACTCGCCGAGATCACCGAGGGTGGCACTGGCCGCGACCGCGAGACCCAGCAGCAGACCCTGCCACCAGAGTCCGTCGTCGATCAGGAACTCCATGCAGAGGGCGCCCGCCGCCATCGCGAAGACGACGGCTCCGGCCAGCCCCTCCCTGGTCTTGCCGGGGCTGATACGGGGCGCCAGCTTGTGGGTGCCGAAGCGCCAGCCGACCGCGTACGCGCCCGTATCGCTGACGACCGTCAGCACGAGGAACATCAGCACGCGCCAGGGACCGTCGTGCGCCGTGAGCATCATCGCGACGAAGGTGGCCAGGAACGGTACGTAGAACGCGGCGAAGACCCCCGCCGTGACATCTCTGAGATAGCCCTCGGGCGGCTCCGTCATCCGCCAGATCAGCACCGCGAGCGCGGTGAGGGCCATCGCGACCCAGGCACCCTCCGCCCCCCGCGCGTATCCGGCGATGACCATCGCGGCGCCGCCGACGGCCAGCGGGACGAGCGGCGCCTTGATGCCCTTCTTCTCGTCGAGCCGTGAGGTCAGCTCCCACAGCCCGATCACCACCGCGACCGCTATGACACCGATGAAGACGGCCTTGACGATGAAGAGCGAGGCCGCGACCACCGCGCCGAGCCCGATGCCGACCCCTATGGCCGCGCGCAGATCACGTCCGGCCCGCTTCTTCGGCGGGGGAGGCGTAGGCGCTGCCATGGGCTCCTGCGGAGTCTTGTCACGGAACAGGGGGCCGCCCGGCCGAGCGGCCCCCCGGTCGTCACGCTGGTCCCCGTTGTCGGCGGGTCCGTCGGGCACGATGGGCATGGGCCGAGTCTGCTGTGCGGGATGCTCATCGTATGCGGGACCCGCCGGAAGGACCCCCGGGTCGGTCGGTCCCCAGTATCCGGCTGTCGACGAGGCTCCCCGGAAAGAGTCGTTCATCAGACTTCGAGCAGCTCGGCTTCCTTGTGCTTGAGCAGCTCGTCCACCTGCGCGACATACTTCGCGGTGGTGTCGTCGAGCTCCTTCTCGGCGCGGCGGCCCTCGTCCTCGCCGACCTCGCCGTCCTTGATCAGCTTGTCGATGGTCTCCTTGGCCTTGCGGCGGACCGCGCGGATCGAGATCCTCGAATCCTCGGCCTTGGTCTTGGCGACCTTGATGAACTCCTTGCGGCGGTCCTGCGTCAGCTCGGGGAACACCACCCGGATGATGTTGCCGTCGTTGCTCGGATTGACGCCGAGGTCGGAGTCGCGGATCGCCTGCTCGATATTGCGCAGCGCGCTCTTGTCGAACGGGGTCACCACGGCCATCCGCGCCTCGGGCACGGCGAACGAGGCCAGCTGGTTGATCGGGGTCAGGGCACCGTAGTAGTCCGCCACGATCTTGTTGAACATCGCCGGGTGCGCCCGCCCTGTGCGGATCGCGGCGAAGTCGTCTTTGGCGACCAGGACGGCCTTCTCCATCTTCTCCTCGGCCTCGAGGAGGGTCTCTTCGATCACCACTTGCTCCTGCGTGTCTTGAGTGGGCCCGGCGTACGAATCGGCCGGCGGAACCTGCGTCGCGTCTTGTCCTGCACGGTGTCCGACCGGCAGGGCTTTGTCCATCCCCGTACGGGGCAGCCCCGGATCAGCTCCGGGTGCCCTGGTCGCTCACGAGTGTGCCGATCTTCTCACCCTTGACCGCACGCGCGATATTGCCTTCCTTCAGCAATTCGAAGACGAGGATCGGCAGCTTGTTGTCCTGGCACAGCGTGATGGCGGTCATGTCGGCGACGCGAAGATCACCGGCGATCACCTCGCCGTACTCCAGGGCGTCGAACTTGACCGCGGCGGGGTTGGTCTTGGGGTCGGAGTCGTACACCCCGTCGACCCCGTTCTTCCCCATCAACAATGCCTCGGCATCGATTTCCAGCGCACGCTGGGCGGCCGTGGTGTCCGTCGAGAAGTACGGCATGCCCATACCGGCGCCGAAGATCACGACGCGGCCCTTCTCCAGGTGGCGCACGGCGCGGAGGGGGATGTAGGGCTCCGCGACCTGGCCCATGGTGATGGCGGTCTGGACCCGGGAGTCGATGCCCTCCTTCTCCAGGAAGTCCTGAAGGGCGAGGCAGTTCATGACCGTGCCGAGCATGCCCATGTAGTCGGAGCGCGCCCGGTCCATGCCGCGCTGCTGGAGTTCGGCGCCCCGGAAGAAGTTGCCCCCGCCGATGACGACCGCGATCTGGGCGCCGTCACGGACGACGGCGGCGATCTCGCGGGCGATGGCGTGGACGACATCGGGGTCGACGCCGAGCGCTCCCCGGCCGGCGAACGCCTCACCGGACAGCTTCAGCATGAAGCGGCCGTGACCGTGGCCCCTGCCGTCGTCACTCTTGTTGCCGTTGCCGTCGTCGCTTGTGTCGGCCTGTTCCATGAGATCTCCTCGTGCGCATACGAAGAAGGCCACTGCCGGGGTCCTTGCGGTTCCCTGTGCGGCAATGGCCTCCTCGTCAGATCTGCGGCCGCCCGACAGGTACCCGGACGACTGCGTCAGACCCTATCGGGGTCTTTGGTTGATCGCGTACAGACTCAGACGCCGACCTTGATGCGCACGAAGCGCGTCAGGGCGACACCGGCCTCGTCCAGGATCTTCTGGACGGACTTCTTGTTGTCCTTGGCGAACGCCTGCTCCGTGACGACGACCTCCTTGAAGAAGCCGTTGACACGACCCTCGACGATCTTCGGCAGGGCGGCCTCGGGCTTGCCCTCCTCGCGCGAGGTGGCCTCGGCCACGCGGCGCTCGTTCTCGACCGTCTCGGCCGGGACCTCGTCACGGTTCAGGTACTTCGGGGCGAAGGCGGCGATGTGCTGCGCGATGTCCTTGGCGACCTCGGCGTTCTCCTTGTCCAGCTGGACGAGGACGCCGACCTGCGGCGGGAGGTCGGGCATGGTGCGGTGCATGTAGGCGGCCACGTAACCGCCGGTGAACTGCGCGAAGCGGTCCAGGACGATCTTCTCGCCGAGGTTGGCGTTCGCCTCGTCGACATACGCCTGCACGGTCTTGCCGGCCTCGATCTCGGAGGCGAGCAGCGCCGGGAGGTCGGCCGGGGAGGTCGCCGCGACATGGGCGGCGAGCGTGTTGGCGACGGTCTGGAACTTCTCACCCTTGGCGACGAAGTCCGTCTCGCACTTCAGCTCAAGCAGGACACCGGACGTCTTGTCCTCGGAGATGAGGGAGACGACGGCGCCGTTCTCGGCCGAACGGCCCTCGCGCTTGGCGACGCCCTTCTGGCCCTTGACACGGAGAAGCTCGACGGCCTTGTCGACGTTGCCGTCGGCCTCGTCGAGCGCCTTCTTGCAGTCCATCATGCCGGCGCCGGTGAGCTCACGGAGCTTCTTGACGTCAGCGGCGGTGTAATTCGCCATGATCTGTAATTCTCTCTCGAAGGTCTGAAGGATCTACGGGTGAACGGCGGGGGCCGGTGGGCCCCCGCCGTCAACTACCGAACCTGGTAAAGGTCAGGCCTGCTCGGTGTCCGCGGCCGGAGCGGCCTCGGCGGGCGCCTCGGCCTGCTCCGCGTCGGCGACCTTCTCCGTCTCCGCGGAGGTCTGGACTTCGCCCTCGGCCTTGGCCTCGGCCGGCTTCTCGGCGTCGTCCTTCTTCTCGCCCTCGAGCAGGTCGCGCTCCCACTCGGCGAGCGGCTCGCCGGCGGCCTTCTCGCCCGGCTTCGAGTCACCGGTGGCGACGCCGGAACGGGCGATGAGGCCCTCGGCGACGGCGTCGGCGATCACGCGGGTGAGCAGGGTGACGGAGCGGATCGCGTCGTCATTGCCCGGGATCTTGTAGTCGACCTCGTCGGGGTCGCAGTTGGTGTCGAGGATCGCGACGACCGGGATGTGGAGCTTGCGCGCCTCACCGACGGCGATGTGCTCCTTCTTGGTGTCCACGATCCAGACGGCGCTGGGCACCTTCTGCATCTCGCGGATACCACCGAGGGTCTTCTCCAGCTTGGCCTTCTCGCGGGAGAGGACCAGCAGCTCCTTCTTGGTGAGACCGGAGGCGGCCACGTCCTCGAAGTCGATCTGCTCAAGCTCCTTCAGACGCTGAAGGCGCTTGTAGACGGTGGAGAAGTTGGTGAGCATGCCGCCCAGCCAGCGCTGGTTGACGTAGGGCATGCCGACGCGCGTCGCCTGCTCGGCGATGGCCTCCTGGGCCTGCTTCTTCGTACCGACGAACATGATGGAGCCGCCGTGCGCGACGGTCTCCTTGACGAACTCGTAGGCGCGGTCGATGTACGACAGCGACTGGAGCAGGTCGATGATGTAGATGCCGTTGCGCTCGGTGAAGATGAAGCGCTTCATCTTCGGATTCCAGCGACGGGTCTGGTGACCGAAGTGGACGCCGCTCTCCAGCAGCTCCCGCATCGTGACGACGGCCATGGCCGTACTCCTTGAGATACTCGGTTGTCGCGTCCGCCGGACGGCAGTCGCGCCTGACGCCCCGATGCGCTGTGCCACGGAAGTCCGAGACCGAGAAGCGCTGACATCGGCGCGAAGGAGGCCGATGGCGGGGCGTGCGAAGTCGACCCGGTGACCCGGATCGCCACAAGAAGTGTACGGGACCTTCGCACCCCCGGGTGACGGCGCTGTCCACAACCCGTCAGTACTCCACAGATCCGGTTCATGATCAGCGCGATGGGGCCCTGGTGCGCGACCGTGGACCCATGACCACTCTCCGTAACCGTGTGGACGTGCGCGTCCCGAGGCTTCCCCGCCTCCCCCTTCTCTGCCCTCTCTCCCGCCCCCTCCCTCTCCCCCGCTTCGCACTCCTCGCTGCTGTCCTGGCTGTTGTCCTGTTGGTCGTTCTGGCTGGCGGCTCGGCTCCGCACGGGCTTCGGTCGTCCCCGGCGGTGGCGGTAGCAGTGGAAGCACCCGGGCGCGAGGGCGCGGGCGGGGTCGGGGGCGGGCATCGAACCGACCGGGCGTGGCCCGTGGGCTCGCGTCCGGAGGTGCTGCGGGGCTGGGAACCGCCCGCTTCGCCGTACGGTCCCGGTCATCGCGGGGTGGATCTGGCCGCGTCGGCCGGGGCCCCGGTACGAGCGGCGGCGGCCGGCCGGGTCTCCTTCGCGGGGCGGGTGGCGGGGCGCGGGGTGCTCTCGATCACGCTGGCCGGTACGGGCGATCCGCCGCTGCGGACCACCTACGAACCGGTGTCACCGCTCGTCGCCGAGGGGGACGAGGTGACGGCGGGCCGGCCGGTCGCGACGGTGACGTGCGCTCCGTCCCACTGCGCGCCGGGCTGTCTGCACTGGGGGCTGCTGCGGGGCGCGGTCTATCTCAACCCGCTGTCCCTGCTGCCCCACGAGCTGCTGCGCCGGGCGCCGTCGCGGCTTCTGCCGGTCTTCGGCGTTCCCGAGCCGGAGCCCGGACGAATCCGGCGGAGCGCGTGGTGGCTACCGGCGGCGCGTCCGCAGGTGCCCGCGCCCGGCCCTCAGCCCCGTACGCCGCGCAGTGCCATGGAGACGGCCGCCTCGGCGATCTCCGGGGGCGCCTCGGCCGCGCCGAGTTCGATACGTCTGACCGCCGCGTCCACGACGCCCTGGAGCAGCATGGCCGCGAGCCGGGGCTGCTGGTGGCCCAGCTCGCCGAGGGCCTCCACGATCATGGCGATCAGACCGCCGTGCGCGGCGCGGATCTTCTCCCGGGCGCCGTCGTCCAGCTCGCTCGCGGAGATGGCGACGACCGCGCGGTGCCGTCGGTCCCCGACGAGCGCGAGCTGACGGCGCACATACGCCTCGATCTTGGCCTCGGGTGTCTCGGCCCCGGCCATGGCCGACTCGACCTCGGCCGCCCAGACCGGGAAGTCGACGGCGCACAGTTCCTCGACGACGGCGGCGCGCGAGCGGAAGTACTCGTAGACGGAGGACCTGGCGAGTCCGGTGCGTTCGGCGAGCGCGGGGAAGGTCAGCGCGTCCGTACCGCCTTCGGACAGGAGGGAGCGCGCGGCGTCCAGCAGGGCGCCTCGTTGCATGGTCCGGTGCTCGGCCACCGAGGCCGCTCGAATCCTGGGCACGCCTCCACTCTACGGATGAGCGGGCGGCGGCACAGCGTCAGCGTCCGACGTCGGCCAGCTTCGCCCGCAGTTGCAGCACGGACTTTGTGTGGATCTGGCTGACCCTGCTCTCGGTCACCCCGAGGACATGGCCGATCTCGGCGAGCGTGAGGCCCTCGTAGTAGTAGAGCGTGACGACGGTCTTCTCCCGGTCGGGGAGGGTGTTGATGGCCCGCGCGAGCAACCGTCTCAGCTCACGGTCCTCGGCGACCTCCACCGGATTGTCGGCGGCCGTGTCCTCCAGGGTGTCCATGAGGCTGAGCCGGTCGCCCCCCTCGCCGCCGACATGCAGCAACTCCTCCAGTGCCACCACGTTCGCGAGGGACAACTGGCTGAAAACCGCGTGCAGTTCCTCCAGCGCGATCCCCATCTCGCCGGCGACCTCGGGCTCCGTCGGCGTACGGCGCAGCTGTGCCTCCAGGGTGGCGTAGGCGCGCTCGACGGCTCTGGCCTTCTGCCGTACGGAGCGCGGGATCCAGTCGAGGGCCCGGAGTTCGTCGATCATCGCGCCGCGGATCCGGGTGATCGCGTAGGTCTCGAACTTGATGGACCGCTCGATGTCGAACTTCTCGATCGCGTCGATCAGACCGAAGACCCCGGAGGAGACGAAGTCGGCCTGCTCGACATTGGACGGCAGTCCCACACTCACCCGGCCCGCCACATACTTCACCAGGGGCGAGTAGTGCAGGATCAACTGCTCGCGCAGCCGCTCGTCGCCCGTGGTCTTGTACGACCGCCACAACTCGTCGAGCGACGAGGGCGCGGGGGGCCGCACGCCGCTCCGGGCGGCAGGGGGCGCCGCCGCGCGGTCAGACCCGGAGGTGTGCTGGGGCATGCGTTGCCTTGAGCCGTTCTGCTGTGACGTGCGGGGGGACATCTGTCGAAGTGGCCGGAATGCATGTGAGCGTAGCGTGACTGGAGCGTCGCACTGAGCGAGGATCGGGCGCCCGGACCCGCCTCGACGGACGCCGTCGACCACACCTTCGATCGGGGGCCGACGCCGCTCGCGCCGGCCCCTGGCGTGTCACCGATCGAGAGACAGAGGTCATCCGCATCACCTTTTCACCCGAATGCCCCAGATCAAGTACCGCCTCGCCGCGCGGCGGCCAACTGCCAGCCGTCCCCGTGCCGTTCGACGAACCCCAACGAGTGCAGTTCGTACAATCTGCCGAGCGCCTCGTCGGTGGTCGTGCCCGCGCCGCGCGCGATCTCCGGCCCTCGCGAGACGCCCCGGGCGGGCAGCGCCTCCAGCACCCGCGCGCTGACCGGGTCGAGCAGATCCCTGGGAAGTACGGGGCCGCGTCGGAGCGGCGCCAGCTCACCCATGTCGCCCACCAGCTCGACCACTTCCGCGGCGTCCGTGACCAGCACTCCCTCACCACGCAGCAGTTCGTGCACACCGGCCGAGAGACCGCTGGTGGCGGGGCCGGGCACGCCCATCGTGAAGCGGCCCAGCCGCTGCGCGGCCCGCGCGGTGACCAGGGATCCACTGCGGTACTCCGCCTCCACCACGACGGTCCCCCTGGTGAGCGCGGCGATCACGCGGTTGCGCAGGACGAACCTGCTGCGGGTGGGATGGTCGCCCGGCGGTAATTCCCCGATGACCAGCCCCTGTTCGGCGATGCGTCCGATCAGTTCGGAGTGACCGCGCGGATAGGCCACATCGACCCCGCAGGCGAGCACGGCCACCGTGGCACCGCCCGCCGCCAGCGCACCGCGGTGTGCCGCGCCGTCCACACCGAACGCCGCACCGGAGGTGACCACCCAACCTCGCTCGGCCAGACCCGCGCCCAGACTCGCCGCCATATGTGCCCCGTACGGAGTACACGCCCTGGCCCCGACCACGGCGACGGAGCGCAGTGACCAGAGCCGCAGATCCGCGGTGCCCCGCACCCATAGCCCCACGGGCGCGGCCGTCTCCAGATCGTCGAGCTGGCTGGGCCACTCCCGGTCACCGGGGCAGACGAACCGGCCGCCGAGCGCGCTCACCGCCGCCAGATCACGCTCGGGGTCCGCCACCGCCGCCCGTATCCGATAACCGCCGAGCCGCCGCTCACCGACCTCGGTGAACCGCTCCGGCCCGGCGTCCGGTGAGGTGAGCCGCTCCAGCAGCCCGACCGCCCCGAACCTCCGCAGCCACAGTCCACCGCACTCGTCCCCGGGCTCCAGGATCCGCGTGAGCGCGGCCCGCGCCAGCCGCTCCCCCGGACCGACGGAGGTCATGATGCCGCTCCGGCGACCGCCGTACCCCGGGTGACACCGGTACGCAGCTCCAGCGCCAGAGCCACATCACGCGATTCCGGCCGGACGCGCCCTGCGAGGTCCGCGACCGTCCAGGCCACCCGCAGCACCCGGTCCAGGCCACGTGCGGTGAGCAGGCCACGCTCCAGATCCCGTTCGGCCGCCGCGAGCGCTCCGGGGGCGACGGGCCAGCGCGTTCGCAGCTCATGGCCGGGCACCTCGCTGTTGACCGTCCACGGTGTGCCGTCCAGCCGGTCCGCCGACCGCTGACGGGCGTCCCGTACCCGCGCGGCGACCACGGAGGTGGACTCGCCCCTGCCGCCCTGCCCCAGCAGATCCGCCCGCTGGACGGGCTGGACACCGACCCGCAGATCCACCCGGTCGAGCAGCGGTCCGGACAGCCGGGCCTGGTAACGGCGGATCGCCGAGGGCGGGCAGTCGCACGCGGCTCCCACCAGCGTGTGCCGCCCGCATGGGCAGGGATTCGCCGCGAGGATCATCAGAAACCGCGCGGGCAGCCGCACCACGCCGGCGCTGCGGGCCACCACCACATGGCCGGATTCCAGCGGCTGCCGCAGGGCGTCCAGCGCCCGGACCGAGAACTCCGGCGCCTCGTCGAGGAACAGCACGCCGCGGTGGGCCAGCGACACCGCGCCCGGTCGCGGCAGCCCGTTGCCACCGCCGACCAGGGACTGCATGGTCGCCGAGTGGTGCGGTGCGCAGTAGGGCGGGGTATGGACGAGCGGTTCGCCGGGCGGCAGCATGCCCGCCACCGAGTGCACGGCGGTGACCTCCAGGGATTCCTGCCTGGTCAGCGGCGGCAGGACACCGGGCAGCCGCTCGGCCAGCATCGTCTTGCCGGCCCCCGGCGGTCCGTGGAGCAGCAGGTGGTGCCCGCCCGCCGCGGCCACCTCCAGCGCCGTACGCGCCGCCTCCTGGCCGGCCACATCCGCGAGATCCGGCCGGTGTCCGTCGCCCGCCCCCATGCCCGTGGCCAGACCGGTGCCCACCCCGGCACCGGGCACCATCAACCCCGCGAGCATCGAGTCAGGACGCCCCCGCGCGGTCTCCGGCACCTCTTCGGGCACCGGCTCGCCGGTCAGTACGGCGATGAGCTGACGCAGGGTCCGTACCCCGAGGACCGACACCCCCGACACCAGAGAGGCCTCGCCCGCGGTCTGCTCGGGCACGACGACCTGGCGGTATCCGGCCTCCGCCGCCGCGAGCACGGCCGGCAGCACCCCGCGCACCGGCCTGACCCGTCCGTCCAGGCCCAGCTCACCGATCAGCACCAGATCGGCGATGGCGCCGGGATCGATTCGCTCGGCGGCCCCGAGCACCGCCGCCGCCACGGCGAGATCGAAGCCGCTGCCGCCCTTGGGCACGGAGGCGGGGCTCAGCCCTACCGTGAGTTTCTTCTGCGGCCACTCGCCGCCGGAGTTCACCACGGCCGCCCGCACCCGGTCCCGGCTCTCCACCAGACTCTTGTCGGGCAGCCCCACCAGGGTGAACGCGGCGACCCCCGGCTCCAGGTCCGCCTGGACCTCGACCACCACCCCCTCGACCCCCACCAGCGCCACCGAGCACGCGCGCGCGAACCCCATCAGGTCACCCCCTGCGCGTGCTCGACCACCGGTGCGCCCCGGCCGGGCAGCAGCACCCCGATCAGATCGATGCGGACCCCGCCCGACGGCGGACCGCCGTACCGCTCCAGCCAGCAGTCCGCGAGCCGTCTCAGCCGATCCGCCTTCACCGGCGTGACCGCGGCCATCGGATGTTCGAACCAGCCGGCTCTGCGGGTCTTCACCTCGCAGACGACCAGCACATCCCGGCCCCCGCTGTCCTTGTCGCGGGCCACGATGTCGATCTCACCGACCCTGCCGCACCGCCAGTTGCGTGCCAGCACGGTCATCCCCGCGTCGACCAGCCGCCGCGCCGCCAGATCCTCGCCGTACTGCCCCAGTGCCCCCGTCGCGTTCATTTCGGCACCACCTCCGGTACCGACTCTGACGCGACCGCCCAGAACTAGTGGATCTTGGTGGACAACCCGGCGGTTGTGGAAAACTCGCTCACTCGCTCGTGACGCCCCAGCCCCTCGCCCAGCGCCCCGGCCCGATCACGGTCTTCAGCCGCCGGGGAGTTCGAGGTCGCTCTTGTTCAGCTCCTCGATATTCACGTCCTTGAACGTGAGCACTCGTACCTGCTTGACGAACCTGGCCGGCCTGTACATGTCCCAGACCCACGCGTCCGCCATCGTGACCTCGAAGAAGACCTCACCCTGCACCGAGTGCACCTGCATCTCGTAATCATTCGTGAGATAAAAGCGACGCTCGGTCTCGATCACGTATTTGAACAGGCCGACGACATCTCGATACTCCCGGTAGAGCTTCAGCTCCATCTCGGTCTCGTACTTTTCGAGGTCCTCGGCGCTCATGGCATGTTCCCCTTCAGCCGTACGTCCCCCTATTGTGCTCCGGCCCCCACGCCCCTAGACGCTCTCGGGGGCGAGGTCCACCGGCTCACCCGGAGGACCCTCGTCGAGCAGCGTGCGCAGCAGCTCGGCGAGCCTGGTCGGGTACACCGTCTCACGCGCCGCCGACAGTTCGGCGGAGGTCCACCACCTCAACCCCGCGACGCTGCGCAGCTCCAGCTCGGTCAGCCCCTCGACCGACGTCTCGGTCTGCGTCGTACGTGCCAGGAAGTACCACTCGTCCTGATCCCAGCGGCGCCCGTCGAACGGGAAGGAACAGGTCCGGCGCCACAGCACGGGTCCCAGCTCCACCTGTGTGATCCCCGTCTCCTCCGCCAGCTCGCGCAGTGCGGCCTCTGCCCGGGTCTCGTCGCCCTCCAGGCCTCCGCCGGGCGTGAACCACCAGTCGTTGTCCGGATCACCGGGCTCGTATCCATGCAGCAACAGAATCCGGTCCGCCGGGTCCAGCAGCACCACCCGCGCCACCCTCCGCAGCACTTGCCCGCCCGACCCGTCCGACCCGCCCGACACAGCTGTCCCTCCAGTCCCTCCAGTGCCCCCAGTGCCCCCAGCCCCTCCAGTGCCCCCAGCCCGGTCAGATCCAGCAGACTCAGCAGATCCAGCAGCCCCAGCAGACTCAGCGGACACCCGTGGACACCCCTTCACCGCTCCCGCCGCCCGTCCGAGGCTTCGAGAACCGCCGGGCGACCGGCCCGTACGCCGCCCCGCCGAAGATCAGCAGCGCCCCGGCCACCACCGCCACCACGATCCATCGCACGGGTCCCGGCCCAGACACCCCGCCCGGCAGCGCGGCGAAGCCCGCCGGCCGGTCGATCACCCCGCCCAGCGGCCAGGCCACGGCGTCGACGCGCGCGTCGACCGCCGAGCGCGGCACCGAGCCCTGCCCCGCGTCCTCCAGATGGACCCGGGAATCCAGCGAACCGCTGCGTTCATCACCGAGCAGAAACAGCTTCCCCTCGGGCACGGTCGCGTCGAAATCTGTCGTGGACGCCCGCCCGCCCGTGGACGCCCGCCCGCCGGCCATTCCCCGTACGTACGGTTCCTCGACCGGAGTGCCGTTGACGGTGAGCCGGCCGTCCGCGTCACAACAGGCGATCTTGTCGCCGCCGACCGCGACCACCCGCTTCACCATCGGCATATTGGCCCAGTCCGCGTCCTTGAAGACCACCACGTCGCCACGGCGTACCTCGTCGCCGGATATCCGCTGCGCCAGCACCCGGTCACCCGCCTTCACGGTCGGGTCCATCGAGTTGGTCGGGACGGTGTACGGCCGGTACTCCACGGCTCCCCAGACGAACCCGCCGAGGAAGAGCACACAACCGACGGCCACGGCCAGCCCCGACAGCACACTGCCGAGGCGGCCATGGCCGCCGTTCGAACGTTCCGCCCGTCCTGTTCCGCTCATCCCAGCACTCCCCCCGTTCCGGAAAACGATCACTCCACCGTTCCGGAGAATGTTCCTCGGAGATCGACGATCCGGGACGGCACCCTACCCGGCGGTACGCCCACGGGTAAGCCGCCTTCGGCGCCACAGCACGAGCGGCACCGCTCCGGCCAGGCCCAGCGCCCCCGGAGCCGCGGCCGAGGCCACCGACGCCGCCGCGCTCAGCCCGGACTGGTCGAACGTGTCGGGCACCGGAAGGAACGACCAGCGGTTGACCGGCCAGGCCACCACGAAGGCGCGCCCGACGACCTCGTCGTTGGAGACCGTGCCGTTTCCGGTCAGCTCCTGGTGGTAGCGGGAGTCCAACGAGTTCTGCCGGTGGTCACCCATCACCCAGATGCTGCCCTTGGGCACGTCGATCGGCCCGAAGGGCTTGTCGTCACAGGGAGTGTTGCCCGGGTAGATGTAGTCGGACTCGTTCAACGGAACCCCGTTGACCTGGACCTTTCCGCCCTTCTTGCACTCCACGGTGTCGCCGCCGACCGCGATGACCCGCTTGATCAGGTCCTTCTCCTCGGCGGACGGCATCAGGCCGATGAAGCTCAGGAACCGCTGTGCCACATTCGGCTCGGGCGCCTGGGTGCTGTCCAGCCAGCCGCCCGGATCATGGAAGACGACGACTTCACCACGCTCCGGTTCGGAGCCGAACCAGGGGGTGAGCTTGTCCACCAGCACCCGGTCGCCCCGCTGAAGGGTGTTCTGCATCGAGTCCGAGGGGATCGAGAACGCCTGTACCAGGAAAGTCTTGATCAGAAGCGCCAGCAGAAGGGCGATCCCGATGAGAAGGGGCAGCTCCTTCCAGAAGGAGCGCGGTTTCCTCGCGTCCGATCCTTCGCCGTCGCTGTCGCCATCCCTGTCGCCGTCGTGGATCCCACCGGACCCGTTCCCGCGTTCCGTCGACCGGGCCGTCACGTTTTCGGGCGACTCGGCGAGCTGCTCGTGTCCCTCCTCGGGATCATCGTGTCCGGATCGTGCGCCGACCGCCACATCCCCCACATCCACTCCTCACTCCGTGCGATTACTCCGTGCGATCGCCTGCCCCGGAGACGGGACAGGCCCACCACTCCCATAACGAGCGGGAGTTCCGCAGGGCTCGGGAGCCGGATCAATCCGTTCAGATCCTGGTAAGACACAGTAGGCGACTCCGACGGTCCCAGTGCCGTCGTCGGCGCGGCGCGCGGGTCCGGAACCGAGGCGTAGGTCTCCCGCTCCTCCAGTCGCCGCCAGTGCCCGACCGGCCAGGCGATGACGACCGCGCGCCCCACGACCTCGTCCTCCGAGATGGTCCCCTTGTCCGCCTCCTGGAGGTGGAAGCGCGAGTCGGCCGAATTGGACCGGTGGTCCCCCATCACGAAAATGCGTCCTTCCGGCACCCGCACCTCGAAGGGGATGGAGGAAGGGACATTCCCGGGATTCAGATACGGCTCGGTGAGCGGGGTGCCGTTGACGGTGACCTTGCCGTCCCGGTCGCAACATTTGACCGTGTCCCCGCCGGTCGCGACGACGCGCTTGATCAGATCCTGCTCGTCGGCGGACGGCAGCAGTCCGATGAAGGTCAGCGCCTGCTTGACCTGCTTGATCACGACCGGTGAGTCGTCCGGCGGCGGCTGCTCGTCGTGGAGCCAGTTGCCGGGGTCCTTGAAGACCACGACATCGCCCCGCTCCGGTTTCGAGCCGAACCATGGGGTCAGCTTGTCCACCAGCACCCGGTCACTGATCCTGATCGTCTGCTCCATCGAGCCCGAGGGGATCACGAACGCCTGGACCAGGAATGTCTTCAGGACCAGCGCGATCAGCACCGCCACGGTGATGAGTATCGGTATCTCCTTCGCCGCGGACCTGCGGCGGCGCTGTTTGACCCGGCGCGCGAGCTTACGGCGCTCCGCGCGCCCCGGCAGCGTCCGGCCGGTGGTGGGCCGGGAGCCGGTGGGCAGCCGGGTGTCCGACCCATGGCTGGGGCGACGGCGCCGCCCCCGCTTACCCATGGGAACCGCCCGGGATCCCCGCGTCACCCGCGGTCCCCGTACCACCTGCGGTCCCCTTGCCACCCGCGGTCTCCGTGCCACCTGGCGCCCCCGCGTCCGCCGGGGTCACCGCGCCTTCCGGGCTCCGTACGTCGTGGAAGGCCCCTGTCGGCTCCAGAACGGCCCAGCGGCCCAGCGGCCAGCCGATCCAGTCCGCCCGTCCGATGACCTTGTCCACGGGCACCATGCCGCCGCCGGGGTCGCCGAGATGGTCGCGGGAGTCGCGCGAATTGCTCCGGTGGTCGCCCATCACCCAGAGCGTGCCCTGGGGTACGACGATGTCGAAGGGGACGCTGGAGGGGGCGTCGCCCGCGTACAGGTACCCCTCGTCCACAGCTCCGCCGTTCACCTCGACCCTGCCCCCCTTGTCGCAGCAGACCACCCGGTCACCCCCCACACCGACCACACGCTTGACGAAGTCGGTCTCGGCGGGTGCGGCGAGACCCAGGGCCGCGGCCGCCCCGTGCAGCAGCCCGGTGACGGGGTTGTCCCCCGGCGGCTCCTGGACGAAGGATCCGGTGCCGTCGAAGACCACCACATCACCGCGCTCCGGCGCGGTACCGAAACGGTACGCCAACTTGTTGACCAGCACGCGGTCCCCGACCTGGAGAGTGGGCCGCATTGAGCCCGAGGGGATCAGGAACGGCTGCACCACGAAGCTGCTGAGCAGCAGCGCGAAGACGGCGCAGGCGAGCCCGAGGAGGCCCGCCCTGCGCCAGGCGGGCCCGGACAGCCCGGAGAGTCCGGGAAGTCCGGTCAGCCGCCCGGAGGAACGCGCGGAGCGCGATCCCTCTTCCGTCCCGTCGTGGGATCCGGAAGAGCGATCGCGCTCCGTCTGCCGTTCTTCGGTGTCCATCGGGGCCAGATCTTATCCGGCGGCCCTGTGAACCCCGGGTGCGTGTCCGGACCGACCCGGACGCCGCGGGTCCTACCTGTCGCGCTTCTCCTTGATCTTCGCGGCCTTGCCGCGCAGCTCACGGAGGTAGTACAGCTTCGCGCGACGGACGTCACCGCGGCTGACCAGCTCGATCTTCTCGAAGATCGGGCTGTGCACCGGGAAAGTACGCTCGACGCCGACGGAGAAGGAGACCTTGCGGACCGTGAAGGTCTCACGGACACCGGAGCCCTGGCGGCGGATGACCACGCCCTTGAACTGCTGGATACGGGAGCGGTTGCCCTCGATGACACGTACGTGGACGTTCACGGTGTCACCGGGACGGAAAGCGGGGAGGTCGCTGCGGAGCGACGATGCGTCGACGACGTCGAGCAGGCTGGCCATGAAGGTCTGCTTCCTCGCTGATGCCACAGGTCATCAGCGGATATCGAGAGAGAGTCCGATGTGCCGTTCGCGTCGGGCGGGCGTCGTTCCCCCTGTGGCAGGGGCGCACGCCGGACGTAAGGCAGCGGCCTATTCTTCCATGGCCTCGGGCCTGCGCCAAAATCGGCCACCGGGCTCCGGCGCCCAGCCCAGGATGGAGAGCATCTCGCGGTCCTTCTTGTCGAAGGACGCGGGATCGCAACGCTCGATCAGATCGGGCCGGTTGAGGGCCGTACGCCGGAACGCCTCGTCGCGCCGCCAGCGCGCGATCCTGCCATGGTGGCCGCTGAGCAGCACATCCGGAATCCCGCGCCCGCGCCACTGCGGCGGCTTCGTGTAGACGGGGCCCTCCAGCAGATTCGCCATCGCGCCGGGGGCGAAGGAATCGTCGCGGTGCGACTCCGCGTTGCCGAGCACACCGGGCAGCAGCCGGGCCACGGCCTCCGTGATCACCAGTACGGCCGCCTCGCCGCCGGCGAGCACATAGTCGCCGATCGAGACCTCGACCACCGGTATCCGGGTCGCGTACTCGTCGATGACCCGGCGGTCGATGCCCTCGTAGCGCGCGGGCGTGAAGACCAGCCAGGGCCGCTCGGAGAGTCCGACGGCCAGTTCCTGGGTGAAGGGGCGGCCACTGGGCGTGGGGACGACCAGGACCGGGCCATGGGCGCCCGACTCGTAGCCGCCCGCCAGGACGTCGTCCAGCGCGTCGCCCCAGGGCTCGGTCTTCATGACCATGCCGGGACCACCGCCGTAGGGGGTGTCGTCGACCGTGTTGTGCCGGTCGTACGTCCACTCCCGGAGGTCGTGTACGTGGACGTCGAGCCGGCCGCGCGCGCGGGCCTTGCCGACGAGTGAGACGTTCAGGGGCTCCAGATACTCCGGGAAGATCGTGACCACATCGAGCCGCATCAGCCGCCGTCCTTACCCGCCGCGCCGTCCTCGCCCAGGACCTCGCCGGCAGCGTCGGCGGCCGGGCCGGTGTCCCGGTCGGTGTCCGGGTCGGTGTCCCGGCTGGAGGCGATCTCCGCCCTGTCGTCGATCAACCCGGGCGGCGGGTCGATGACGGCCCGCTGCTCCTCCAGGTCGATCTCGGTGACGATCTCCGCCACGAAGGGGATCATCACCTCGCTGCCGTCCGGCCGTTCCACGATGAACAGGTCCTGCGAGGGCAGATGCGAGATCTCGGTGATCCGCCCGACCTCCGTGCCGTCGGCCAGCACCACATCCAGGTCCATCAGCTGATGGTCGTAGAACTCCTCGGGATCCTCCGGGAGTTCCTCGGGGTCGACCTCCGCGATCAGCAGAACATTGCGCAGCGCCTCGGCGCCCGTACGGTCGCGTACGCCCTCGAAGCGCAGCAGCAGCCTGCCGCTGTGCACCCGGCCCGTCTCGATCCTCAGCGGTCCGGCCTGGGCCGGTTCCGTGGCGAGTACGGCGCCGGGGCCGAGCCGCAGTTCGGGCTCGTCCGTCCGTACCTCTACGGTGACCTCACCCTTGATCCCATGGGCGCGGCCCACCCGCCCGACCACCAACTGCACTGATACTCCACCTTCTTGTCACGATCACGCGTCACGATCACGCGCGGGAAACAGCGAGGGCCGGGAAGGCCGTGGCCCTCCCGGCCCCTGCCGGTGTTCTGCTGTCTCAGCGGACCTGGTCCACGTCGATGAGATCGACACGGATGCCGCGGCCGCCGATGGCGCCCACGACGGTCCGCAGAGCACGTGCGGTGCGGCCGTTGCGGCCGATCACCTTGCCGAGGTCGTCCGGGTGCACCCGGACCTCCAGCACACGGCCGCGGCGCAGGTTGCGCGAGGCCACCCGCACTTCGTCCGGATTGTCGACGATGCCCTTCACGAGGTGCTCGAGAGCCTCCTCGAGCATGCTCAGGCCTCGGTCGACTCGGCGGCGGCCGAGGACTCGGTCCCGGCTTCGTCGGCCTTCTTGTCGGACTTCTTGGCCTTCTGAGTGATCGCCTCACCCTTGGGCTCGTCGCCGGCGTCCTTCGCGGCGGCCTCGAAGAGGGCGCGCTTGTCGGCCTTCGGCTCCGGCTGGAGCAGCGGCGCGGGGGCCGGCAGGCCCTTGTGTGCCTGCCAGTCACCGGTGAGCTTGAGGATCGCGAGAACCGGCTCGGTCGGCTGGGCGCCGACGGACAGCCAGTAACGCGCGCGCTCCGAGTCGACCTCGATGCGCGAGGGGTTCTGCACCGGGTGGTACAGACCGATCTCCTCGATGGCCCGGCCGTCACGGCGGGTACGGGAGTCGGCGACGATGATGCGGTAGTGAGGCGAACGGATCTTGCCCAGACGCTTCAGCTTGATCTTGACTGCCACTGGAGTGGTGTCTCCTGGTCTTGACGTGGTTGGGCACAACGGGATGCCGCGTGGGGTTGCGGTACCCGATCCGCCCGATGGACGCGTCAGCCGGAGGAGAGAGGGGTCCTGTGCGACTGTCGAGTACAGCTGGCCATTCTGCCATACGACCGCGACCGGGCATGACGCGGCGGCGGGCAGGGGACGGGAGCGGCCGGGACGGCCGCTGACTCAGCCCGCGGCACCGACCACTTCGGGGATACGGAAGGGCTTGCCGCAGCCGCCGCAGACGATCGGGGCCTGGGCGAGGACCGACGGTACGACCCGTACGTTGCGCCCGCAGTCACAGACGGCCTTGACGCGTACCCCGCCGCCGGACGAGCCGTGTCTCGCGGCAGGGCCGCGGAAGCTGCGCTTGGTGTCGGCGGCCGTCGCGACCGTGTGCGCCTTGAGGGCGCGCTGCAATCGTTCGATGGTGGGGCGGTACCGCCGCTTCGCCTCGGGACTGAGCGAGACCAGGGAGAAACCGCTGCTGGGATGCGGCTCCTCGGGATGGTCCAGGCCCATCTCCTCGGCGATGGCGAGGAATCGGCGGTTGTGATAGCGGCCCGCCCGGGAGGTGTCGCGGACACCTCTGGCCGCGGCGATGCCGTGGACCGCTTCGTGAAGCAGTCGTTCGAAGGAGAGCTCGGCGCCACAGGCGGACGACGACTCTCCGATCAGGGACTCTGGCGCGGCAAGATCCGGCAGCTCGGGGTGGGACCGCTGAATATCGGCCCACGCCTGCGCCAGCTCTGCGGCGAGAACAGGTGGTGTCGTGCTCACGTCGTGAATAACGAGCCGGAGCCCTCTCGGGTTCCATTACGGGGCATCTCAAATAATTTGCACGTACCCGTCAGTTGCCCTTGATGCGTCCGGACGAGGGCGGGTGCGCTGATCTGCGGAGAAGCCTCACAGCTCCTCCCAAGGTGGTACGTAGCGACACGTACGCTTCGACGCGTAGACGATCTACGTACACCGGCGCTTCCCCTTGAGGAGGAGGTCCGCCGGGGGAGTTGCGCCGTCGGCGCGACCTCCCAGGGACTCGCCGGACTCCTGGTGACGGATGCGCTCAATACGCACGGGCCACAATGGCGACACTACCCGCCGCATCATCCGTTTCCGGCACCGCCCCGTCCTCGGCGACCAGACACCGTACGGAGACCCCGAGCTCGGCCAGAGCCGCCTCTCCCCAGGTACCCAGCGTCGCCCAGGGGATGCGTGCCCAACCGCCCGCGGCGGCGGCCTCGGCGGCCTCCTCGACGGTGGAGACCTCGGCGGTACGGGCCTCGCGGTGCGCCCTGGACTGCGTCAACAGCAGTGCCTGGTCGTCCTCCAGGACCGTGGGCAGCAGCCCGGCGAGGGCCCCGACGGCCACCGGCTCCTTGCCGCCGGGGATCCGCCGTACGAGCATCGCGGTGCCGTTCTCCAGATCGCGCGGGCCGATCTCGATCCGTACGGGCACGCCCTTCAACTCCCAGTCGACGGCGCGGCGGCCGAAGGGGATGTCGGTACGGTCATCGATCATGACCCGGACGCCGGCGAGCCGGAGCCGGTCGGCGGTCTCGCGGACGGCGGCCAGGACCGGCTCGTCGCCCTTGATGGCCAGCACGACGGCCTGGACGGCGGCGAGGCGGGGCGGCACACGCAGCCCGTCGTCGTCGCCGTGCGACATGATCAGTCCGCCGACCATCCGGGTCGAGGCGCCCCAGGAGGTCTGCCAGACCAACTCCTCGGTGCCCTCCTTCGACAGATACCGGGTGTGGAAGGCCCGCGCGAAGTTCTGTCCCAACTCGTGGCTCGTGCCCAGCTGGAGGGCCTTGCCGTCGCCCATCATCCCTTCGAGCGTCAGGGTGTTGACGGCCCCGGCGAAGCGCTCGCGCGCGGTCTTGCGGCCCAGGACGACATCGATCCCGAGGACTTCGGTCATGAAGTCCGCGTAGACGTTGCGGTGGATGTGCGCGGCGTAGTCCCTGGCGTCCTCGTAGTCGGCATGGGCGGTGTGGCCCTCCTGCCAGAGGAATTCGGTGGTGCGCAGGAAGACGCGGGGGCGCATCTCCCAGCGGACGACATTGGCCCACTGGTTGATCAGCAGGGGCAGATCGCGGTAACTGCGCACCCACTTGGCGAAGTACTCGTTGACGATCGTCTCGGAGGTGGGCCGTACGACGACCGGCTCCTCAAGGTCCTTGCCGCCGCCGTGGGTGACGATCGCCAGTTCGGGCGCGAAACCCTCGACGTGCGCCGCCTCACGGGTCAGATACGACTGCGGGATGAAGAGCGGGAAGTACGCGTTCGAGGCGCCTGCCGCCTTGATACGGGTGTCCAGCTCCTGCTGCATCCGCTCCCACAGCCCGTACCCATATGGCCTTATCACCATCGTGCCGCGCACCGGCCCGTTGTCGGCCAGTTCGGCCTTGTTGATCAGATCCTGGTACCAACGCGGGAAGTCGTCCGCCCGGGGCGTGAGAACTGGTGCCTTCGCCATGGCGCGCATCGTACGGGCTCGGGCGTACGGAACCGGCCATGCGCGCGGGGGCGCACGCCCGGGGCATACACGCTTTTCCCGCCGCCCACTGGACGCGGGCACGGATGCGGAGTTCTCTGGCATACGGGGGAAGAACGCGCGCACGCACACGGGGGGGCTGTCCATCAGGGCACGACCGACCTCTTGGCGGATTGGGGCGCTATCCATGACACGTACGCTCGGCCGGCACCACCAGCGGTTCGCGCACCCCGGCGCAGCACCGGCGGTTCTCCCCGACGCGGGCGCGCGCGCCCGCGACTGGGCCGAGATCCAGGAACGGATGCTGGTGCCGCTCTACGAAGCGGTGTACGAGCGGCTGGAGGTCCGCGAGGGGACCCGGGTGCTCGGTCTCGGCTGCGGCTCGGGGCTCGCCCTGCTGCTCGCGGCCGCGCGGGGTGCGCGGGTGACCGGTGTCGACTCCGACACCGAGCGGCTGGCGCTGGCCCGCGAGCGGCTGCGCGCCGACCGGGAACGGGACGGCCGGGCGGACCGTGCGGCCGACGCGGGCACGCTGCTGCCGGTGGACCGGATGGCCGACGCCGCGCCGGGGCCCGGCCGTTCACCGTACGACCTGATCACCGCTTTCCAGCCGATCGGCTCCGTCGCGGGCGACGCGAAGGGGCTCGGTCCCGCGCTCGACGAGGCGATACCACTGGCCCGGCGCGGTACACCCGTGGTGCTCGCGGGCTGGGGTCCGCCCGAGCGCTGCGCCACGGACGGTGTGCTGCGGATCGCGGGCCGGCTGAGCGAGCGTCCACGCGAGGAGGCCCGGCGGCGGGGGCACCGCGACGATCTGGAGGAGATCGCGGCGCGGGCCGGTCTGAAGCCGGCCGGTTCGGGGCGAGTGGCCTGCCCGTTCGGGTACGCGGACCAGGAGAGCGCGGTCCGTGGCCTGTTGTCGACGGGGGTGTTCGACGGCGCGATCCGGACGACGAACCGGCGGCTGGTGGAGAAGGAGATCGGCGAGGCGCTCCATCCGCATCTGCGCCGTGACGGCACGGTCTGGATGCCGAATGTCTTCCGGTATCTGATCGCCCGGACTTCCTGAGGACCCGGACCGGGGCGCGGACCCGGACTTCCTGGGGACCCGGCCCCGGGCCTGGACCCGCGGACCCGGCCCCGGCCTCGGCCCGGAAACGGACCGGTGCGGAACCCTGGACAGTATCCAGAATCCTGTTTACTGTCTCGTTCGTGACTGGCTTCGACGAGCGTTTCCTGACCCGCAACGGCCTCGCGGCCCGGCAGCTGGCGGTTCTCCTGCTGAACCACGAGCCGGAGACCCGCCTGCCGCGCGTGCGGGACTTCGCCGTGGAGCTGGGCGTCGGGAACGGCACCGTCCAGGCCGCGCTCCAGCTGCTGGAGAACGCCGAGGCGATCGAGACGACGGCCCGGGGCCATTTGGGCACCTTCCTCGTCCGCTCGGACCGCTCCATACTGTGGCGGCTCTCCGGACTCGGCACGCTCCTCGCCGCGATGCCGCTGCCGTACTCCCGCCGGTACGAGGGGCTGGCGACGGGGCTGCGCGCCGCCTTCGAGGAGGCCGGCGCGCCCTTCGCGATCACCTTCATGCGGGGCGCCGGCGCCCGTACGACCGCGCTCCTCGAAGGGAAGGCCGATCTCGTCGTCCTCTCGCGCTTCGCCGCCGACCGGCTGATCGAGGACCATCCGGTCGAGCTGGTCGCGGATCTGGGCCCGGCCACCTATGTCGGGGCGCACGGACTGCTGATGCGGCGCGGCTCCGACCCGGGGACCCCGGGGCTGCGCGTCGCCATCGACCACGCTTCCGAGGATCAACGAATGCTCGCCGAGCGCGCGTTCGCCGGGCGCTCGGACATCGAGTGGATCGAGGCCTCGTACATGCAACTGCGCGAGCTGTTCGAACACGATCGGGCCGACGCCACCGTCTGGAACCTCGATGAGGTGCAGGGGCTGCTCGGCACGAGCGTGGACGTCCTGCCGCTCGGCGACGAGGTCACCCGCGATCTGGCGCTGCGCAACTCCAGAGCGGCGATCATCGGCAGGACGGAGGGGGCGAAGGCGCTCGGCGCCGTACGTGAGTCCCTTGATCTGTCGGTGGTCACCACCCTCCAGGCCGAGGTGTTGCGCGGTGAGCGCACGCCCTCGTACTGACCGCCCGGCCCGCCCGCGCGAAAGGACACCTCGGGAGCCCACGCGCAGCCAGAAAATACAAAATCCTGGTTACTGTCCGATCCCTCCGCCCGAGGAATCGGACCCTGCGGAATCCGCCCCCGAGGAATCGGCCCCCAAGGAATCGAAGGAAAGGACAACCATGGACGACCAGCTCGCCCTCCGCGTCCGGCTGTTCCGCGAGAGCGGCCAGGTCAGGCCCGAGGTCGCCGCGTTCGTGACCGAGGAGCTGGCCGCCCTGGCCGCCAAGGGCCATACCGTCACCGAGGCCACGGCGGGCATGCTCACCAGCCATCTGATGATGGCCCTCGACCGGCTGCTCGACGGCGCGCCGATCGAGGAGTTCAAGACCGACGAGCAGGTGGCGGCCGAACTCGCGGGACATCCCGAGGCCGTGGCCCGGGCCCGCGCGATCTCCGTCCGCGCAGAACGGGAGTTGGGCGCTCCGCTTCCCGATTCCGAGATCAACTTCCTGGGACTGCATCTCGCCGTACTGGCCCAGAACTCCCCCGCCTCACACCACTCGTAGGACTCACCGCTCGTAGGACCACCCGTAAGACCACTCGTAGGACCGCTCTTAGGACCACTCATAGGTCTCACCACTCGTAGCGCGAAGGACCCAGCCATGACGAAGATCCTCACCGGTGGCGTCGGCAAGACCGAGGTCGCCAACACCGTCTCCGCACTCGGCCTCGACGGCCTGGAGATCACGGTCTCCAACGACATGGACGCCGCGATGAAACTCCGCGCCGGACAGGCCGACTACTACCTCGGCACCTGTCACACCGGCGCCGGCGCCTCCCTCGGCATCCTCGTCGGCCTCCTCGGCCGACCGCTCTGCCACACCTTCGGCCGCCATGTCCCCACCGAGGACGAGGTCGCCGCCCTGCTGGCGGACGGCAAGAAGGTCTTCGGCTTCGCCATCGACCAGATCGACGTGATCGCCCCGATCATGGCCCGCGCCCTCACCGCGCGCGGCTGACCGAAGACCTGTCAGGGACCGGAGGAGAGACCCCGTGAGCAGCACCGTCCTCGCAGCGAGTACCAGTCTGGACTTCTCGCTGACGCAGAAGCTTTTTGTCATAGCCCTGTGCGCGCTGACCGCCTTCGTCTCGCACATGGCGCTGGCCGTGTTCAACGACGGCGTACGCCCTTTCATGCTCGACTTCATCCAGGGACGCGCCAAGCGGAGCGCCACCACCGCGGTCTCCTTCGGCCTCTCGGCGGGTTTCATCTTCGGCCTCGGCGCCCCGATGGCGCTGTCCAGCGGTGTGCTCAACCCCTGGCTGCTCTTCCTCCCCACCGACATCCTGGGCATCCTCGCGCCGCGGAAGTGGCTCGCGCCGCTGCTCGGCGGCGCCTGGGGCGCGGTGGTCGTCTTCGGCCTCAGCGGCGCCAACGACGTGGCGCACGATCTGCCCGTCGACTTCCTGACGGCGATGCAGCAGATGTCGACGCCGATCCTCTTCCTCTTCACGCTCTTCCCGGTGCTCGCCATCACCAAGCAGTTCGGCCGGCTGCGCGGCGGCCTGGCCGCCGTGCTGGAGCTGGCGCTCGTGATCATGACGATGAAGCTCTGGCCCAGTGTCTTCGCCGGCTCACTGGCGATGGCGGCCGGTGTACTGCTGCTCATCGGCTTCGCCGTACGGAAGGATCTGCTCCAGCGCAAGGAGGACCGGGCCGTCGCGCTGGCGGCCGGCGAGGAGACCTCGGGTACGGGACAGTCCGTGACCGCCCCGGACGATCCGATGGCCTCGCTCTTCAGCGCCGGCGCGCTGCGGCTGCGCCGGTATCTGCCGCTGTTCATGGTGCTGGGCGCCGGCGTCTGTGTACTGGCGCAGATGCATGTCTTCGGCGGCGGCGAGGCGACCAGCTTCCTGATCGCCAAGGGCCAGTACAGCGAAGCCGCGCAGGTCGACTTCTACCGGGTCTTCGGCTTCATCCCGCTGATCGCGACGACCGCGCTCGCCTCCGGCGCGTACGGCATCGCCGGTTTCACACTCGTCTACCCCATCGGCTATCTGATGCCGAACCCGATCCTGGCGGCCGTCGTCGGCGCCGCGGTCTTCGCCCTCGAAGTGCTGGCCCTGTCCTCCATCGGCAAGGTTCTGGGCAAGCTGCCGAGCGTGCGCGACTCCTCCGAGCATCTGCGGAGCGCGATCACCGACACCCTGCAACTGGCGATCCTCTTCGGCTCACTGCTCGCGGCCAATGTCATGGGCGGCGGACTCGCGATCCTCATCGTGGGCGGGCTCTATCTCCTCAACGAGGCGATGGGCAGGCCCGTGGTGCGGATGGCGGCGGCGCCCGCGGCGGTCATCGCCGGCGGCGTTCTCCTCAACATCCTCTACTGGCTGGATCTGTTCACCCCGGTCAAGGGCTGACCCCACGAGGGTCCGGACGGACCCGCCAGGAAGGCACCCCCACTCTCATGCCTCGTCTCACCACCGTCGCCGGGCCGCTGCCCGTCTCCGCCGTGCGCGGCCCGGCCCTCTCCCATGAACATCTCGTCCTCGATCTCGACCGTACGGGTGACGGCGCCGCCGTCCTCGACCCGGGACGCCATCTGGCGGCGGTCACCTCCGAACTGACCGCCCTGCGCGATGAGTTCGGGCTCTCCCTGATCATCGAGCTGACCTGCCGCGGCATGGGCCGCGACCCGCGCGCGCTGGCGCGTGTCGCCGAGGAGTCCGGGGTCGCGGTGGTCGCGGCCACCGGCTGGTACTACGAGCCCTTCCACCGGGACGAGATCGGCGGCACACCCGTCGACACGCTCACCGCGACGCTGGTCCGGGAGATCACGGACGGGCTCGACTCCACCGGGATCCGCCCCGGTGTCCTCGGCGAGATCGGCAGCCACGGCGACCTGCCCAGCGAGCCGGAGCGCCGCGCGCTGCTCGCCTCGGCGCACGCCGCGCTCGCCACCGGGCTGTCGGTCGCCACCCATGCCCAGCTCGGCCGCGGCGGGCTCGCCCAGCTCGAACTGCTCACCGGTACGGGCCTGGCGCCGCACCGGATCTCCATCGGCCACCAGGATCTGCTGGACGATCCCGCCGTCCACCGCGAACTGGCGGCGAGCGGCGCGTATGTCGCCTTCGACACCGTCGGCAAGGAGTCCTACCAGAGCGACGACACCCGGCTTCGGCTGCTGCTCGCCCTGCTGGACGCCGGTCACGCGGATCGCGCTCTGCTCAGCTGCGACATCTCGCGCCACGGCTACCTGGAGTCGGAGGGTGGCCAGGGGTACGGACATCTCTTCCGGTCCTTCCTGCCCAAGGCGCGCGCGGCGGGCGTGGACGACGACACGATCGATCTGATGACCCGGCGCAATCCGCTGCGCTTCCTGACGGGCACCGACCCGGATACCGCCACCGAAATCGACACCGACACCGACATCGAGGTGATCTGAGATGCCCGAGCTCCCGCGGACCTTCCCGCTGGCGACCGTCACCCTGGAGGACGCGGCCCGGCGGCAGTTCCGGCTCCTGGAGTGCACCGCCGAGCACTTCGAGGGACCTCAGCTCTTCGAGGCGGACGCCGGAGTCGTACCGGGGCTCGGCCGCCCCCGTACGACCGCCCGCGTCGAGGCCGTACTCGCCGACTACTTCGGCGCCGAGGACGCGGCGCTCGTCCAGGGCGCCGGTACGGGCGCGATCCGCGCCGCGCTCGGCGCGGCCGTCTCCCCCGGTGACCCGCTGCTGATCCACCGGGCCCCGGTCTACCGGACGACCGCCGTCACCCTGCGCGGCCTCGGGGTCCGTACCACCGAGGCCGACTTCAACGACCGCACGGCGCTCCGGCGCGCCCTGGAGTCCGGCGCGTTCTCCTGGGCGTACGTCCAGCACAGCCGGCAGCGGCTCGCCGACTCCTACGATCCGGGCGAGGTCCTCGCCGACTGCCGCGCCGCCGGCGTCCGTACGGTCGTCGACGACAACTACGCGGTGATGCGCGTCCCCGCCTCCGGCGTGGAGCTGGGCGCGGACGCCTCGTGCTTCTCCCTCTTCAAACTGCACGGCCCCGAAGGCGTCGGCGCGGTCGTCGGTGCCCGCGATCTCGTCGGGCGCCTGCGCGCCGACAACTACTCCGGCGGCGGCCAGGTCCAGGGCCACCAGGCGCTCGACGCGCTGCGCGCGCTCACCCATGTCCCCGTCCTGTGGGCGCTCCAGTCCCAGGTGGGCGCGGAGATCGCGAAGCGGCTCACCGCCGGTGAGGTACCGGGCGTGGCCGAGGTACGGATCGCCAACGCCCAGGACCGCTGTCTGCTGGTACGGCTCGACCGCCCGGTCGCCCGTGAGCTGCCCGCCGTCGCCGCGCGGCACGGCGCCGCGCCCTATCCCGTGGGCTCCAACTCCCGCTACGAGATCGCGCCGCTCGTCTACCGGATGTCCCGTTCGTCGCTCGACGACGAACCCGGACTCGCCGACTGGACCGTACGGATCAACCCCATGCGGGCCGGAGCCGATCTCGTGATCGGGATCCTCCGCCGTTCGCTGCACGACCTGAAGGGCTGATCGTGTTCCTGGACACCGTCCTCTCCCGCAACCCCGCGCTCGTCGACACGGCGACCGCGCTGCACCGCTCCGGTGCCGTCCCGCCCGACACGTATGTCATGGACGCGGACGCCGTCGAGGCCAACGCCGCGCTGCTGGCTGCCGAGGCCGAGCGGCTCGGGATCTCGCTGTGGTTCGTGGTCAAACAGTTCGGCCGCAACCCCGCGTTGATCCGGGCCGTCGCCCGGCACATCCCCCGGTTCGCCGCGATCGACGCGTCCGAGGCGCGCGTCCTGCACGCCGCCGGGGCACGGGCTGGCAACCTCGGCCATCTCGTCCAGATCCCCCGCCGCGACCTCCCCGAGATGCTGTCCTGGCGGCCCGAGGCGGTGACCGTCTTCGACCTTGCCAACGCGCGGGCCGTCTCGGCGGCCGCCGGTGAAGTGGGCCTCGTCCAGGACGTGTTCGTACGTCTCGAAGGCGTGCCGGGCTCCGTCTACCCGGGCCAGGAGGGCGGCGTACCGCTCGACGCGCTGGACGAGTTCGCGGCCGCCGTCGAACAACTGCCGTCGATCCGTATCGCCGGGGTCACCGCGTTTCCCTGCGTCCTGTGCGACCCGGTCACCGGTCTGCCCGCCCCCACCCCCAACTTCGAGCTCGCCCTCAAGGCAAGGGAACTGCTCACCGCCCGCGGCCACCACCCCGTCGCGCTCAGCGCTCCCAGCGCCACCTCCATGGCGACCCTGCCGCTGCTGGCCGAACTGGGCGCCACCCACGGCGAGCCCGGCCACTCGCTCACCGGCACCACGCCGCTCCACGCGATCGACCCCCGCCAGCCGGAACGGCCCGCCTACGTCTACGTCAGCGAGGTCGCCCACACTCTCGCGGACGGCCGGCCCGCGCTCCACGGCGGCGGCTTCTATGGCCGCGCCGGCATCCGCACCGCCCTGATGCCGCGCACCGGTCTGCGCCTTCCGGTCCAGGGCGCCCCCGCCGAGAACATCGACTACTACCGCCTGCTGGACGCGCCCCCCTCCGGCGAGGTGCGGGCCGGGGACACCGCCGTACTCGCCTTCCGTACGCAGATCTTCGTCACCCGCTCGACCGTCGCGGTCGTCGCCGGCCTCTCCACCGGGAAACCCCGGCTGACCGGGCTGTACGACGCGCGGGGCCGGGCCCTGTAAGGAGCCACCCCATGAGCAAGACCGTCATCCTCGTCATCGACGGATTCGGGATCGGCGCGATGCCGGACGCGGGGGAGCTGCGGCCCGGCGATGTCGCGGCCGACACCTGCGGGCATGTACTGGACCACTGCCGCGCGTCCCTGGGCCGCCCGCTGCGGCTGCCCGCGCTGGGACGACTGGGCCTCGGCCTGGTCCATCCCCACCCCGACCTGGCCAGGTCCACCAGGCTGCCGGTGACCGCGGGCCGCGCGGCGCTCGGCTACCCGGGCGCGGACACCTACGCGGGCCACCAGACCATGATGGGCGCGGACTTCAGCCATGTCACGGTGGCCCGGCTGGCCGATCATCTCCCCGAGGTGATCGCGGCCCTGACCGCGGCCGGCCACCGCGCCGAACCACTCGACGGCCGGCCCCTGCTCCTCGTCGACGGCGCGGCACTCGTCCACGACAACCTGGAGGCCGACCCGGGCATCAACTGGAACGTCTCGGGCCGCCTGGACGACCTGCCCTTCGACCGGATCCTCGCGATCGCCCGTACGGTAAGGACCGTGGCGCCCGTGGCCCGCGTCATCGCGGTCGGCGGCCACGCGGACGGCCCCCTCAGCGCGTACGTACGCGACGGGGACGGCGGCACGGTCGGCCTGGACACCCCGGCGAGCGGCTTCTACCGCAACGGCGGACTCCAAGTCCAGCACCTGGGCGCGGACCTGGACCACACCCGCCAGCTCCCGGACCTGGCGGCCCGCGCGGGCATCCCGGTGACGCTGATCGGCAAGGCGGCGGACATCCTGGCGTGCGATGCCGCCGTGCGGCGGCCGGCTGTCCGGACGGCGGATGTCCTCGCGCACACGCTGGAGGCGGTACGCGCCCCCGGTGACGGGCTCATCGTCACCAACGTCCAGGAGACGGACCTCGCCGGGCACCAGCAGGACACCGACCGCTACGGCCGGATCCTGGAACAGACCGACGCGGGCCTGTCGGCGCTGCTCGGGCTGCTGTCGGGGCCGGGCGACCGGCTGACGGTGACGGGCGACCACGGCAACGACCCGACGATCGGCCACGCGTACCACACACGCGAATACGTCCCGGTCCTGACGTACACCGCGAACGGCGGGGGCCCGGAACTGGCGCGGGACGCGGGGACGCTGGCGGAGGTAGGCGCGGACGCGGACGCGTGGCTGCGGCGGAGCGTGCGCGGGGACCGTGTGGTCTCTCGCTGAGCCCGGTGCCGTGCGCGGGTTCGTCGTGGTGCCGGGGGGGGCGGGGCCCCGGTCCACGACGACGAGGCCGCAACCCACAACCCGCACCCCGCAACCCCGCAACCCGCTGACTAGCTCATGAACTTCTTGAACTCGTCCGGAAGTTCGAACGACTTGTCCTGCCCCCCGGCCGGCAGGCCATTCGCCGCCTCCTCACGGCGCGCCAGCGCCGCCTGCTCCTCCGCCTTGCGCTTCATCGGGTTGCCCGACCGCTGCTTCCCCTTCGCCTGCTTCGTCTTCTTCTTCGTGCGGCCCGGACCGCCGCCCATCCCCGGAACGCCCGGCATCCCCGGCATCCCGCCGCCCTGCGCCATCTTCGACATCATCTTGCGAGCGTCGAAGAACCGCTCCACCAGGTTCTTCACGGCGCTGACCTCGACGCCCGAACCCCGCGCGATCCGGGCCCGGCGCGAGCCGTTGATGATGACCGGGTCCTGACGCTCCCCGGGAGTCATCGACTTGATGATCGCGGCGGTGCGGTCCACGTCCTTCTCGTCGATGCTGTTGATCTGGTCCTTGATCTGTCCCATGCCCGGGAGCATGCCGAGCAGCTTGCTGATGCTGCCCATCTTCCTGACCTGTTCCATCTGCGCCAGGAAGTCGTCGAGCGTGAAGTCCTTGCCCTTGCTGCTCGCCAGCTTGGAGGCCATCTTCTCGGCCTCGGCCTGGCTGAACGTCTTCTCCGCCTGCTCGATCAGGGTGAGCAGGTCACCCATGTCGAGGATGCGGGACGCCATACGGTCCGGGTGGAACGCGTCGAACTCGTCCAGCTTCTCGCCGTTCGAGGCGAACATGATCTGCTTGCCGGTGACATGCGCGATGGAGAGGGCCGCGCCGCCGCGGGCGTCGCCGTCGAGCTTGGAGAGGACCACGCCGTCGAAGCCGACACCGTCGCGGAACGCCTCCGCGGTGTTGACCGCGTCCTGGCCGATCATCGCGTCGACGACGAAAAGGACCTCGTCCGGGCTGACCGCGTCGCGGATGTCCGCGGCCTGCTTCATCAGCTCCTCGTCGATACCGAGGCGGCCCGCGGTGTCGACGATGACCACGTCGTGCTGCTTGGTCTTCGCGTACTCGATGGAGTCCTTCGCGACCCTGACCGGGTCGCCGACCCCGTTGCCCGGCTCGGGCGCGTACACCGAGACGCCCGCGCGGTCGGCGACCACGGAGAGCTGCGTGACGGCGTTGGGACGCTGGAGGTCACAGGCGACGAGCAGGGGGGTGTGGCCCTGGCCCTTCAGCCAGAGGCCGAGCTTTCCGGCGAGGGTGGTCTTACCGGCGCCCTGGAGACCCGCGAGCATGATCACGGTGGGCGGCTGCTTGGCGAAGCGCAGGACACGGGTCTCGCCGCCGAGGATGCCGATGAGCTCATCGTTGACGATCTTGATGACCTGCTGCGCCGGGTTCAGCGCCTGGGAGACCTCGGCGCCGGCCGCGCGCTCCTTGACCTTGGCGATGAAGGCGCGGACGACGGGCAGCGCGACGTCGGCTTCGAGCAGGGCGATACGGATCTCGCGGGCCGTTGCGTCGATGTCCTCCGGGCTGAGGCGCCCTTTGCCCCGGAGGCTCTTGAATGTGGCTGCGAGGCGGTCGGAGAGAGTGTCGAACACGGTGGTCGCGGATCCTCAGGTCGGGGGCGGATGAGGGGGGCTGTCCCGCGCGGTGAAGGACAGACCGTCCCCCAGGGTATCCGGCCGCGCGCGGTGCGGTCTGCCCTGTGGATAACCGGGACGTACGAAGCGCGGACGACAGCGGACGACATACGGAGCGCGGACGAGGCGGACCGTCAGCGCAGGGCGGCCTCCACCGCGTGGGCCAGCCCGGCGGCGGCCTTCTCGGTCAGCGGCCGGCCCCGCTCGTTCGTCACATAGAACGCGTCGACCGCGTTCGCGCCCAGCGTCGACACATGCGCGCTGCGCACCCGTACCTTCGCCTCCTCCAGGGCACGGCCGATGCGGTGCAGCAGCCCCGGTGCGTCCTGGGCGCGCACCTCGATGACCGTCGCGAGCTGGGAGGCGGTCGGCGCGACGGTCACGCGCGGCGGCGGGGCGGTGACACCACGGCGGCGCGGATAGGCGGCCTCCCGTTCGGCGAGCCTGGACGGGATGTCGAGCGAGCCGTCGAGGGCCCGTACGAGATCGGCGCGGAGCCGGGCGGCCTGCGGCAGGGAGCCGTACTCCGCGGCCACCCGCCAGCTCAGCAGCAGGACCTCGGTGGTCACCTTCCCCTGTCCCGCGCCCTTGCCCAGCTCCGCGGGCAGCTCGACGGCGCGCAGATCCGCCGCGCGTACGGTCAGCCGGTGCAGGGCGAGCACCCCGGCCGCCGCGGGCAGTACCCCCGGCTGGTCGGGCAGGGCGATGAGCAGTTCGACGCCGACGGGTTCGGGTGCGCCGTCGTCCTGCGGGGCCTCGGTCTGGGCGTGCAGCGCCAGTACGGGACCGCCGGTGCGCAGCGCCTCGACGGCCAGCCGTTCCTGCTCGGCGCTGGGCGCGGCGGCTTCCGGTTCCGCGATCTCGTCGCCCGCGAGGACGGCGGCCACGCGGGCGACGAGATCGTCGACGAGCGAGGCGCGCCATGCCGACCAGGCCGCCGGCCCGGTGGCCAGCGCGTCGGCCTCGGTGAGCGCGTGCAGCAGTTCCAGGGTGGCGAGCGAGCCGACCCGGTCGGCCACCGCGCCGACGGTCGCGGGGTCGTCCAGATCGCGCCGGGTCGCGGTGTCGATGAGCAGCAGATGGTGGCGTACGACCGTGGCGATGACGCCCATGTCCTCGCGGTCGAAGCCGATCCGGGCGGCGACGTCGCGGGCGATGACCTCACCGGCCACGGAGTGGTCGCCCGGCCAGCCCTTGCCGATGTCGTGCAGCAGGGCGCAGATCAGCAGCAGGTCGGGACGGCCCACGCGGCGGGTCAGCGAGGACGCCTGGACGGCGGTCTGCACGAGATGGCGGTCGACGGTCCAGGTGTGTACGGGGTTGCGCTGGGGCCGGCAGCGGACCCGCTCCCAGTCGGGCAGGAACTGGGTGATCAGGCCCTCGGCCTCCAGTGCCTCCCAGACCGGGACGGTCGACTCACCGGCGCCGAGCAGAGTGATCAGCTCCTGGCGTGCCTCGGCGGGCCAGGGCACCGGCAGCGGCTTCGAGGCGGCGGCCAGCCGGCGCACGGCGTGCAGCGAGATCGGCAGACCGGCCTGGGCGGCGGCAGCGGCGGCCCGCAGGGGCAGGACGAGGTCGCGCTCGGGGCGGGCGGTACGGGCGAGGACGACCTCGCCGTCCTGCTCGACCACGCTTTCGGCGAGCGGGCTGCGGTCCTGGGCGGGCTTGCCGCCGAGCATGGCCCGCAGCCGGGGGCGGACGGCCCGGGAGCGCAGTACGCGGTTGACCTCGCGCCAGGTGACATCGGAGGCGTACGAGACGGTGCGCCCCGCCTCGTACACCTGCCGCAGCAGCGTGTCGGCGTCGAGCAGCCCGAGTTCCGCGGCGACCGGGTCCTGTTCCTGGAGGGCGAGCCGGTCGGTGGCCCGGCCGGTGGTCAGATGCAGGGCGTCGCGGGCGTCGAGCAGCCGGCGTCGGGCGTCGTAGAGCCCTTCGCGGGGCGCGTCGGCGAGCCAGGAAGCGGCGACGGCGCGCAGCGCGGTGGCGTCGCGCAGTCCGCCCCTGGCCTCCTTGAGGTCGGGTTCCAGCAGGAACTGGAGCTCGCCCTGGCGCTCGGCGCGCTCCCGGCAGAGTTCGTCCAGTTCGGGGAGGCGTTTGGGGGCGCTGTTGCGCCAGTCGGCGAGGATCGCGGTGCGTACGCCGCTGACCAGGCCCAGATCCCCGGCGACATGCCGGGCGTCGAGGAGTCCGAGCTGCGCCTTCAGGTCCTCGGCGGCGGTCTTGCGCGCCTCGGCGGGGGTGCGTACGGAATGGTCGAGGGCGAGCCCGAGGTCCCACACCGGGTACCAGACGCGGTCGGCGAGTGCGGCGATCGCGGCGGGGCCGGATCTGCCGTCGTGCAGGAGCAGCAGATCGAGGTCGCTGCGCGGTGACAGTTCGCCACGGCCGTAGCCGCCGACGGCGACGAGCGCGGCGCCGCGCACCCCGGCCTCCAGGGCGGCGGTGGTGAACAGCGCGTTCAGCCAGCCGTCGGTCAGCCTGGCCAGGGCGGCACGGCGCGGCGGCCCGGACCGCGCCTTCTCCTGGAGGAGGCGCAGCCGGGCCGCCGCGTAGCCGCTGGGTCCCGAGTCTGCCTGTTCGGTCGTCTCTTCGAGGCTCGTCACCCAGTCGTTCCCGTCTCTCGTGCCCGTCTCTCGTGCCTAGAGTGCGTCCGGGCCGCGCTCGCCGGTCCGTACCCGGACCGCCGTGTCGACCGGCACGCTCCATACCTTCCCGTCACCGATCTTGCCGGTGCGGGCGGCCTTGACCACCACATCGATGAGCTGTTCGGCGTCGCCGTCCTCGACCAGCACCTCGACGCGGATCTTCGGTACGAGGTCGACGGTGTACTCCGCACCGCGGTAGACCTCGGTGTGGCCGCGCTGACGGCCGTAGCCGCTGGCCTCCGTGACCGTGAGCCCCTGGACGCCGAAGGCTTGCAGGGCCTCCTTGATCTCGTCCAGCCGGTGCGGCTTCACGACTGCGGTGATGAGCTTCATGCGTCCACCTTCTTGGTCTTCGCCGCGGCGGCGAGGGTCTCGTCCTGGCTGGCGGCGGCGACGCTACTACGGCCCGAGGGCGAACCCCCGACCGCGCTGAAGTCGTACGCGGACTCGGCGTGGTACGCCATGTCGACGCCGCTCGTCTCGTCGTCCTCGGAGGCGCGGAAGCCGATCGTGACATCGACGATCTTGGCGAGGATCCAGGAGACCACGAAGGAGTAGGCCATCACCGCGAAGGCGCCGACGGCCTGCTTGCCCAGCTGCGAGAGTCCGCCGACGCCACCGGTGGCGAGAACACCCACGAGCAGGGTGCCGATGACACCGCCGACCAGGTGGACGCCGACCACGTCGAGGGAGTCGTCGTAGCCCAGCTTGAACTTGAGGCTGACGGCCCAGGAGCAGACCGCGCCCGCGACGACACCGATGAGCAGGGCGCCGAAGGGGTTGACCGCCGCGCCGGACGGGGTGATCGCGACAAGGCCCGCGACCGCGCCGGAGGCGGCGCCCAGCGTGGTGAACGCGCCGTGCCTGACCCGCTCGTAGATCAGCCAGCCGAGCATCGCGGCGCCGGTGGCGATCTGTGTGTTGAAGGCCATGAGGGCGGCGGTGCCGTTGGCGGCCAGCGCCGATCCGGCGTTGAAGCCGAACCAGCCGAACCACAGCAGCGCCGCGCCGAGGACGACGAGCGGCAGGCTGTGCGGCCGCATCGGGTCCTTCTTGAATCCGATCCGCTTGCCGACGACAAGGACCGCGGCGAGCGCTCCGACACCCGCGTTGATGTGCACCGCCGTACCACCGGCGAAGTCGATCACCCCGAGCTTGAAGAGCCAGCCGTCGGACTGCCAGACCCAGTGGGCGATCGGGAAGTACACGACGGAGACCCAGAGCGCGATGAACAGCGCCCAGGCGCTGAACTTCACACGGTCCGCGAGCGCCCCGCTCATCAGCGCGGGGGTCAGGACGGCGAACATCAGCTGGAAGAGGGCGAAGGCGAAGACCGGAATGCCTTCGTTGCCTCCGGTCAGGGTGTCGACCGTGATGCCCTTGAGGCCGATGTGGTCGAAGTTGCCCAGCAGACCGGCGCCGATGTCGTCACCGAAGGTCAGCGAGTACCCGTAGAGCACCCACAGCACACTGACGATCCCGAGCGAGATCAAGGACATCATGAGCATGTTGAGGGCGCTCTTCACCCGCACCATGCCGCCGTAGAAGAATGCCAGGCCGGGCGTCATCAGCATGACGAGCGCGGCACTGATCAATACGAATGCGGTATCTGCGCCATTCAAGGCCAGCGTCTCCTCGTGGGTGGGAACGGCCCCGTGCGGATGCTCAAGCTAGGTGTGGGCCGACTGTGCTGAGGAGATTGGCGCAGCGCGGTTTCGGCCAATGCCGCTCGATGTTTCACGACAGTGACGAAGACGTCCTGTGTGTTACGTGCCGATGAACCGACGGATCTGGGCGGCCGGCCGCGGATACCCTCTGCGGACATCGGAAACCGGCCGCGGCGGTCACCCTGTGTCCTGGCGGCGGGGGAGCCGTGTCGGGCTGTACGGGGTGACTGCCGCGGCCGGAGCTTTCGGCGGGGCGGTCGGCGGGTCCGGCCGGGCGGCCGGGGTGCGTCCGGTCGCTCAGACGGCCTCCGCGGACTCGGGCAACTGGGCGGTGAGCCGCTCGGTGAGATCGACCACGCCCGCGACATCGCCGAAGTCCCGGGCGGCGGTGTCGAGCGTCTTGCGCAGCCGGGTGTTGACCCGCTCGGAGCGCACGCTCTCCGCCACCTTCAGGGCCTTCTCCGCGAGGACGGTGGACTGCTCGGGCTCCTTCTTGAGGAGATGGACGGTGGCCAGACCGATCAGGTTCAGCGCGTACGACCGCTGGTGGTCGTTGTCCTGGGCGAACAGATCGACGGCGCGCCGCATGACGGGCTCGGCGAGGGAGGCGTAGGTGGGGCTGCGGCCGGCGACATAGGCGAGGTCGCGGTACGAGTGGGCGTTCTCGCCGTTGAGCTCGGCCTCGGAGAAGAATCGGATCCAGTCGGGTTCCACCTCGCCGTCGGCCCCGGCGTCGGAGAAGGTGTCCTCGGCCATCCTCACGGCCCGCTTCGTCTTGCTGGGCTGGCCCATGTTGGCGTACGCGCGCGCCTCCATCGCATACAGCATGGCCTGGGTCCGGGCGGTGGCGCAGTCCCGGCTGCCGTACTGCGCGAGATGGATCAGCTCCAGCGCGTCGTCGGGCCGGCCGAGATGGATCATCTGGCGGCTCATGGACGAGAGGATGTACGAGCCGAGCGGCTTGTCCCCGGCCTCCTTCGCGGCGTGCAGGGCGAGGACGAAGTACTTCTGGGCGTTGGGCTGGAGGCCGACGTCGTAGCTCATCCAGCCGGCCAGCTCCGCCAGTTCGGCCGCGCACCGGAAGAGCCGCCGCGAGGTGGCCTCGGGCTGGGGCTCCTGGAGCAGGTCGGTGACCTCGTGGAGTTGTCCGACGACGGCCTTGCGCCGGAGTCCGCCGCCGCACTGCGCGTCCCACAGCCGGAACATCGCGGTGGTCGACTCCAGCAGATCCAGCTCTGGCCCGGAGAGCCGGGTGGCGCGGGACGGGGTGGCGACGGGTTCCTCGTCGGACTGTTCCTGGCCGCCCGCCGAGGTGGGCACCAGCCAGCGCTGCATGGGCTCCACCAGCGCGGGACCCGCCGCCAGCGCCAGCGAGGTGCCGAGAAAGCCGCGCCGCGCCAGCATCAGATCGCTGCGGGAGAACTCGCTGATCAGCGCGACGGTCTGGGGACCGGCCCAGGGCAGATCGACCCCGGAGACCGAGGGCGACTGATGCGCGGAGCGCAGCCCCAGCTCCTCGACGGCCACGACGGCGCCGAAGCGCTCGGAGAACAGCTCGGCGAGGATCCGCGGGATCGGCTCGCGCGGCTGCTCGCCGTCGAGCCAGCGGCGCACCCGCGAGGTGTCCGTGCTGATGTGATGCGCGCCCATCTGACGTGCCCTGCGGTTGACCTGACGCGCCAGTTCGCCCTTCGACCAGCCACTGCGCAGGAACCACGAGCCGAGTTGCCCATTCGGGCGCTTGCCGGTAGTCGTACCGCCTGCGCCACTGCCGCCCACTGGAACGCCCCCATCCGCTGAAGCCACTTGTCGCGCGAACCGCTATCAGAATGCCGTGAGCACGGGGTGCCTGTCCGCCCGTTGCCCCCCTTCGAACAGGAAACCGAGTTGCCCTTGGCATACCCGCGGGAGTGCCTTACCCCGGGTTCGTGTACTGAAAGTAATCCTACGATCACGGGCCCAGCGAGGGTGATTCCACAATCGCCACCATTCGCCACCCCTTCGAATGAACTCGCCCACGGCCGGGCGCGATTGACTTGACGCACTTCGATCGGAGCGGGCCGAAGCGCTGCACACCGGGGCGCGCGAATCCGGCCCCACTACCCCCAATGCCACTTCGCGCCGCCTCGACCGCCCCGATGGCGACGGAGTGTCACGGGCAGACTGCGAGACGTAACCACCGGCGAGTTCGACCCGTTGGAGGGGGCATGGGCTTCACGATCGGCGGCATCCGGGAGATGCGGTCCGGCTCGCGCCGCCGCGGCCGCACCACTGAGTGCACCGCGGTGGCGGAGTACACGGGCCTGTGGGGCTGGGACGTCGTTCCCGGCGCGGTTCCCGCGGCGCGGGCCTCCGGCGCGCGGTGCTCCTGCGGCGAGCCCGGCTGTGCGTCGCCGGGCGCCCATCCGCTGGCGTTCAGTCCCGAGGTGTCGGCGGGCGCCACCCTCGACGACGTCACCAAGGTGTGGTCGGAGGTGCCGGGCGCGGCGGTGCTGCTGCCGGTGGGCCGCGGCTTCGACATCATCGACGTGGCGGAACCGGCGGGGAGCCGGGCCCTCGTACGGCTCGAACGGATGGGACTCCCCCTGGGCCCGGTCATGGCGACACCCGAGGGCCGCGCCCACTTCCTGGTGGCGCCGGGCGCGGCGGCGGAGCTGCCGGAGCTGCTGTACCGGATGGGCTGGGACGACGCGGACCTGGATCTGCACGGTCTGGGACCGGGAGCGTATGTGATGGCGCCGCCGTCGGAGGTGGCGGGACTGGGGCCGGTGCGGTGGCTACGACCGCCGTCCCTGGACACCGGGGCCGAACCCCCACCGGCGAGGCTGCTCCTGGGCACGCTGGCGTATATCTGCCACCGCCTGGCCTGACCGCGGGAGGCGCGGCTGTCGGCTGCCGGGCGCTCCGGCCGGCGCGGTGATCCACCGCGCCGCCTCGGGCACGGCCGCGTGGTCGTGGCGGGAGGGGGCCGAGGCCCCGACCCCCGCCGGCACGACGGACAGGCGCGAGAGGCGCTAGTCCCCGATCAGCGCGTTGACGAACGCCTCGGGTTCGAACGGCGCCAAGTCGTCCGGGCCCTCCCCCAGCCCCACCAGCTTCACCGGTACCCCCAGCTCCCGCTGCACCGCGATCACGATGCCGCCCTTGGCCGTGCCGTCCAGCTTCGTGAGGACGATGCCGGTGATGTCCACGACCTCCGCGAACACCCGCGCCTGCACCAGCCCGTTCTGGCCCGTCGTGGCGTCCAGGACCAGCAGTACCTCGTCCAGCGGCCCGTGCTTCTCCACGACCCGCTTGACCTTGCCCAGCTCGTCCATCAGCCCGGTCTTGGTGTGCAGTCGGCCCGCCGTGTCGATGAGGACGACGTCCGCGCCCTCCGTGATGCCCTCCTTGACCGCGTCGAAGGCGATCGACGCCGGGTCGCCGCCCTCGGGGCCGCGTACCGTACGCGCGCCGACCCGCTCGCCCCACGTCTGGAGCTGATCGGCGGCGGCGGCGCGGAACGTGTCCGCCGCGCCCAGTACGACCGAGCGGCCGTCCGCGATCAGTACCCGCGCCAGCTTGCCGGTGGTCGTGGTCTTGCCGGTGCCGTTGACCCCGACGACCATCACGACCGCCGGGGTGTCGAGACCGCTCTCGGTCTTCACCGCGCGGTCGAAGTCCGTGCCCAGGAGGTGGACGAGCTCCTCCTTGAGCAGCGCGCGCAGTTCCTCGGGCGTCCGCGTGCCCAGTACGCGTACCCGCTCGCGCAGCCGCTCGACCAGTTCCTGGGTCGGTGCGACACCGACGTCCGCGATCAGGAGGGTCTCCTCGATCTCCTCCCAGGTCTCCTCGTCGAGGTGCTCGCGGGAGAGAAGCGTGAGCAGTCCCTTGCCGAGGGAGTTCTGCGAGCGGGCGAGCCGGGCGCGCAGCCGAATCAGCCGGCCGGCGGACGGCTCGGGGATCTCGATCGCGGGCGCCGGCGCCTCCGCCTCGACGGCGACCGGCGTCTGCGTACCGTCCGGGAGGCCGACCTCCTCGATCGTGCGGCGCGGCTCGTCGTGCGGTGCCTCCGCCTCGTCGCCGACATGTGGCTCGGCAGGGGGAGCTGTGAGGGTCGGCGCGCTCGACGGCGGCTCGGGCGGCAGCTTCTTCTTCTTGCGGCTGCCGACCACGAGGCCGCCGATGAGGCCGACCGCGACCAGGGCGATGACTACAACAAGGATGACGATTTCCATAACGCTCCCAGTATCAGCCACGGCCGGGAGGGCCCTGGCTTCAGAGGATCACACGAAGATTCCCGTGACGATTTGGACCTTTTGCGTCGAACGTACGATGCTGGGGGTTCTGGGTCCGCCCGGACTCCCCTCTCTGGAGCCCCCACCCCCTACGGAGCCTCTTCATGCCCCACGCCCCCGAAGGCGCGATAGAGACCCGCGGTCTGGAACCCGTCCCCGATGACGAGCGCACCGGCCATGCCCGCCAACTCTTCCCCACCTGGGTGGCCGCGAACATCAGCGTGCTGCTGCTCACGATGGGCGCCGGTCTGATCGTCTTCAACGGTCTGAACTTCTGGCAGGTGCTGACCGTCGCCGTCGCGGCGCCCGTCGTGTCGTACGGCATCGTGGGGCTGGTCTCCCTCGCCGGGAAGCGCGGCGGCTCCCCGGGTATGGCGCTCTCCCGGGCTGTCTTCGGCCAGCGGGGGAGCCTCTTCCCCGGGGCGCTGATCTGGGTCGCCCGCTGGGGCTGGGAGACGATCAACGCGGTCACCGGCGCTTATGCCGTGCTGACGGTTCTCGACTTGCTCTTCGGCGTCAAGCGCGACACTCCGCTGATCGTGATCACACTGCTGCTCTTCGTGGCCTGCACCTTCCTGGTCTCGGGCCTCGGCATCAGAGCGCTCCGCGTGTGCGGCACCTGGTCGACGTATCTCTTCGGTGCCTTCAGCGCGCTGGTGCTGGTGTATCTGGTGACGCATACGGACTGGTCGGCGGTCTTCGAGCGGCCCGCGGGGTCGACGGCGATGATGGTCGCCGGGATCGGGACGCTCGCGGCGGGCGGGATCAGCTGGGTGCCCTCCGGCCCGGACTTCACGCGTTATCTGCCCCGGTCCGCCTCCGGCCGGTCGGTGGTCGGCTGGACCGTCGGCGGCGCGGGGATCGTGGTGCTGCCGATGGTGCTGATGGGTGCGGTGATGGCGGTCGGCACCCCGGGGCTCGCCGCCGCGCGGGACCCGGTGTCGTTCATCGGCGAGCTGCTGCCCGCCTGGATCGCCGTGCCGTATCTGCTGATCGGGCTGGTCGGAATGCTGCTGATCAACTCGATGTCGATGTACTCGGCGGGGTTCACCGCGCAGACTCTGGGCATCAAGGTGCCGCGTGCCTGGGCGGTCAGTGTGAACGCGGTGATCAGTCTGATCCTCGGCTTCCTGCTGATGGTGGTGGCCACCAGCTTCCTCGGCTCGTTCGTCTCGTTCCTGACGCTGCTCGCGGTGGCGTTCTCCGCGTGGATCGGCGTCTTCGGGGTGGACATGCTCCGGCGGCGTACGTACGACGGCGCGGCGCTGATGGACACCACACGGACCAGCGCCTACTGGTACCGGGGCGGCTTCGCCTGGTCGGCGACGGCCGCCTGGGGTACGGCGCTGGTGCTGGGGCTGCTGTTCACCGAGGTGGACTGGTTCTCGGGCCCGCTCGCCGACACCTGGCCGGGTCAGAACGGTCTGGGCTGGGTCATCACGACCGTCGTGGCGGCGGCTCTCTACGCGGTCCTGCCGCGCGAACGGACTCCGGCGCCGACCCCCGAAGCGTCGACCGCCCATGCCCCGAGCGCCCAAGCACCGACCGAGGAAGCCAGGCCCGAGGAACAGAAGCTGCCCGTCGCTTAGAGCCTGGGGCCTCAGGCTCTAACCCATCTCTTCGAGCGACTTGCCCTTCGTCTCCTTCACGAACAACAGCACGAAGGCGATGGAGAGCACGGCGAAGCAGGTGTAGATGATGTACGTGCCCGAGAGGTTCCACTCGGCGAGGCTCGGAAAGCTCGCGGTGATGACCCAGTTGGCGATCCACTGCGCCGAGGCCGCCACCCCGAGCGCGGCGGCGCGGATCTTGTTCGGAAACATCTCACCGAGGAAGACCCAGACGACGACGCCCCACGACAGCGCGAAGAACAGCACGAACACATGGGCCGCGATCAGGGCGACCGTCCCCTCCGTGCTCGGCAGTTCGCCGTTCACCAGGGGCGCGGAGAACGCCCACGCCTCGAAGGCGAGCGCGGCGGCCATCCCCGCCGAGCCGACGAGCGCGAGGGGCTTGCGGCCGACCCTGTCCACCAGGACCATCGCGATCACGGTGCCGATGATGTTCACGATCGACGTGGTGAACGAGTAGAAGAACGAGCTGGACGGGTTGACGCCGACCGACTGCCAGAGCGTCGCCGAGTAGTAGAAGGCGACGTTGATGCCGACGAGCTGCTGGAACATCGACAGTCCGATGCCGACCCACACGATGGGCAGGAAGGAGAATCGGCTGCCCTTCAGGTCCTTGAAGGTCGACTTGTGCTCACGGCGCATGGCGTGGTCGATCTCGGCGACCCTGGCGTCCAGATCGACATCCTCGTTCTCGACCTCCGCGAGCACCTTCTTGGCGCGGTCCACCTGGCCCACGGAGATCAGATAGCGCGGTGACTCGGGGATCGCCAGGGTGAGCAGACCGTACAGAAGCGCCGGGACGACCATCACTCCGAGCATCCACTGCCACGCCTCCAGCCCCAGCAGCCGGCCGCGCTGCTCGCCGTCGGCGAGCTGGAGGATGCCGAAGTTCACCAGCTGGGAGATGGCGATACCGACGACGATCGCGGCCTGCTGGAAGGAGCCGAGCCGGCCCCGGTAAGCGGGCGGGGAGACCTCGGCGATGTACGCGGGGCCGATCACCGACGCCATGCCGATGGCGAAGCCGCCGATGATCCGCCAGACCGCCAGGTCGTAGATGTCGAACGGCAGCGCGGAGCCGACGGCGCTGACGGTGAAGAGGGCCGCGGAGATCCGCATGCAGCGGATTCGGCCGATCCGGTCGGCGATCCGGCCCGCCGTGGCGGCACCGATCGCACAGCCGATCAGGGCGATGGCGATGACCTGCGCGAGGGCCGCCGCGCCGATGTCGTACCTGCTCCTGATGGCTTCCACGGCGCCGTTGATCACCGAGCTGTCGTAGCCGAAGAGGAAGCCGCCCATCGCGGCCGCGGCCGTGATGAAGATGACATGACCGAGGTGCTCCGGTGGGGCGGCGGGGCCTCCGGACGGCGATACCCCCGCTGTGCTGGTCACATGTGCTCCTGGTACCGCCCGGCTGCCGGCGCCGGACGTGGGGTGGTCGAGCCCTTCCAGTGGGTCACAGCTCACCTCCGGTCACCACTCGTACGCGTGCCCGGCGCGAACAGGGGGTGACGCGGGCGGGAAGTGACGCGAGATGACGCGAACGGGAGGTGATACGCGGTCAGCGCAGTCGCTGGCTGATGACCTTGGAGACCCCGTCGCCCTGCATGGAGACCCCGTACAGCGCGTCGGCGACCTCCATGGTCCGCTTCTGGTGGGTGATCACGATCAGCTGGGAGCTCTCCTGGAGCTCCTGCATGATGCGGATCAGCCGCTGGAGATTGGTGTCGTCGAGCGCCGCCTCGACCTCGTCCATCACATAGAAGGGGCTCGGCCGCGCCTTGAAGATCGACACCAGCAACGCCACCGCCGTCAGGGACCGTTCGCCTCCGGAGAGCAGCGACAGCCGCTTGACCTTCTTGCCCGGCGGCCTGGCCTCCACGTCCACCCCCGTGGTGAGCATGTTCTCGGGGTCGGTGAGGATGAGCCGCCCCTCGCCGCCCGGGAAGAGCCGCGAGAAGACCCCCTCGAACTGCTCCGCCGTGTCCCGGTACGCCTCGGTGAAGACCTGTTCGACCCGTTCGTCGACCTCCTTCACCACGAGCAGCAGATCCGCCCGGGTCTTCTTCAGGTCTTCGAGCTGCTCGGAGAGGAACTTGTGGCGTTCCTCCAGCGCGGCGAACTCCTCCAGGGCGAGCGGATTCACCTTTCCGAGCTGCTGATGCGCCCGTTCGGCCGCCTTGAGCCGCTTCTCCTGCTCGGCCCGCACATACGGCTTCGGCTGGTTGCGCGGATCCGCCGGGTCCTCGGGCAGTTCCTCGCCCTCCGCGGGCGGGGACGGCGGTACGAGCTGATCGGGGCCGTATTCGGCGATCAGCCCGGCCGGCTCGACGCCCAGCTCTTCCAGGGCCTTGGCCTCCAGTTGCTCGATCCGCATCCGCTTCTCGGCGCCCAGTACCTCACCGCGGTGCACGGAGTCGGTGAGCTTGTCCAGTTCGGCCTTGAGATCGCGGCCCTGGTTGCGCTCGGCGGCCAGCTCACGTTCGCGCTCGGCCTTGGCCGCCTCGGCGGCGACGCGCTCGGCCTCGGCGCGTACGACCGACACCTCCACATGCGCCAACAGCTGCCGGGCGCCCGCCGCGACGGCCCCGGCCACGTGGGCCTCGTGGCGCAGTCGCGCACGGCGCTGTTCCGCCCGCGCCCGCGCCTCGCGCTCGGCACGCGCTCCCCGGTCGAGCGCGTCGGCCCGGCCCGCGAGCCCCTTCACCCGCTCCTCGTGGGTACGGACCTGGAGCCGGGCCTCCATCTCGGTCTGCCGGGCGTTGGCTCCGTCGGCGGCGAGCCGGTCCCGTACGGAGGTGTCCGGCTCCTCCTGGACCGGGGCCTCCTCCGCGACCAGCAGCCGTTCCGCGAGTTCCTCCGCCTCGGCGGTGGCGCGCTCCAGCGCTTCCTGGGCCCTGCCGGCGGCCGCGGTCGTACGCTCGGCCTCCCCGGCGGCCGCGCGTGCCTGCCCGGAGAGCCGTCCCAGCTGCCCGGACACGGCGGACTTCGCCCGGTCGGCGGCCCGGCGCCGCTCCCCCAGCTCCTCCACCAGTGCGGCGCGCTCGGCCCGCCGCTCGGTGGCGCGGCGCTGTGCCCCGGCCAGTTCCTCGCACCGTACGGCCAGCTCCGCGAGGTCGGCGGCGGCCTCGTCGACGGAGGCCTGTACCTCCAGCAGGCTCGGCGCGCCCGCCGAGCCGCCGTGCGCGAAGTGCGCGCTGAGCACATCGCCCTCGGCGGTCACGGCGATGAGCCCGGGCCGCGCGGCGATCAGGTCCTCGGCGTCCTCCAGCGTCCCGACGACCACCGTGTCCCGTACGAGCCGCCGTACGGCGCGCAGCAGTTCGGCGGGGCCGCTCACCAGGTCGATGACATACGGCACGGCGCCGGCGCGGACGGCGGTACGTACGGGACGGTCGGCGTCGTCCGTACCGCGTCCTTCCGCCGCCGTCTGGCCGGGCACGCCCGGGGCCGGAGCCGTCCCGGAGCCGGCCCCCGGACCGGGCTCGTCCGCCCCGGCAGAGCCGGCCGGCAGAAGCGCGGCCCGGCCCGCGTCCTGCTTGCGCAGCAGCCGGATGGCCTCGGCGGCCGTCGTCGGATCGGCGACGGCGATCGCGTCCGCGGCGGCGCCGAGCGCCGCGGCCACCGGGATCTCGTACCCGGGGGTGACGGTGAGCAGTTCGGCGGCCGGGCCGAGCAGGCCGGAAAGGTCCTCGCGGGAGGCGAGGAGCGCGCCGGTGCCGTCCTTGCGGCGCAGGCCGAGGGCGAGCGCCTCATGGCGGGCCGCGAGGGCCGCTCGTTCGCGTTCGGCCGTGGTGGCGGCCTCGCGCGCCGCCGTCAGCTCGGCCTCCGCCGCGGACAGGGCGCCGCGGGCGCTGTCGTACCGCTCGCCCAGTTCAAGGTCCTCCGCGTCCAGGCCGTCCACCTCGGCCTTGAGCTGTTCGTACTCCTCCTGGGCGGCGACCGCGCGCTCGCGCGCCTCGTCACGGGACGCGGCGAGGCGGCCGATCTCCGCCTGGGCCGACGCCGCCCTGCCTCGGGCGGCGTTGACCTGGCCGTGCAGCCGGGCAAGGCCCTCGCGGCGGTCGGCGATCGCGCGGGCGGCGTCCTTGAGCCGGCGTTCCTCCGCGGCCAGTCGGCGTTCCAGCTCGGCGCGGTGCGCGACGGTGTCCTCGCGGGCGTGCTCGGCCGCCTCCAGCGCGGCCTCCAGCTCCGCCTCCTGCTCCCGGATCCGGGCGGCCTCGCGCTCCATGTCCTCGGGGTCGCGGCCACGGCGCTCGTCCGTGGGGGCCGCGGTCGCGCTCTTCACCCGCGCGTCGGCCAGCGAGACCGTGCCCCGTACCCGCTCGGCCAACTGGGACAGTTCGTACCAGGTCTGCTGGGCCCGCTGGAGGCGCGGCGCCAGCCGCCGTACCTCGTCCTCCAGCTCGGCTTCCCGGGTCAGCGCGGCCTTGAGCCTGCCCTCGGTGGATTCCTTGCGCTGCTTCAGTTCGGCCTCGTCGGCGATCTCCGTGCGCAGCGCGTCGCGCAGCCTGACCAGGTCGTCGGCGAGCAGCCGCAGCCGCGCGTCGCGCAGATCCGCCTGTATGACGGCGGCCCGCCGGGCGACCGCCGCCTGCCGTCCGAGGGGTTTGAGCTGGCGGCGCAGCTCGTCGGTGAGGTCCTGGACGCGGGCCAGGTTCGCCTGCATGGAGTCCAGCTTCCGCAGCGCCTTCTCCTTGCGCTTGCGGTGTTTGAGTACTCCGGCGGCCTCTTCGATGAACGCCCGGCGTCCCATGGGGTCGGCGTGCAGTACGGAGTCGAGCTGGCCCTGGCCGACGATGACATGCATCTCGCGGCCGATACCGCTGTCGGACAGCAGTTCCTGGATGTCGAGAAGACGGCAGGTGTCGCCGTTGAGCTGGTATTCACTGCCGCCGTTGCGGAACATGATCCGCGTGATCGTGACTTCCGCGTAGTCGATCGGTAGCGCGCCGTCAGTGTTGTCGATGGTCAGCGAGACCTCCGCGCGGCCGAGCGGCGGGCGCCCGGTCGTCCCGGCGAAGATCACGTCCTCCATCTTGCCGCCTCGCAGCGACTTCGCACCCTGCTCCCCCATGACCCAGGAGAGCGCGTCCACGACATTGGACTTTCCCGAGCCGTTCGGACCCACGACACAGGTGATCCCCGGCTCGAAGCGCAGCGTCGTGGCGGAGGCGAAGGATTTGAACCCGCGCAGGGTCATGGCCTTGAGATGCACGCCGTCGGACTCTACCCGGCTCCGATCGTCCCTCGCCGGTTTCACCGCCGAACGTGCAGGGCACATCAGACGTTAAGAAAGGCGTGGCCGCGCCAACAATGCTTCGTACAGCGGAAGATGGAAAGAAAGAAGGGACGCCGAGGCGTCCCTTGCATATCTTGCGAGAGTGTTTCTCACCCGACCCCGAGGGGGGCTGTTGTCAGGTGAGCGCCGGCTCCGCCTGGGGTACATCGATGTCGATGCCATTGAGCAGCGACTCTCCGGGGTGCTGTGCGACGGCGGCGTTCAGTACGTCGTTCTCGGACTGGATCCGTACGAGTTCGGATTCGAGGTCCTGGACGCGCTGCTGGAGCCGTCGCATCTCGGCGAGGAGTCGCGGGTCGGAACCGCCGACATAACCGAGAAGCGCCTTTGCCATGATGAATGGTCCTCCACACTGAGTGACCGACCGGATGCGGTGTGGGTCGTGAGGGAAATCGCACCCGCGGTGTTTGGCAGTCCTTGTTCATCACTGTTCATCACTGCGGTTCTTACTGCCAAACAGCTAAGGTGCGCGGGGATTCCAGCGTCTCACCAAAAAGTTTGACGGTCAACACGATCACACCCCGTGCCGACGGGCGGCCCGGTGGCGGGCGCCCGCGAGGGGTGCGGCCCCGGCTCTGTCACGGGGCCCCTGGGGGCGTGGAGATCATCGTTGTTCGGGCAGCCTGGCACGACTGGCGGTTCTTGGCAACCACCAGGTCACCGCCGACTTGCGCATGAGCAGGCCGGCATCCCCGAGCCTCTCGGCGCCGCCGGGGACGGCGCGGTCTCAGCGGATCGCGAAGGTCTCATAGCCACCGCGCGGGGTGTCCCAGATCTCAGTGACTCCGTCCACACGCCCGGGTGTGTCGGAGGAGCGCAGCCATTCCAGCAGACGGTGGCAATTCTCACGTGGCCCTTCGGCGACGACCTGCACCCTGCCGTCGTCCAGATTGAGGGCGAATCCGGTGAGGCCGCCGATCTCCAGAGCGTTTGCCCTGGTGAACCAGCGGAAGCCCACTCCTTGCACTCTTCCGCGTACCCAGGCCGTCACGCGAACGTCTTCTTTCATGCACGCAAGCTAACCGGCCAATTGCCTCCGGCACCCGGCGCCCCCGCGGACCATGCCGTACAGTCCCGTCGCAATAGCCTCACTCGTACGGGTGAGACCTGGACACGTTGCCGTCGAGAGCATGAGGAAGGCACATGGGACGCCACCGCCGCTCAGCCGCCGCCCCGCCCGTCGAGGACCACGTGGACGGTGCGCGCCGCAAGAGGCGGATCGCCACCCCTGTACGTACGGGCCTGCTGGGCGCCTCCGCCGCCATGGCGGTAGGAGCCGTAGCCGTCGCCTCGGGCCTGCTGCCCGGCGGCGGGGACCACTTCACGGTCGGCGGCAGCGCCAACGGCGGACAGATACGTACCGAGGGTGCTCCGGAGCTTCAGCAGCAGGGCGGCTCGTCCGCCGAGCCGACGCGGGAGAACTCGGCCTCGCCGAGCCGTGGCGCCGAGCGGACCCAGTCGCCCTCGGCGTCCGCGTCGCCCACTCCGCGCGAGCCGTCCGTCACTCCTTCGAAGGACACGACGGAGTCGACCGCCGAGCGGTCGGAGAAGACCACGAAGCCCGCCGCGGCGCCACCGCGGCCGAAGGCCGGGATACCCACCCGCTCCAGCGAGGCCCCGGCGCCCGAGCAGACCACCGAGCGCGCCGTGGAGGCCCCGGCGGCCCCCGGCTCCAGTTCCTCCGAGGCGGCCGTGCTCTCCCTGGTCAACAAGGAGCGCGCGAAGGTGGGGTGCAGCCCGGTGCGGGCCGATGCCTCGCTCGGCAGGCTGGCGCAGGACTTCAGCGACGACATGGCGGAGCGCGGGTTCTTCGACCACACGGACCCGGACGGCAAGACGCCCTGGGACCGCGCCGACAAGGCGGGCGTCAAGGGTCTGGGCGGCGAGAACATAGCCAGGGGGCAGGCCACCGCCCAGTCCGTGATGGACTCGTGGATGAACAGCGAGGGCCATCGCGCGAACATACTGAACTGCGATTACACCCGGCTGGGTGTGGGTGTCCACACCGGCTCCGGCGGCCCGTGGTGGACGCAGGATTTCGGCTTCTGAGCCCGACCGCCCCTGACGGAGCCCCGGCCGCCCCCGGTAATGCTCACTAACCATACGAAAGCGCCATCTGTCGGGGAGCGCTTCCGGTTGTAAAGTCGCCGCTATGGACGCCTTCGATGTCTTCTCCCGGCAGTGCCCCTCGCGCACCACGCTGGAGCATGTGACGGGCCGCTGGGGCGGCCTGACGCTCACCGCCCTGTACGAGAGCCACGAGAACGACGAGAGCCGCCTCCGCTTCAACGAACTGCGGCGGCGCGTCGACGGCGTGAGCGAGAAGATGCTCTCCCAGACCCTGCACGCGCTGGAGCGGGACGGCCTGGTGCTGCGCGAGGCGCGGCCGGTCAATCCGCCGTGGGTGGATTACGAGCTGACTCCGCTGGGCCGGGACGTCGCCGAGCGGCTGCTCGGGCTGATCCAGCTGGTGGAGGGGCGGATGTCCGAGGTGATCTCGGCGCGGGAGCGTTATGACACGACGCGCGGAGCCCGCTGACAGCGCGGACAGAAGTAGCTGGACCGGTTCATCCAGGGCCGTCGGCGGATCGGTGTCCCACAGCGCCGGCACGGCTGGTCCTCCCGTCCGTACGCGTCCAGCGACCGGTCGAAGTATCCCGATTCGCCGTTCACATTGACGTACAGGCTGTCGAAGCTGGTGCCGCCGACATCGAGGGCCGCGTTCATCACGTCCCGTACATGCCCGAGCAGTTCCGTGGCGCGTGGCCGGGGCAGGGTGGCCGTGGGGCGTTCGTAGTGGAGACGGCCGCGCCACAGCGCCTCGTCGGCGTAGATATTGCCGACGCCACTGATCAGCGACTGGTCGAGCAGGGCGCGCTTGACCGTCGTACGGCGCAGCTTCAGCGCGGTGAGGAAGGCGGCCTCGTCGAAAGCGGGGTCCAGCGGATCCCTGGCGATGTGCGCGATGACATCGGGCAGTCCGTCGGGGGTGTTCTCGTGGAGCGAGAGCCCGCCGAAGGTGCGCTGGTCGACGAAGCGCAGCTCGGTCCCGAGGGTGTCGGCGAAGCGGATCCGGATGCGCAGATGCTTCTCGTCGGGCGCGCTCTCCGGCTGGACCAGCAGCTGGCCGCTCATCCCGAGGTGGCCGAGGATCGAGGCGTCCGTGTCGGCGAGGGGCAGCCACAGGTACTTGCCGCGCCGGCGTGCCGTACCGATGGTGTGCCCCTTGAGCTGGGCCGCGAAGTCGGCGCCGCCCGCGGTGTGCCGCCGTACCGCGCGCGGATGCAGCACCTCGGTCTCGGCGACGGTCCGGCCGCTGACCCAGCGTTCGAGTCCACGCCGGACGACTTCGACCTCGGGCAGCTCGGGCACGGAAGGCTCCTGGGGGTGAGGGGACCGTAACGAGTGCGCCCCTCATGCCGTACGACGACGCGAGGGGCGCACCCGGAAGGAGAGAGCACGAACGCTCAGGCGTTGGCGGTGTCCGCGGGAGTCTGCTCCGAGGAAGCTGAAGAGGTGTCGGCGTCCCCTTCAGACGTGGCCTGGACAGACGTCGCCTGGACAGACGTGGCATCGACGGCCGTGGCGTCCTCCGCCTCGGTGTCTTCCGCCTTGGCGTCGACGCCGTCCTTCACGTCAACGCCGGAGCCGGCGTCGGTCTTCCCCGCCGCCTCGCGTTCGTCCGCCGCGGTCCGGATGGCCCGCCAGGCGGACTCCGCCGCCTGCTGCTCCGCTTCCTTCTTGCTGCGGCCGGTGCCGGTGCCGTACGAGACACCACCGACGCGGGCGGCAGCGGTGAAGGTCTTCTCGTGGTCCGGGCCTGTTTCCGTGACGTGATACTCGGGCACACCGAGACTCTCCGCCGCGGTCAGCTCCTGGAGACTGGTCTTCCAGTCCAGGCCGGCCCCGAGATTCGAGGACTTCTCGATCAGCGGGTCGAAGAGCCGGTGCACCAGCTCGGACGCCGCGTCGAGGCCCTTGTCGAGATAGACAGCGCCGATCACCGCTTCAAGGGTGTCGGCGAGGATGGACGCCTTGTCCCGGCCGCCCGTGCCCTCTTCGCCCCGGCCGAGCCGGATGAAGGAGCCGAGTTCGAGGCCGCGGCCCACTTCCGCAAGCGCACGCGAATTGACCACCGCGGCCCGCAATTTGGCCAACTGGCCTTCAGGCAGATCGGGGTGGGTGCGGTACAGCGTGTCCGTGACCACCAGACCGAGCACCGAATCCCCGAGGAATTCGAGCCGCTCGTTGGTGGGCAGACCGCCGTTCTCGTACGCGAACGAACGATGGGTCAGCGCACGCACCAGAAGGGCGGTCTCGAGCTGATACCCGAGCCGCCCTTCCAGAAGCGTGTGGGACGAGGCTGTGCTGACATTGTCTGTCTGCTTCTTGGCATGGGACAGTTCAGACATTGAGCCTCTCACCAGCCGCTCAGACCTCGAGGACCTGGCGCTTGTTATAGGTGCCGCAGCTCGGGCACGCGATGTGCTGCAGCTTCGGCTCCTGGCAACGCTCGCACGAAACCAGGGTGGGGACCGCAGCCTTCCACTGCGACCGGCGGTGGCGCGTGTTGCTGCGCGACATCTTCCGCTTCGGAACAGCCACGGCTACTTCTCCTGCTTCTCGTCGACGCCCGCTTCGGCGCCGCCCATGTTGTCCTTCTCGCCGTCCTTGACGGTCTCGGCGAGTCCCTGCAGTGCCGCCCAACGGATGTCGACGGCGTCGTGGTGGTGGTCCGGGTTCTCGTCCAGCCTGATCCCACATGTGGAACACAGACCGGCACAGGTCTCCCGGCACACCGGCTGCATCGGCAGTGCGAGTACCACCGCGTCACGCAGCACCGGTTCGAGATCGAACAGGCCATCTTCGACGAAGAGTCTGTCGTCGTCCTCGCTGTACTCGGCGTCAGCGGCCGGCTCCGCACGGGCGCGGCCCCGGTCATCGGCGTCGTGGTACGAGAACATCTCCTGGAAGTCCGCCGCCACTTCCTGGCTGAGCGGCTCCAGACACCTTACGCACTCCCCCTCGGCCACCGCACGGGCGGTGCCCGTGACGAGGACCCCCTCCATGACGGATTCGAGACGGAGGGCGAGCTCCACGGGCGCGCCCTCGGGCGTCCCGATCACCCCCGCGATACCGAAGTCCTTGGGGGCGGGTACCGAGCGGGTCAGCTTCTGGAGCGCACCAGGACGCCGCCCCAGCTCGTGTGTGTCGAACACGAGGGGGTCGCGGTGGTCGAGGCGCGCGTTCAGGGCTTTTCCCGCTTTCGGATCGTTGGGGGGCCGCCACCGTCGCGAGAGCGAGCGGGCGGCATGGGTCGCGGACATGCACGCGGCCGAAGAGCCAGGGTACTGGACCGGCCGCCGTAGGCCCAATCCGGTCTCTCGGCGGCCACCGGCCCGGGCGCCCGGTCCCGGCGCCCCCGGCCGGTGGTCTCAGCGTCCTTGCTCGTACCGGCGCAGCTGCTCGATGTCGATCATGCTGGTGTCGAAGAGGCTGGTCTCGTCGAGGGTGCTGCGCGGCTCGTGGGCCGGGGGCAGCGCGTGCTGCTGGGGCCGGCCCTCGGGCTGCTGCTGCCAGCCGTAGTTCGGGTCGTACACCTGCGCCTGGCCGTGGCCCTGCTCCTGACCCTGCCCCTGGCCCTGGTCCTGGCCGTAGCCCTGCTGCTGGTACGCGTACGGGTCCTGCTGGTAGCCGTACGCGTCCTGCTGCTGGTAGCCGCCGTAGCCGGCGTCCGCGGCGTACGCGCTGTCCTGGTAGCCGGCCTCGGCGTACTGGGGCACTGGCTGGGCCTGGGGCGGTGTCTGCGGGTACGCGGGCTCGGCGTAGGGCTGCTGGACCGGTACGGGGGGCTGCTGCGCCACCACGGGCTGCTGGACGCCTTCCCGGGGGTCCCCCGCGAGGTCCGCCAGATAGTCCGCGTCGCTGGTGCGCCCCTGGGGGCCGGCCGCGTCCTGGGCGGCCATGTGGGCGCCCAGATCGTCCGAGTCGGTGCGGCCGTGGAGTTTCTGCCTGCCGCGGCCGACCGCTTCGAGGGTCTTGGACAGAACGGCCTCGAAGGCGCCGAACTTGGTGTCGATGTACTCGTCGGCCCGCCGGATCAGGGTGCCGGGGTCGTCGCTGTACTCGGGGGCATCGTCGTCGTCACCGCCGGGGGCGCGGCCGAGCAGCTTCTCGCGGCCCCGGTCGACGGAGCCGATGGTCTTGGTGAGGACGACCTCGAAGTTGGCGAGCTTGGAGTCGACGTAGTCGTCGGCCTCGGCTCGGATCTCCTCGGCGTCCCTGCGGGCCTCCGCGAGGATGCGGTCGGCCTCCTCCTGGGACTGCCGGGCGACCGCGGTGTCGGAGATCAGCCCGGAGCGCTGGGCGTGCGCCGCCTCGATGATGCGCTCGGCCTCCTGGCGGGCCTGCTCGGCCAGCTGCTCCCGGCCGCCGATCAGCTCCTGGGCCTGGGCCAGCGAGCCCGGGAGCGCTTCCCGTACCTCTTCCAGCATGGCGAGCAGCTCGGCGCGGTTCACCACGCAGGACGCCGACATGGGCATGGAGCGGGCGTTGCCCACCGTGTCGACGATCTCGTCGAGCTTCTTCTGTACGTCCACCGTGTGCTCGCCACTCTCTCAGCTGGTTTGGAGACGGACGCAACGACTGTACGGCCAGTTCGAGCCCGTCCGACACCGGATGACGGGCCGTCAGTTCCTCAGCGCTCGCCGAGGCGCGTCATCAGGGCCGAGTGGACGGCCTCGGGCAGCAGGTGGGAGACGTCTCCGCCCCAGGTCGCGACCTCTTTGACCAGGGAGGAGGAGAGGAAGCTGTAGGTGGGGTTGGTGGGGACGAACAGCGTCTCGACCCCCGAGAGCCCGTTGTTCATCTGAGCCATCTGGAGTTCGTAGTCGAAGTCGCTGACGGCGCGCAGCCCCTTGACGATGGCGGGGATGTCGCGCTGCTTGCAGAAGTCGACGAGCAGCCCGTGGAAGGCCTCGACCTCCACATTGCCGAACTCGGCGGTGACCTCGCGGATCAGATCGATCCGCTCCTCGATCGTGAACAGCCCCTTCTTGGACTGGTTGATCATTACCGCGACATGTACGACGTCGTACAGCTTGGAGGCGCGGGCGATGATGTCGAGATGTCCATTGGTGATGGGGTCGAAGGACCCCGGACAGACGGCGCGGCGCAACTTGATTCCCTCGCTCTCCGGTCCGGTCATGGTGCGTCTTCACTCGTAGAGGCGGCGCGACCGTACCAAAGCGTCCCCTCGCCGTAGCGACGGGACCGCAACGGCTCGAAACCCTCCGGCCAGTCGAACTCCCCACCTCTGGTGCTGCGTTCCACGGTGGCGACGGCGGCGGCGCCGAGCCAGCCCCTGGTGCGGAGTGTGAGCAGAATCTCCCGAAGATCGTCGTCGGTGACGGCGTACGGCGGATCGAGGAAGACCAGGTCGTAGGGGGTGTCGGGGACCGGACCCAGGACGATCTGCTCCGCTTTGCCGGTACGGACCTCCGCGCCGGGAAGCCCGAGCGTCGCGACGTTCGCACGGACGGTCCGGGCGGCGCGCGGGTCCGCCTCGACGAGCAGGGCGTGCGCGGCGCCGCGGGAGAGCGCCTCCAGGCCCACGGCGCCGGATCCCGCGTACAGATCGGCGATCCGGATGCCTTCGAGGGGGCCGAGGAGCGATTCCCAGCTGGAGAAAAGGCCCTCACGCGCCCGGTCGGAGGTGGGGCGGGTGCCGGTGCCCGGCGGTACGGCGAGACGGCGTCCGCCGGCGGCACCGGCGATCACGCGGGTCATGGGAGTCGGGTCCTCGGTTCGATGGGGTCGTGGGCGGTCGGTCGGGTACGGGTGGACGCGGAGCTCGAAGAATGGCTCTGTCCCCACGATATGGCGTACGTCCCGAGCGGGCCCGGCCCGGTGCGACATGGCCGGGTCCCGTGCGACATGCCGGGGTCCGGTGCCCGTGGCCGCTTCCGGTGCGACATGGCGGGTCCGGTGCCCGTGGCCGGGTCCGGCCGGTCCGGCGGGTCAGCCCTTGTCGAGGTACTGCTCGCGTTCGGTGTCCAGCAGGGCGTCCAGCGCCGTACGCAGCTCCGGGGAGCCCGTCAGCTCCGGATCCTCGGCGACCACAGCCGCGGCCTCCTCCCGGGCGGCGGCGATGATCTCCTCGTCCTCGATGACCGCGAGCATCCGCAGCGACGAGCGGACCCCGGACTGGGCCTGGCCGAGGACATCGCCCTCACGGCGCTGTTCGAGGTCGATACGGGAGAGCTCGAAGCCGTCGAGCGTGGCAGCGACCGCGCCCAGCCGGGCCCTGGCCGGGCTCGCCTCGGGCATGTCCGTGACCAGCAGACAGAGGCCGGGGGCCGAGCCGCGGCCGACGCGTCCGCGCAGCTGGTGCAGTTGGGAGACGCCGAACCGGTCCGCGTCCATGATCACCATGGCGGTGGCGTTGGGGACGTTCACACCGACCTCGATGACCGTGGTCGCGACGAGCACGTCCACCTCGCCCGCGGCGAAGCGGCGCATCACGGCGTCCTTGTCGTCCGGCTGCATCCGCCCGTGCAGGGTCTCGACGCGCAACCCCTGGAGCGGTCCCCCGCTGAGCTGCCCGGCGACCTCCACGACCGCGAGCGGGGGCCGCTTCTCGGCCTCGTCCTCCTTGGACGGCTTCGTCTTCCCCTTCGCCTTGTCGTCCTCCTCGTCGTCTCCGATCCGGGGGCAGACGACATACGCCTGATGTCCCTTTCCGACCTCTTCCCGCACCCGCTCCCAGGCGCGGGCGAGGAAGTGCGGCTTGTCCTGGGCGGGCACCACATGGCTGGCGATCGGCGAGCGGCCCGCCGGGAGCTGGTCGAGGACGGAGGTCTCCAGATCGCCGAAGACGGTCATCGCGACCGTACGGGGAATGGGTGTGGCCGTCATGACCAGCAGATGCGGGGGCTGCTTGCCCTTGGAGCGGAGCGCGTCGCGCTGCTCCACGCCGAAGCGGTGCTGCTCGTCCACCACGACCAGTCCGAGGTCGTGGAAGCGCACCTTGTCCTCGATCAGCGCGTGCGTACCGATCACGATCCCGGCCTCGCCTGTGACCAGATCGAGCAGCGCCTGACGCCGCGCGGCCATGCCCATCGAGCCGGTGAGCAGGACGACCTTGGTGCCGTGCTCGGCGCCGCCGAGCATGCCTCCCTGGGCCAGCTCGCCCATCATTTCCGTGATCGAACGGTGGTGCTGCTGGGCGAGCACTTCCGTGGGCGCCAGCATGGCGGCCTGACCGCCAGCGTCGACGACCGCGAGCATCGCCCGGAGCGCGACCAGCGTCTTGCCCGAGCCGACCTCGCCCTGGAGCAGCCGGTGCATGGGGTGTTCGGTGGCGAGATCCGCGAAGATCTCGCCGGTGACCTTCTGCTGGCCGTCGGTGAGGGTGAAGGGCAGGTCGGCGTCGAAGGCGTCGAGCAGTCCGTCGGGCACGGGCCTGCGGGCGACGGCGGGCAGCTGCGCGTCCGCGTACCGCCGCCGGGCCAGCGCGATCTGGAGGACGAACGCCTCGTCCCACTTCAGCCGCTGTCTGGCGGATTCGATGTCGGCCCGGCTCTCGGGCCGGTGGACCTTGAGCAGCGCCTCGGGCAGCGAGGCGAATCCACGGCCCTCGCGCAGCGCGGGCGGCAGCGGATCGACGGCCTCCGCGGCTCTGGGCAGGACCGCGTCGACGGCCTTGGTGATCTTCCAGGACTCCAGCCCCTTGCAGGCCGGGTAGATCGGGATCAGTCTGCCCGCGAAGGCGTCCACGGCCTGCGCGGTGTCCTCCGTGGTCCCGTCGTCGGCGGTCGCCCTGCCCAGCGGCACATAGGTGGGATGCGCGAGCTGGAGCTTGCGGTTGAAGACGGACACCTTGCCCGCGAACATCCCTCGGCTGCCCGGCGGCAGCTCCTTGTGCGGCTTGTGGATTCCCCTGCCGAAGAAGACCAGTTGGAGCCGGCCGCTGCCGTCGGTGAGCGTGATCTCCAGACGCTGGCCCCGGCCGTGGTTGAACGTCATGATCCGGGAGTCGGCGACCTGCGCGACCACCGTGACGTCCTCGTCCAGCGGCAGATCGGCCAGCTTGGTGAGCTGGCCGCGCTCCTCGTACCGCCTGGGGTAGTGGTGCAGCAGATCGCCGACGGTGTGCAGGTCGAGGTGTTCGGCCATCACCTTCGCGGTGGCGGGGCCGAGCGTCTTCTTGAGGGGTTCATCCAGCGCGGACACGCGATCCATTGCACACCACGCCACTGACAGGCTGCTACTCCACGCCGATGAGCAGCGGAACGGACTGTCTGCCGCCCCGGTAGACCACGGTGTCGACGGCCAGATGGCCGTCCCGTACGTAGGTCTCCAGACGGTCGGCGAGCGCGTCGGGCAGCTCGTCGCCGAGCACCAGCGTCACCAGTTCGCCGCCGGCCGCCAGCATCCGGGAGAGCACCGCCTCCGCGGTGGCGGTGAGATCGGCGCCGATCACCGCCACGTCCCCGTCGATCAGGCCGAGGACGTCCCCGGCCTGGCAGATACCCGCCATGGTCCAGGACTGCCGTTCGGCGACGGCCAGTTCGGCGTAGCGGGTGGCGCCGGCCGCGGTGGTCATGGCGACCACGTCCTCGTCGAAACGGCGGTCCGGCTGGTGGACGGCGAGCGCCGCGATGCCCTGGACGGCGGCCCTGGTCGGGATGAGGGCGACCCGTACGCCCTCGGTACGTGCCTGTTCTGCGGCCGCGGCGGCGGTGTGCCGCAGCGCCGCGTCGTTCGGCAGGAGCACCACCTCGCGCGCGTGGGCCCGCCGGATCGCCTCGACCAGTTCCCCGCTGGCGGGCGGCTCCCCGGGGCGCGCGAGCACGGTCGTCGCGCCGGCCTCGGCGCACAATCCCGCGAGCCCTTCTCCCGGGACCACCGCGACGACGGCCCGCTGAACCCGCTCCGGCGGTTCCTCGGTGGCGGCGCCGAAGTGGCTGATGCGGATGCGGTACGGGCGTCCGGCCTCGACCCCGGCCTCCACGGCGGCGCCCGCGTCGTCGACATGGACGTGTACGTTCCACAGCCCGTCGCCGCCGACGACGACCAGGGAGTCCCCCAGCCCGTCGAGCCGGGTCCGGAGCCGCGCCACGGCGCGGTCGTCCGCCTCCAGCAGATAGATCACCTCGAAGGCGGGCCCGCCTTCGGGGGCGCAGGACCCGATCGCCGACTCGACCGCGGCCGGGTCCGCGTACCGGCGCCTGCCCATCGGGAAGGCGGCCGGTGTCTCGCCCGTGAGGGACCGGACCAGGGCGCCGAGGACGGCGAGCAGCCCGCGCCCGCCGGCGTCGACGACACCCGCGCGTCCGAGCACGGGCAGTTGGTCGGGGGTGGCCGCGAGCGCGGCGCGTGCGCCCGCGTACGCCGCGCGTACGGTGGCACCCGCGTCCGCCGCCCCGCTCCGTTCCGCCGCCTCCGCCGCCTCCGCCGCTTCCGCCGCGGCGGAGGCCACGCTGAGGATCGTGCCCTCGACGGGATGCGCGACGGCCTCGCGGGCCAGTGCCGCGGCCCGCCGCAGCGCCGGTGCGAGCCGTGTTCCTTCGGCCCCCGCGGTATCCGTCGGCGCCGGGTCCGCCAGTACCTCCGCCATCCCGCGCAGCAGCTGCGCCAGGATCGTCCCGGAGTTCCCCCGGGCACCGAGCAGCGCGCCGTGCGCCATGGCCCGTACGGCATCGGCGGGCGCGGGCACGGACGCACCGGTCTCATGGGCCGCGAAGACGGCCTCGACCGCCTGCGCCGCCGACTCCACGGTCAGATAGAGATTGGTGCCGGTGTCACCGTCCGCGACCGGATAGACATTGATCGCGTCGATCTCCTCGCGCTCCCGGCCCAGGGCCTCCAGCGCCAGCGAGCACCAGCTCCGTACCGCTGCTGCGTCGAGGGTCTGCGGCACCTGAGGGTCCTCCTTGAGCGGCCGTGATGCGGGCTGCACGCAGGGTAGCCCGGGGACGGGAGGCGAACAGCGGGCCAACCTGACGGAACGGAGCCGCTGGCCGTCATGGTAGTTTTCTTGTACCGAGGCAGGCGTTGTATGCTGCTGCGGTTGCCCGATGAGAGTCGGGCCAATCCCCCGGCAACGCCACATGAGTCACTGATTCCCGGCACGCCGGATATCTCTGTACGAGCATCTGAAGTCTTTGGAGTGACCCGTGGCTGCCAACTGCGACGTCTGCGGCAAGGGGCCGGGCTTCGGCAACAACATTTCGCACTCGCACCGCCGTACGTCCCGTCGCTGGAACCCGAACATCCAGCGCGTGCGTGCCGTGGTCGGTCGGACGCCGAAGCGGCTCAACGTCTGCACATCGTGCATCAAGGCCGGCAAGGTCTCGCGCTGACGCCTGCGTCGTAGCGCAGCCCCTGCGGTTGCCTTGAAGAGCCGGTCCACCTCGGTGGACCGGCTTTTTTGCCATGCCGGGGCCGCGGCCCGTGCCGGTGCCGGGGCCCGTCGTCATGTCGGCGTCGAGCGGCGCCGTCAGCGCAAGCGCCACCCGTGATCCACCGGGCCTATCCCCGCGCCCAGCGCGAAGCCGTGCGCGATCGCGCCCGTCACATACTCCTTGGCCGCCCGCACGGCCGCCACCACGTCCTGCCCCCGGGCCAGGCCCGAGGCGATCGCCGACGCGTAGGTGCAGCCCGTGCCGTGGGTGTGCCGGTTGTCGTGGCGCGGTGCGCGCAGCCAGTGTTCCTCGACGCCGTCGGTCAGCAGATCGACCGCGTCCCCGGGCAGATGCCCGCCCTTGATCAGCGCCCAGCGGGGCCCGAATTCGAGTACGGCGCCGGCCGCGCGCCGCAGCCCCGTCTCGTCCTCCACCCGTACGCCGGTGAGCTGGGCCACCTCGTCCAGATTGGGGGTGGCGACGGTCGCGACCGGCAACAGCCTCGTCCGTACGCCGTCCAGCGCCGAGGCGGCCAGCAGTGGATCGCCGTGCTTGGAGACCCCGACCGGGTCCACGACCACGGGGGCGTCGGTCCCGGCGAGCAGTTCCGCGACGGCCGCGACCAGTTCGGCGGAGGAGAGCATGCCGGTCTTCACCGCCTGGACGCCGATGTCGTCGACGACCGCGCGGTACTGGGCGCGTACGGCCGCCACGGGCAGCTCCCAGGCGCCGTGCACGCCCGTGGAGTTCTGTGCCGTGACCGCCGTGAGCACGCTCATGCCGTGCACGCCGAACGCCAGCATCGTCTTCAGATCCGCCTGGATGCCCGCGCCGCCGCCGGAGTCCGATCCGGCGACGGTGAGCACGCGCGGTGGCACGGACGGTGGCGTTGTTCGCTCAGCTGTCGGCATGGTGCCGAATCTACTGGGCGTCCTCGATGTCCCCGAAGTGGTCCCAGCCGCCCTTGCGGTTCCAGGGTGCCCCGTCGACCGTCACCTGCGGCAGCGCGGACGGGTTGAGCACCTCACCGATCACCTTCCAGCGGGCCGGCAGCTTCACGTCCGGCGGGAACGTGGCGACGATGGCGTGATCCTCGCCGCCCGTCAGCACCCACTGGAGCGGGTCGATCCCGACCGCCTGGCCGATGTCGTTCATCTGCGAGGGGATGTCGATCAGACCTGCGCGCAGATCGATACGGACCTTGCTGGCCTCCGCGATATGCCCCAGATCCGCGACGAGTCCGTCGCTGACGTCCGTCATGGCGGTGGCACCGAGCCCGGCCGCCGCCGGACCCGCGTGGTACGGCGGTTCCGGTCGGCGGTGGGCCTCCACGAAGGCGCGGGGCGAGCGGAAGCCGCGTGAGAGCACCGCGTGCCCGGCCGCCGACCAGCCCAACCAGCCGGTGTAGGCGATGACATCGCCCGGCCGGGCGCCGGACCGGGTGACCGGCTCGTGGTTGCGGAGATCGCCCAGCGCGGTGATGGCGATGGTGATCGTGTCGCCGCGTACGACATCTCCGCCGACCACGGCCGCGCCGGCGACCTGGCACTCGTCGCGAATACCGTCCATCAGCTCGGTGGGCCAGGTGACCGGGAGTTCGGCCGGGACGACGAGGCCGAGGAGCAGCGCCGTGGGGACCGCGCCCATCGCCGCGATATCGGCGAGGTTCTGCGCGGCGGCCTTCCGGCCGACGTCGTAGGCCGTCGACCAGTCACGGCGGAAGTGCCGCCCCTCCAGCAACAGGTCCGTACTCGCCACGACCCTGCGGTCGGGCGCGGCCACGACCGCGGCGTCGTCGCCCGGCCCGAGCCGGACCGCCGGGGTGGTGGTGAGCCGGGAGGTGAGTTCCCTGATGAGACCGAACTCCCCCAACTCGCCCACGGTTCCCTTCACCGAGACTCCCCTCTCTGTCATCACCGGGCCGCACGCGCGGTCGCGGTCCTTCACTGCTGTCGGTACCGTCGTGAGTCGCGTCAACTTCGTCTTCCGTACGCCACCCCGCGGGCGCCACCCGGGACCCGGGTCTCCCCGCCGCACTCGGCGACGCGATACCGTGGCGTCTCTTTCCCCCACATGATCCTCGTGGCCGCCCTGGAGGTTCCGTGGTACAGGCGTACATCCTTATCCAGACCGAGGTGGGCAAGGCGACGACCGTCGCCGAGACCATCGCCAAGATTCCGGGAGTTATCCAGGCCGAGGACGTCACCGGTCCCTATGACGTGATCGTGCGCGCTCAGGCGGACACCGTCGATGAGCTGGGGCGCATGGTGGTCGCGAAAATCCAGCAAGTGGAAGGCATCACCCGCACCCTGACCTGCCCGGTCGTGCACTTGTAGCCCCCGTCTACCCTTGGCCGGTGACCATCTCCTGTCGCCCGCCGTTCCGCCGCAGGCTATCCGGCCGTCCGCTCGTCCGCCTGTCCGCCGTCGTTGTGGTGGCGGCGGTGGCGGGCTGTTCCTCCGCCGGCACGTCGATGTCGGTCGCGGTTCCCACTCCGCCCGCCAAGGAGGCAGCGCTGTGCCGGGCTCTCCACAAGGAGCTGCCGAAGACCCTTTCCGACCTCGGCCGGGCCGATCCCGAGCCGTCTTCCGAACTGACCGCCGGGTGGGGGGACGCCGCGATCGTACTGCGCTGCGGTGTCCCCCGGCCCGAGGGGATGAACGATGCCCAGTCGGACGCGGTGGAGGCGAACGGCGTCAACTGGATGCTGGAGGAACGGGACTCGGGGCCCCGCTTCACGACCACGTACCGCGAGACGTATGTGGAGGTCACCATGGACGAACGGTTCACGCATGACTCCACGCCGCTCGCCGAGCTGGCCGCGCCGGTCAAGAAGACGATTCCGTCCAGTCTGTGACCGCCAGGCGCCCGGCACGGCCCCGACGGGGCTCCGGTACGGGCGTCAGCGCAGCCCGGTCGGCCGGCGCAGCGCCGCCTGGATCAGCCGGTCGATCAGCTCCGGGTAACCGACGCCGCTCTCCTGCCACATCCGCGGGAACATCGAGATGGGCGTGAAGCCCGGCAGCGTATTGATCTCGTTGATGACGAACTCGCCGTCCTCGGTGAGGAAGAAGTCCGCGCGGACCAGGCCCTCGCAGGAGGCGGCCTCGAACGCCTCGACGGCGAGCCGCCGCACCTCGGCCGTCTGCTCCTCGGTGAGGGGCGCGGGCACCAGGCCGGTGGCCGAGTCGATGTACTTGGCCTCGAAGTCGTAGAAGTCGTGCGCCGTGACCGGCGGGATCTCCGCGGGCACGCTGGCGCGCGGGCCATCCTCGAACTCCAGCACCCCGCACTCGATCTCGCGGCCCCGCAGCAGCGACTCCACCAGGATCTTGGGGTCGTGGCGCTGGGCCTCGGTGATCGCCTCGTCCAGCCCCGAGGCGTCCTCGACCTTGGTGATCCCCATGGAGGATCCGGCGCGGGCGGGCTTCACGAAGAGCGGCCAGCCGTGCTCCGCGGCGAAGTCGACGATCTTCTCGCGGGCGGCGGCGCCCTTGGCTCCTTCGGGTCCCTGCTCCCATTCGCGGGGGCGGATCACCAGATACGGGCCGACGGGCAGCCCGAAGGAGGTGAACACCCGCTTCATGTACTCCTTGTCCTGCCCGACGGCGGAGGCGAGGACGCCCGCGCCGACGTACGGGACACCGGAGAGTTCCAGCAGGCCCTGGAGGGTGCCGTCCTCTCCGTACGGGCCGTGCAGTACGGGGAAGACGACATCGACCTCGCCCAGCGCCTTGGGTACGGAACCCGGCTCGCTGTAGACGACCTCGCGGTTGCCCGGGTCGACGGAGAGTACGACGCCGCCGTCGGTCGACTCGGCGATCTGGTCGACGCTCGGCAGCGCGCGGTCGGCGATGGCCATCCGCTCCGGATCGTCGGCGGTGAGCGCCCAGCGGCCGTCGGTGGTGATTCCGATGGGCAGGACGTCGTACTTCGTCCGGTCGATGGACCGCAGTACGGCCCCGGCCGTGACCACGGAAATGGCGTGCTCGGAGCTCCGTCCGCCGAAGACGACGGCCACGCGCGGCTTGCGGAGCTGCTGCTCAGGGCTCTGGGGGGAGTTCTCGCTGCTCATATCGCGATGAGAGTACCTGTTGGTAGCGCCCGAGTCAGCGTTGGTCGCGGCCGAGTCAGAGACCGCCGCCCGGAGTCGGCGGCGGAGTCGGTCGCGGCGGCGGTCGCGGGGTCAGCTGCGCTCGGGCTTGGCGCTGCGCGACATCAGTTCCTTGAGCGCGACGAGCGGCGGCTTGCCGTTGTGCACGATGTCCACCACCGTCTCCGTGAGCGGCATGTCGACGCCGTGGCGGCGGGCGAGGTCCAGCACGGACTCACAGGATTTGACGCCCTCCGCGGTCTGCTTGGTGACCGCGATGGTCTCCTGGAGGGTCATCCCGCGGCCGAGGTTGGTACCGAAGGTGTGGTTGCGGGAGAGCGGCGAGGAGCAGGTGGCGATCAGATCGCCCATGCCGGCGAGGCCGGAGAAGGTGTGCGGATCGGCGCCCATGGCGAGGCCGAGCCGGGTGGTCTCCGCGAGGCCCCGGGTCATCAGGGAGGCTTTGGTGTTGTCGCCGAGGCCCATGCCGTCGGCGATTCCGACGGCGAGACCGATGACGTTCTTGACCGCGCCGCCGAGTTCACAGCCGACGACGTCGGTGTTGGTGTACGGGCGGAAGTACGAGGTGTGGCAGGCGGCCTGGAGGCGGCGCGCCACGTCCTCGTCCCGGCACGCGACGACGGCGGCGGCGGGCATCCGTCCGGCGATCTCCTTGGCGAGGTTGGGGCCGGTGATCACGGCGACCCGCTCCGCCGGTGCCTTGGCGACCTCCTCGATCACCTCGCTCATGCGCTTGGCCGTGCCGAGTTCGACGCCCTTCATCAGCGAGACGAGCACGGTGTCGGCGGGCAGTACGGTCGCCCACTCGGCGAGATTGCCGCGCAGCGTCTGCGAGGGCACGGTGAGCACCGTGAACTCGGCGCCGCGCGCCGCCTCCGCGGGGTCGGTGGTGGCCCGTACGCCCATGGGCAGTTCGAAGCCGGGCAGGTAGTCCGGGTTGGTGCGCGTGGTGTTGATCGCGTCGGCGACCTCCCGGCGGCGGCCCCAGACCGTCACCTCGCATCCCGCGTCGGCGAGGACCATGGCGAACGCCGTGCCCCATGACCCCGCTCCGAAGACCGCGACCCGCGTCACTTCGACCCCTCTTCCGCGGCCTTGCGCCGCTGTTCCGCCCTGGCCTTGCGATGGTCGTACGCGGCCGTGGGCACCGGCTCCCCGCGCAGTTCGGAGAGCAGTTCCGTGATCGCGGCCATGATGACCTCGGTGACCTCACGCAGCAATTCGGGCGTGATGTCCCTGCCGTAGTAACGCGCCAGGTCCACGGGCGGTCCGACGAGCACATGGTGCGTCTTGCGCGGGAGGAGGTTCGGCTTCTTCGCGTACGGCGGCAGCAGCAGGTTGGCGCCCCACTGCGCGATGGGGATGACCGGGCACTTGGTCTGGAGGGCGACCCTGGCGACACCGGTCTTGGCGGTCATGGGCCACTGCCCGGGGTCGCGGGTGATGGTGCCCTCGGGGTAGAAGGCCACGCACTCGCCGCGCTCGACGGCGTCGATGGCGGCGCGGAAGGCGCTCAGCGCGTCGCTGGTCTCGCGGTAGACGGGGATCTGGCCGGTGCCGCGCATCACGGCCCCGATGAATCCCTTGGTGAATAGGCCGTGCTTGGCGAGGAAGCGCGGAACGCGGCCTGTGTTGTACTGGAAGTGCGCGTACGCGAACGGGTCGAGATGCGAATTGTGGTTCACGGCGGTAATGAATCCGCCGTGTGCCGGAATGTGCTCCGCACCCTTCCAGTCCCGCTTGAGCAGCACGATCAGCGGCGGTTTCGCGATGGCCGCCGCAAGGCGGTACCAGAAGCCGATTCTGCGGCGGGACACTCGGACACCTTTCTCCTGTCGCCCGGCTCATTGCCCGGCTGCCGGGGGTCAAGTGTGGCCCCGGGCCCCTGCTCTGTCGAGAACACCGTACGCCCCGTCTCCGGGGCCGCCTCTGTGGGCCGGGACGGTGCCGGGCCACAATAGAGGGCGGATACACCTGGGCCGCCACAGCATGGACGGAGAGTTCGCCACGAACACCGACGCGACCGCTCGCTGGTCTCTGGTCGTTCCCCTCAAACCGCTCCGGCTGGCCAAGAGCAGGCTCGCGGGGGCGGCGGGCGACGCCCTGCGTCCGCGGCTCGCCCTGGCGTTCGCGCAGGACACCGTGGCAGCCGCGCTGGCCAGCCCGGTGGTCCGGGATGTGGTGGTCGTCACGGACGATCCGACGGCGAGCGCGGAACTGGCCGAGCTGGGGGCGCGCATCGTGCCGGACGCCCCGGCGAATGGTCTCAACGCGGCGCTGGCACATGGCGCGCGGGCCGTCAGGGCGGTCAGGCCACGGGCAGCCGTGGCGGCGCTCAACGCGGATCTGCCGGCACTGCGGCCCGCGGAACTGGCGCGGGTGCTCTCCGCCGCGGAGGAATTTCCGCGCGCCTTTCTCGCGGATGCCGCCGAAATCGGTACGACATTGCTCACGGCCGCGCCCGGTGCCGAATTGAATCCGGCTTTCGGCGGTCCCTCCCGGCATCGGCATTTGTCCTCGGGCGCGGTGGAAATAGTCCTGACCGGGGTGGATTCCGTACGACGGGACGTGGACACGGGCGATGATCTGCGGGCGGCGGCGGCACTGGGCCTGGGCCCGTACACGGCCCGCGGGTACGCACCGCACGGCCCGCTGCCCGCTCCCCGGCCGGGGAGCTGAGGACGGCCTCCGCGGGCCCCGGAGGACCGCTACGCTGCGGTTATGCAGGCGACCTCGTACACCTACGATTCCGAGACCCGCGCCGGGAGTGTGCTGCTGGACGACGGCACCCCGGTGGAATTCGACGCGGCCGCCTTCGACGCCGGCGGACTGCGGCTGCTGCGGCCAGGACAGCGCGTCCGGATCGAGACCGAGGGCGAGGGCGCGTCCCTCAGGATCACGCTGGTGACGCTCCAGACGCTCTGACGGCCGCACGCCGCCCCAGCGCCTTCCCGTACCGCGTACCCCGTACAACGCCGCGGGCCGGGCTCCCCGAGGGGAGCCCGGCCCGGCGCGTGTGGCCCTGTGCCGCTTGCTGCCTACTTCTTCCTGGCGGCGGTCTTCTTCGCGGTGGTGGTGCGCGCGGTGGCCTTTCGCGCGGGGGCCTTCTTGGCCGTCGCCTTCTTGGCCGGCGCGGTCTTCTTCGCCGTGGCCTTCTTGGCCGCCGCCGTCTTGGCGGTCTTCTTCGCGGGCGTGGCCTTCTTCGCCGTGGCCTTCTTGGCGGCGGTCTTCTTGACCGCCGTCTTCTTGGCCGCGGTGACCTTCTTGACCGCGGTCTTGCGGGCCGCCGCGGTCTTGGCGGTGGCCTTCTTGGCCGCGGCCTTCACGGTCGTACGGGCGGAAACACCGCCCGAGAGGCTGCCCTTGGGTGCCTTCTTGACGGCCACATCGTTCTTCGGGAGCTTCTTCGAGCCGCTGACCAGGTCCTTGAAACCCTGCCCCGCGCGGAACCGCGGCACGGAGGTCTTCTTGACCCGGACGCGCTCACCGGTCTGCGGGTTACGGGCGTAACGGGCCGGGCGGTCGACTTTCTCGAACGAACCGAATCCGGTGACCGAGACCCGGTCTCCCGCGACCACCGCGCGGACGATCGCGTCGAGAACCGCGTCCACCGCGTCCGCGGCCTGCTGACGGCCGCCGACCTTGTCCGCAATCGCTTCTACGAGCTGCGCCTTGTTCACGTCTTCCCCTTCGGAGACATTGCCAGAACGAAAGTGTTCAAGCTTTTTCGCACGTTAGGCAGATATATACCGCAAATCAAACACGAAACGGGCTAATCACCCTAGTGCCGCAACGAAGTCGACCTGGCGGAGATCCGCGGAGGTCAGTCGCCTTCCGGAAATCGACCCTCGTCCAGGTCCTTCATCAAGCGGTCCAGACGACGTGCCGCTTCCGGGAGGTCATGTTTCGCCGCGGCCGTGATGACCAGCAGCTTCCGGGAGAGCGCCATCCGTACGCCATCCGGGACTTGCAGTGCACGCACCCTCGCGTGCGCTTCTTTGAGTTGTTCGGCGACTAACCCGTAGAGCTTGAGTTGGCTGTCGCGTTCCATGCACCGATTGTGCCATCTGGGGCGAGTTGTCGCCCGACGGGGGCTCAACAAGCAACTGCACCCCCTGCCAGGAGGCAGGGGGTGCAGTAGGGGAAAAGCGCTGCTCAGGCGGTAATTGTGCGCGGTTTGAAGGACGGCCTGGCGGCCTCGTAGGCGGCGATGTCCGCTTCGTTCTGAAGGGTGAGACTGATGTCGTCGAGCCCGTTCAGCAACCTCCAGCGGGCGTTCTCGTCAAGCTCGAAATCAGCCGTCAGCGTTGCTCCGTCGGGGGAGGTCGCCCGCACCTGGCGCTGCTCCAGGTCCACGGCGACCTCCGTCGTGGGGTCGCTCTCCGCGATCGCCCAGAGGGCGTCCACGACCGGCTGCTCCAGAACCACGGTCAGCAGACCGTTCTTGAGCGAGTTGCCGCGGAAGATATCGGCGAACCGGGACGAGATGACGGCCTTGAAACCGAAGTTCTGCAGGGCCCATACGGCGTGTTCACGGGACGATCCGGTACCGAAGTCCGGTCCCGCGACCAGCACCGTCGCCCCCGCGTACGCGGGGCGGTTGAGCACGAACTCGGGGTCCTTGCGCCAGGCCTCGAAGAGCCCGTCCTCGAAGCCGTCGCGGGTGACCTTCTTGAGCCAGTGGGCGGGGATGATCTGGTCGGTGTCCACGTTGCTGCGGCGCAGCGGTACGGCCCGGCCGGTGTGGGTGGTGAAGGCTTCCATGGTTATCGCGCTCCAGCGGGCGTACGGGCGCCGGCATCGGTGTCGGACAGATCGGCGGGCGAGGCCAGATGCCCCAGCACGGCGGTGGCGGCGGCGACCTGGGGAGAGACCAGGTGGGTACGGCCGCCCTTGCCCTGCCGGCCCTCGAAGTTGCGGTTGGAGGTGGACGCGGAGCGCTCACCGGGGGCGAGTTGGTCGGGGTTCATGCCCAGACACATCGAGCAGCCCGCGTGCCGCCACTCCGCTCCCGCGGCGGTGAAGACCTTGTCCAGGCCCTCTTCGACGGCCTGGAGGGCGACCCGTACCGAACCGGGGACCACCAGCATCCGTACGCCGTCGGCGACTTTGCGGCCTTCGAGCAGCGAGGCCGCCGAGCGCAGGTCCTCGATACGGCCGTTGGTGCAGGAGCCCACGAAGACGGTGTCGACCGTGATGTCGCGCAGCGCCTGCCCTGCGGTCAACCCCATGTATTCCAGGGCCTTTTCGGCGGCGTGGCGCTCCGAGGCGTCCTCGTACGAAGCCGGGTCGGGGACGTTGGCGGAGAGCGGGGCCCCCTGGCCGGGGTTGGTGCCCCAGGTGACGAACGGGGCCAGTTCCGCGGCGTCGATGAAGACCTCGGCGTCGAAGACCGCGTCGTCGTCGGTGCGCAGCGTCCGCCAGTAGGCGACCGCGGCGTCCCAGTCCGCGCCCTCGGGGGCGTGGTCCCGGCCCTTGAGATAGCCGAAGGTGGTCTCGTCGGGGGCGATCATGCCCGCCCTGGCCCCGGCCTCGATGGACATGTTGCAGATGGTCATCCGCGCTTCCATCGAGAGCTTCTCGATGGCGGAGCCCCGGTATTCGAGGATGTAGCCCTGGCCGCCGCCGGTGCCGATCCTGGCGATGATCGCGAGGATCAGGTCCTTGGCGGTGACCTCGGCGGGCAGTTCGCCCTCGACCGTGATCGCCATGGTCTTGGGCCGGGCGAGCGGCAGCGTCTGGGTGGCCAGGACATGCTCGACCTGGCTGGTGCCGATGCCGAACGCCAGCGCGCCGAAGGCGCCGTGGGTGGAGGTGTGGCTGTCACCGCAGACCACGGTGGTGCCGGGCTGGGTGAGCCCCAGCTGCGGCCCCACGACATGGACGACGCCCTGCTCGACATCGCCGAGCGGGTGCAGCCGTACGCCGAAGTCGGCGCAGTTCTTGCGCAGCGTCTCCAACTGGACTCGGGAAACGGGGTCCGCGATGGGCTTGTCGATGTCGAGGGTCGGGGTGTTGTGGTCCTCGGTCGCGATGGTGAGGTCGAGCCGCCGGACCTTGCGCTCGCTCTTGCGGAGGCCGTCGAAGGCCTGGGGGCTGGTCACCTCGTGCAGCAGGTGCAGATCGATGAAGAGGAGGTCGGGCTCGCCCTCTGCGCGCCGGACGACATGATCGTCCCAGACCTTCTCCGCGAGTGTCCTACCCATCGCTTTCCCTCCGACCGGCTCTCACAGCCGGCGCTCCTAGAGATATGTGGGCCCACGCCCGCGCCCCCGCGCACCGGACGTCGACTGGAGACCCGTCGGTCCGCGGGCCCGTCCATACAGGTTCGCAAGTTCCCTGGGAAATTGAACTTGCGTTTCACAGAGTGAGACGAGAATATCGTTTCATGGACAACTCTAGCGGCGTCGGCGTTCTCGACAAGGCTGCTCTGGTACTGAGCGCCCTGGAGTCCGGTCCGGCCACCCTCGCCGGACTGGTCGCGGCGACCGGGCTCGCACGGCCCACGGCCCACAGACTGGCCGTGGCACTGGAACATCACCGGCTGGTGGCGAGGGACATGCAGGGCCGGTTCATTCTCGGCCCGCGGCTTGCCGAGCTGGCCGCCGCGGCCGGCGAGGACCGTCTGCTGGCCACGGCCGGGCCCGTGCTCACACATCTGCGGGACATGACCGGCGAGAGCGCGCAGCTCTACCGGCGCCAGGGCGACATGCGGATATGCGTGGCGGCGGCGGAGCGGCTCTCCGGACTGCGGGACACGGTCCCGGTCGGTTCCACGCTCACGATGAAAGCGGGCTCCTCGGCCCAGATCCTGATGGCCTGGGAGGAGCCCGAGCGGCTGCATCGCGGTCTCCAGGGGGCCAGGTTCACCGCGACGGCGCTCTCGGGCGTACGGCGCAGGGGCTGGGCCCAGTCGATCGGCGAGCGCGAGCCGGGCGTGGCCTCGGTCTCCGCGCCGGTACGGGGGCCTTCCAACCGCGTGGTCGCGGCGGTCTCGGTATCCGGACCGATCGAGCGGCTCACCAGGCACCCGGGCCGGATGCACGCCCAGGCCGTGATAGACGCGGCGGGCCGGTTGAGCGAGGCCCTGCGCCGCAGCGGCTGATCCCGCCCCTCCCGCCGGCTCTCGGCGTACTCACCGTGACGTACGTTCCACTGCCCGCTTCCACCGGCAGGCCGCTCCAGCGTCGCAGCGGCCGGGCCGGTATCGCCGTATGCGAGCGGCGTATGCGAGTGGCGGCAGCGGAGTCCAACAGGCCCTTCGACAGCGGCGGTTGACGGCGTGGTGGCAGCGGCGGCGAACAGCGAGAAGGCCCTCCCGTGAACGGAAGGGCCTTTCCGTACTGCTGTTGTACCCCCGACCGGATTCGAACCGGCGCTACTGCCGTGAGAGGGCAGCGTGCTAGGCCGCTACACAACGGGGGCATGGACCGAAGTCCAGCTGGGCTACCAGGACTCGAACCTAGAACAACGGAACCAGAAACCGTCGTGTTGCCAATTACACCATAGCCCATAGGTGGTTTAGACCAGTACCCCCGACCGGATTCGAACCGGCGCTACTGCCGTGAGAGGGCAGCGTGCTAGGCCGCTACACAACGGGGGCCCTAGCGATCCTGCATCGACGTATCCGGGTGCGACCCGAAGACATCGGAGAGAAGGATCTGTACCCCCGACCGGATTCGAACCGGCGCTACTGCCGTGAGAGGGCAGCGTGCTAGGCCGCTACACAACGGGGGCGTTGCAGACAACATCTGCGCTGGGCTACCAGGACTCGAACCTAGACTAACGGAACCAGAAACCGTCGTGCTGCCAATTACACCATAGCCCACCAAAACTGAACCCCCATGCGGGGGTTTGTCTGGCTTGCGTCTCCCGGTCGAACCTTTCGGTTTTCCCGGGCGGCGCAGGAAGAACATTACCCGATCGCGGACAGCGCTCCAAAACGGGTATCGCCCCGCAGCAGGCCGGGAAGCTGGCCGAGATCGGTGATCCGTATCAGCTCGGGACGCCCGCCGAGGCCGCCCCGGTCCAGCCAGACGCCGGCGAGCCCCGCGGCCGTCGCGCCGCCCGCGTCGATGTCCGGTTCATTGCCCACGTAGGCCACCTCCCCGGGGTCCAGCGCCAGCGCGTCACAGGCGGCGTGGAAGGCCGCGGCGTCGGGCTTGGCCACCCCCAGCTCGGCCGCGCACAGCACGGTCTCGAAGTGGTCCCGTACCCCCAGGACACGGAGCTTGCGGTCCTGGTTGCGGAGGCTGGAGTTGGACAGGACGGCCTGCCGGTAGTCGGCGGCCAGCCCGTCGAGCACGGCGAGACTGTCGGGGAACAGCGACCAGGCGGACTCGAAGTGAACGATGTACCGCTCGAACCAGGCGTCCGCCTCCGCGTCGCTCAGCTCGGCCCCGAGGAACATCCGCACGCGGTCGCGCCGCTGCCCCTGGAAGTCCGTCTCCCCCGCGGCGAACCGGTCCCAGTTCAGATCGGTGATCTCCCGCCAACGCCCGAGGGCCCGGTCGACCGTGGGAAATCGGTCGGCCAGGCCCTCGGCCGCGAGATGGGTCCGCATGCCGGCGCGGTCCGCGCTGGTGTAGTCGAAGAGAGTGTCGTCGATGTCCCAGAGGACGGCACGTATCGGCATGACTCCGACAGTACCCCGCGACGACTCTCAGGACGTCAGCTTCGCCAGCGCCGTGTCGATCCGGGACAGGGTGCGCTCGCGGCCCAGGATCTCCAGGGACTCGAAGAGCGGCAGGCCCACCGTGCGGCCCGTGACCGCGACGCGGACCGGCGCCTGGGCCTTGCCCAGCTTGAGGCCGTGCTCCTCGCCCGCCGCGAGCACCGCGTTCTTGAGCGCCTCGGCGTTCCACTCCGCCTCGGCGATCTTCGTACGGGCCGTGGCCAGCAGCGCGTCCGCGCCCGGCTTCATCGCCTTCGTCCAGGACGCCTCGTCCTCCACGGGCGCGTCGAGGAAGAGGAAGTCGACATTGGCGGTGATGTCCGAGAGCACCGTGACCCGGGTCTGCGCCAGCGGGGCGAGTGCCTCGAAGGCCGTGGCGTCGAAGGACTCCGGCGCCCAGGGGGCGTGCGGGGCCTTCAGCCAGGGACCGCATGCCTCGATGAACGTCTTCACGTCCAGCAGCCGGATGTGGTCGGCGTTGATCGCCTCGGCCTTCTTCAGGTCGAAGCGGGCCGGATTGGCGTTGACGTCCGCGATGTCGAACGCGGCGACCATCTCGTCCATCGTGAAGATGTCGCGGTCCGCGGCGAGCGACCAGCCCAGCAGCGAGAGGTAGTTGAGCAGCCCCTCGGGCAGGAAGCCGCGCTCGCGGTAGAGGTTGAGGGACGCCTGCGGGTCGCGCTTGGAGAGCTTCTTGTTGCCCTCGCCCATGACATACGGGAGGTGCCCGAACGCCGGGATCTCCTTCGCGATGCCCAGCTCGATCAGCGCCTTGTAGAGCGCGATCTGGCGCGGGGTGGAGGAGAGCAGGTCCTCGCCGCGCAGTACGTGGGTGATCTCCATCAGCGCGTCGTCGACCGGGTTGACGAGCGTGTAGAGCGGGGCGCCGTTGGCCCGCACGATGCCGTAGTCCGGGACGTTCTCCGGGGTGAAGGTCAGCTCACCGCGGACCAGGTCCGTGAAGGTGATCGGCCCGTCGGGCATCCGAAAGCGGACGATGGAGGTCCGGCCCTCGGCCTCGTACGCCGCCTTCCGCTCCGCGGTCAGATCGCGGCAGTGGCCGTCGTACCCGGAGGGCCGGCCGGCCGCGCGGGCAGCCTCGCGCCGCGCTTCGAGTTCCTCGGTGGTGCAGTAGCAGTGGTACGCGTGGCCCGCGGCGAGCAGCTTCTCCGCGGTGTCGCGGTAGAGGTCCATCCGCTGCGACTGGCGGTAGGGCGCGTGCGGCCCGCCGATCTCGGGCCCCTCGTCCCAGTCGAGCCCCAGCCAGCGCATCGAGTCGAGCAGCTGCGCGTAGGACTCCTCGGAGTCGCGCGCCGCGTCGGTGTCCTCGATGCGGAAGACCATGGTGCCGCCGCTGTGGCGGGCGAACGCCCAGTTGAACAGGGCGGTGCGGACCAGTCCCACATGGGGGTTACCGGTCGGCGAGGGACAGAAACGTACACGGACGGGTCCGTTAGCCACGCTTGATCACCTTGTTGGTGAGAGTGCCGATGCCTTCGATGGTGACGGCGACCTCGTCGCCGACGCTGAGGGGGCCGACCCCGGCGGGGGTGCCCGTGAGGATGACGTCGCCCGGGAGCAGCGTCATGGCCTCGGTGATGTGGACGATCACGTCCTCGATGGAGCGGATCATGTCGCTCGTCCGGCCCAGTTGGCGCTGCTCGCCGTTGACCGTGCACTGAAGGGTGAGGTCGGAGGGGTCGAGGTCGGTCTCCACCCAGGGCCCGAGCGGGCACGAGGTGTCGAAGCCCTTGGCGCGTGACCACTGGTTCTCACCGCGCTGGGCGTCCCGGGCCGTGACGTCGTTGGCACAGGTGTAGCCGAAGATGACGTCCTTCACGCGCTCGCGGGGCACCTCACGGCACATCCGGCCGATGACGACGGCGAGTTCGGCCTCGTAGTGGACCTCCCGCGAGAAGGAGGGGTACTCGATGGCGTCGCCGGTGCCGATCAGCGCGGTGGTCGGCTTGAGGAAGACGACGGGCACTTCCGTTACGGCGTTGCCCAGTTCGGCCGCGTGATCGGCGTAGTTGCGGCCGATGCCCAGGATCTTGTTGCCGATCACGGGCGGCAGGAGGCGGACCTTGCTCAGCGGGACCTTGGTGCCGGAGAGCTCGAAGTCGGCGTACGGAATGCCCTTGATGATGTCGAGGACGAGGCCGGCGGGGTCGCCGCTGCCGTCGCCCTCGACCGCGCCGAAGGCGACATTGCCGTCGATGGAGAATCTGGCGATGCGCACGGGTTGCTGTCGCCCCTCACTCTTGCTGGCTGGTCTGGAGACTGACAGTCCAGGCTAGACGAGAGGAGGGGGGAGGTGGATCAGCCGGATTCGGGCCCGGCGGGAACCTACTGGGCGACGGGCGCGTCCATGAGGGTCGTACGGCGGGGGTTGGCGGTCCGGTTCGGCAGCTCGACGGAGTGCTCCGGCTGCTCCACGGGGACCAGTTCCTCGGCGTCCTTCAGATGCGCCAGCGTGGTGCGCCGGGGGTTGGCGGTGGTGCGGAAGATCATCGTCGTCTTCATCTCTGCTGTCAGACCCTGTCGGTAGTACGGGCGCCGGGGGCGCCACTTGTCGGATATGCCATCCCTGTAAAGCGTCAGGCTAAACACCCGATTCCCCGCCGGAGCGGGGATCCATCGGCGATCACCGTGTGAGTTTGCTCACGACTCGCCGGGCATTTCCCGCATTACGGGCAGAGCTTGATGATCGAGGAAACGGACAATGCGTTACTGAACGTTACATTCCGCTCCTGATCATGAGGACTGGGACACCCCCCACCCGTAGGGAGCTCGTCAATAAAAGTCCCTTTCCTCCGCGAACCCTTCCTACGGCTTGTGATGCGCCGCTCACACCGTGTCATTCACGTCACAGGGGCCCCGTCGGCCCTTGTTGGAGATCCTGCACTGTGCTGGAATTCCCCCCACCGCCGCGGGTTTCAAGTACCGGCGCGCAAGGGCGCAACGCAGCGCCGAGTGGCGGTGGGGAAGGGGAGCAAGCGCCGGTCACTCACGACCACCATGGGGAGCGTTCAGCGCCCCACGACGCCGACACCGTCCCGCCGCTCGCGGGGGGACGCCTGGTCCAGAGGTTGCGACGCTAGTGCAGGGACGTTTCAAGAGGGATAGCAGCGCTGCGGCGGAGCAGGAGTCCCGTGGCGGAACCGACCGCGGCTCCTCGCCCCAGCACACCCAGAACCCGGGCCCGGCACCGTCGGGCGAGACCGGCGGCCGTGCCGGACGCCCCGGGACCGCGCCGGGCGGCGCCGGGTCCCCGGTCACGCCCCAGTCAGCGCCCAAGGCGGCGGCGCCGACTGACGCGGGGTCACGAATAGCGCTGCGCAACTGGCGCATCAGTACGCGCCTGGTGGCGCTCCTCACCCTCCCCGTGGTGGCGGCCACCACCCTGGGCGGGCTCCGGATCAACGAGTCGCTGAACGACATGCAGCAGCTGGAGCACATGCAGCTGCTCACCAAGATGACCAAGGAGGCGACCAGCCTGGCCGCCGCGCTCCAGTTGGAGCGTGACGAGTCGGCGGGTCCGCTCAACAACGGCGTCAACCCCAAGGACTTCAAGGTCCAGGACCGCCGTACGGCGACCGACCGGGCGAAGAAGGCGTTCCTCGGTGCCACGGTCGACATCGGGAACACCGATGGCGATCAGGCGCTGGAGAGCATCCGTTCCAACGTCAACCAGATCGCCACCCAGGTCAACAAGATCAGCGAAATCCGCGAGGGCGCCTACACGTCGGACGCGGACTCGCTGACGGTCGACGCGTACAGCGGACTGATCGACTCGCTGCTGAGCCTCTCGCAGGACATGGCGCAGGCGACCAGCAACCCGGACATGATCAAGCGGACCCGCGCGCTGGCCGCGTTCTCGTCCGCCAAGGAGTACGCGTCGATCCAGCGGGCGATCATCGCCGCCGCGCTGCCGGCCAGCCCGAAGACCAAGGGCAAGCTCACCGAGAACGACCGTCTCTACGGTCTGGCCGCGGCGACCAAGGAGAAGAACGCCCTCACCTCCTTCAGCCGGCTGTACGAGTCGATGGGCGGCGACGCCGAAGAGCTGATGGCTCCGCTCAACGGCCAGGGCAACCCGGAGATCCAGGCGTCCGAGAAGTACGCGGACCGCGTCCTCGCCACCACCGACGGGCTCGCGGCACAGCCCAGCCGCTCGTATCTGGACTGGACGGACCAGGCGTCCACCCGGATCGACGCGATGAAGACCATCGAGGCCACGCTGCTGGGCGAGATGGAGGGCAAGGCCCGCGAGCTGCGCACCAGTTCGCAGCAGGACGCGATCATCAACGCCGCCGTGATCCTGCTGGTGCTCGGGGTCTCGCTGGTCGGCGCCTTCGTGGTGGCCCGCTCCATGATCCGCTCGCTGCGCCGGCTCCAGGACACCGCGACGCGCGTCGCCCAGGAGCGGCTGCCCGAGCTGGTCAAGCAGCTCTCCGACTCGGACCCGCAGGATGTCGACACCTCGGTCGAGTCGGTCGGTGTGCACTCCAAGGACGAGATCGGAAAGGTCGCCGCGGCCTTCGACGACGTGCACCGCGAGGCGGTCAGGCTCGCCGCCGAGCAGGCCCTCCTGCGAGGCAACGTCAACGCGATGTTCACCAACCTCTCGCGCCGCAGCCAGGGCCTCATCCAGCGCCAGCTGTCCCTCATCTCCGAGCTGGAGTCCCGCGAGGCCGACCCGGACCAGCTCTCCTCGCTCTTCAAGCTCGACCACCTCGCGACCCGTATGCGCCGTAACGGTGAGAACCTCCTCGTCCTCGCGGGCGAGGAGCCGGGCCGCCGCTGGACCCGCCCCGTCCCGCTGGTCGACGTGCTCCGTGCCGCCGCCTCCGAGGTGGAGCAGTACGAGCGCATCGAACTGTCCTCGGTGCCCACCTCCGAGGTCGCCGGCCGGGTCGTCAACGACCTCGTGCACCTCCTCGCCGAGCTGCTGGAGAACGCCACCTCGTTCTCCAGCCCGCAGACGAAGGTCCGGGTCACCGGTCACGCGCTGCCCGACGGGCGGGTGCTCGTCGAGATCCACGACACCGGTATCGGCCTCTCGCCCGAGGACCTCGCGGCGATCAACGAGCGGCTCGCCTCGCCGCCCACCGTGGATGTCTCGGTCTCGCGCCGCATGGGTCTGTTCGTGGTCGGCCGGCTCTCCCTGCGCCACGGCATCCGGATTCAGCTGCGCCCCTCCGACTCGGGCGGTACGACCGCGCTGGTCATGCTGCCGGTCGATGTCGCCCACGGCGGCAAGAAGGGCCAGGTGGGCCGGCCGGGCGCGGGCGTCGGTCCCGGTGGCCAGAACGGCGCGGGCCAGGCTCCGGCCGGTACGGGCGGCCAGTTGGCCGGTGCCCCCGGTGCGGCCGGTGGCAACCGCCCCGGTGTCAGTGCCGGATCCGGCGGCGGGCTGCTCGGCGCGGGTGCGCCGCGCGGCCAGGTGAACGCCGGTACGGGACCGCGCGCCGCGCTGCCGTCCCGCGACGGAGGCCAGGGCGGCTCCCAGGGCGGTGGATCGCGCGATCCGCAGCGTCAGGGTTCCGGTCAGCCCAGTGTCTTCAGCCAGAACGCCTTCGGCGCACCGCCCCAGAACGGACCCGGCCAGGGTGGTCAGGGACAAGGACAGGGCGGCCAGGGCCAGGGACAGGGCCGTACGGAGGACCGTACCGGCGCGCAGAACGGCCCGAACACCGGTCAGGACCAGGGGGTCAGGGCAGGCCAGGGCGGTCAGAACGGCTTCAGCGGCCACGCCCAGAACGCCTTCCAGCAGGGTCCCCAGGGTGGCGCCCCCGACCGCGGCCGGCAGCTCCCGCCGCCCGGCGGACCGCGCGCCGAACTGCCAGGCGGCAACCCGGGGTCCCAGGCCCAGCGCCCGCAGACGACGAGTTGGGGCAGCGAGCAGCAGGCGCTCCCGCCGCGTGCCTCGCTGGACGCCCCGCGCGGACACGAGGAGCACGACTCGGGGGGCCAGTTCGCCCGGCCGACGGCCGAGCAGCAGGGCCCGGGCTCCACGTCGGAGTTCCAGCGGCCGGACTTCAACGGGCCCCGCCCCGACCAGAACCCGGCGCAGCGCGGTGGCCCGCAGGATGCCGCCGCCACGGCCGCGTTCCCGCGACCGGACTTCAACGCGCCGGCCCCCGCGGGTTACGGCTCCGGGGAGTACGGCGTACCGCAGGGCCAGAACGCGCAGTCCGACTTCCGCCCGCAGGCGGAGTACCCGTCGGCGCAGTACCCGCCGTCGGAGTACAGCGCTCCGCAGCAGGGCTTCAACGCCCCGCGGCCCCCGGCACCCGCGCCGGCGCCCGGTTCCGAGGGCGGCTACCGGCGGCCGAGCCTGCCGCCGCAGCCCCAGCAGGAGGCACTGCCCCCGGCCGGTCCCGGTGATGGCCGTACCCCGCTGTACGACACCCTGGAGACCAACTGGTTCCATGGCGCGCAGCAGGGTGGCGGGCAGCAGCCGGGGGACCGCGGTCCTGCCGAGCGTTCTCCCATGCCGCCCGAGCAGCAGCGCGAGCCGATGCCGCGGCGCGAGCCCGCCAACGGTTCGGGGCCGGGCGGTCAGGGCACCAACGGCTCGGGATTCCAGACGTCCGGTACGAATGGTTCCGGTTTCGGCGCCTCGGGGAACGGTTCCAGCGCCCATGGCGTCGGCGTCACGTCCTCCTGGCGTACATCGCCCAACGACGAGCTGGTACGCCAGGCCGAGCGGGTCAAAAAGCCCCAGGCCGGCGGCATCACCACCTCCGGTCTGCCCCGCCGGGTCCCGCGTGCCAATCTGGTGCCGGGGACCGCGCAGGAACAGAACAACCAGGCCGGTCCGCAGGTCTCGCGTGCGCCGGCTGACGTACGCGGCCGGCTGACCAATCTCCGTCGGGGTATTCAGCAGGGTCGTCAGGCGGGCAACACCGGCCCGGCGAACAACGGCTTCAACCTCGGCACCTCTCACCAGCAGGAGCGTTAGTTGAGTCCGATGAGTCAGGCTGCGCAGAATCTGAACTGGTTGATCACCAACTTTGTGGACAACACCCCTGGGGTGTCCCACACCGTGGTGGTCTCCGCCGACGGACTTCTGCTGGCCATGTCCGAGGGCTTCCCCCGCGACCGCGCCGATCAGCTCGCGGCCGTGGCGTCCGGTCTGACCTCGCTCACCGCGGGGGCCTCCCGGATCTTCGAAGGCGGCCCGGTCAACCAGACCGTGGTGGAGATGGAGCGCGGCTTCCTCTTCCTCATGTCCGTCTCCGACGGTTCCTCCCTGGCCGTGCTCGCGCACCCCGAGTGCGACATCGGTCTGGTGGGGTACGAAATGGCCCTCCTGGTCGACCGCGCCGGTACGGTCCTCACCCCGGACCTGCGCGCCGAGCTTCAGGGAAGTCTGTTGCACTGAGGCTCCCGAGGACCGCCCCAAGCCCCATACCGTCAGGCCGCCCAACCGGCCCCCCACCGGCCAAGTCAGACGGCACGCAGACATCCTGCTGTCACGCCCGGAGGATTCATGACCCCGCCACCCGCCTCTCACGATCCGTACGGCGCCTCGGTCGACGCGTCGTACGGTCCTGAAGGCGATCAGCCGCTGGTACGTCCGTACGCCATGACCGGCGGCCGGACCAGGCCGCGGTACCAGCTCGCCATCGAGGCGCTGGTCAGTACGACGGCAGACCCGGCGCATCTCGCCACCCTGCTCCCCGAGCACCAGCGCATCTGCCACCTGTGCCGTGAGGTCAAGTCGGTGGCCGAGGTGTCGGCGCTGCTGACGATGCCGCTGGGCGTCGCGCGCATCCTCGTGGCCGACCTGGCGGAGGCGGGCATGGTCGCGATCCACCAGCCGGGAAACGGAGAGGCCGGCGGCACGCCGGATGTGACACTGCTCGAAAGGGTGCTCAGTGGACTTCGCAAGCTCTAGCGGCGGAGCGGCACGGTCGACCACCAGCGCGAAGATCGTGGTGGCGGGCGGCTTCGGCGTGGGCAAGACCACGTTCGTCGGCGCCGTCTCGGAGATCAACCCGCTGCGTACCGAAGCCGTCATGACCAGCGCCTCCGCCGGCATCGACGACCTCACCCACACCGGAGACAAGACCACCACCACCGTGGCCATGGACTTCGGCCGCATCACCCTCGACCAAGACCTCATCCTGTACCTCTTCGGCACCCCCGGACAGGACCGCTTCTGGTTCATGTGGGACGACCTCGTCCGCGGCGCCATCGGCGCCGTCGTCCTCGTCGACACCCGCCGCCTCGCCGACTGCTTCCCCGCCGTCGACTACTTCGAAAACTCAGGACTCCCCTTCGTCATCGCCCTCAACGGCTTCGACGGACACCAGCCCTACACCCCCGACGAAGTACGCGAAGCACTCCAGATCGGCCCCGACACCCCCATCATCACCACCGACGCCCGCCACCGCGCCGACGCCAAAAGCGGACTCATCACCCTCGTCGAACACGCCCTCATGGCCCGACTCAAGTAGACGGCCGACTACGGTAGTTGACGTAGGGGATGCGTGAGGCGGGCTATGTCCTTCGACACGGCCCGCCTCCATGTTCATAACATTTCGACAGAGAATTCACGGTCTCCGGACACCCGACGCACTCATCCGGTGCCGCTGCGCTCACATCAGCCCCGCCTTTTGCCGGGGCTCGCTCTTTATGCCCGTTTTATGTGAGGCTTGTACCACTCGGAATGGCTGATTCCTGCTGTTTGGAATGGGACCCTTCCCCGTGCTGGAATTCGACAACTCCCGAGTAGTACGGCCCTGAACAGAACACGGCACAAACGTAGGTGCCGACGCCGAGAGGTTGTTGGTCGAGTGAGGCGAAGCAAGACGAGCTCCGCGGAGCAGCAGGCGCGGGGCAACTTCACCCCGCCGCCGCGCGCAGCGGTGCCGCCTGCGGTCGCGACCGGCTCGCCACCTGTGGCGGGCGGCTCCAGCCGGTTCTCGCCGCGCAACTGGCGCGTACCCACGCGGCTGAACGCCATTCTGCTCGTCCCGGTACTGGTGGGCCTCGTGATGGGCGGCTTCCAGGTCAAGGGGGCCGTCGACACCTGGCAGGAAGCGCGGGACGCCGAGCGGACGGCGCTCGTCGTACGGGCCGCCTCGGAGTACAGCAAGGCGCTGCTCAATGAGCGCGACCTCACCGCGCAGCCGCTGCTGACCAACAAGCGCGACGCCCCGAGCGTCGTCCAGGCCCGCGCGGCCACGGACGCCGCGAAGAGAAAGTTCGACGTGGCGGTGCGGGACATGCCCGCGAAGGAGGGCCTGGAGCGACGGCTCGGCCTGTTCCGCGGTGAAGAGCCCAAGCTGGAGAGCATCCGGAAGACCGCGTACACCGCGGGTGTCGAGACCCCGGACAAGGACGGCGGCAACGGCGGGCCCGTGGCGACCGAGGAGGGCTATGTGCTGGTGCAGCACTCCCTCATGGAGTTCGCCAATGAACTGGGGCTCGGGACCGGCAACATCACCAGCTACGGCCGTACCGTCTACGCGCTCCAACTCGCCAGGGCCGCGGGGTCGCTCCAGCGCTCCATCGGGATGCATCTGCTGGTGAGGCCGAGCCAGAAGGACGACGTCAGGGACGGCCAGTCGATCGCGTTCTCCTCGTACGCGTATCTGGAGGACATCGCGATCGCCGAGTATGTCTCCGGCGGAACCGCCGAGGACACCGTCAGGCTCCAGGACGTGATGAGGGAGCAGGCGGCGGCCGGTGCGCGCAAGCTCGCCACCGCGCAGCAGCAGGCCATGGCCGCCGGCCAGGACTTCAAGGCGCCGCCGAGCAAGAACGGTTCGGTCCTGGACGGCATGGTCGCGGCGATCGCCACCGGGGACAGTCCCGAGCGGCTCGCGGCGCGCGGCGTCACGCCCGAGACCTGGATGGCCGCCTCCACCGCCAAGTTCGACGGCTACACGGAGATCGAGAAGGATCTCGTCGACCGGGCCGTGACCGAAGCGGCCCAGATCTCGGACAACGCCAGGAACGACGCCATCATCAACGGCGCCGTGGTGATCCTCGCGCTGCTCGCGGCGTTCATCCTGGCGGGCATGATGGCCCAGCAGATGAGCCGTTCGATGCGCGCGCTGCGTACCGCCGCGTTCGGGATCGCCGAGCAGCGGCTGCCGATGCTGGTCGACCAGCTCTCCCGGGCCGAGCCCGGCCGGGTCGACACCCGGGTCCAGCCCATCCCGATCGATTCGCGCGACGAGATCGGCGAGGTCGCCCGCGCCTTCGACCAGGTCCACCGCGAGGCGGTCAGGCTCGCCGCCGAGCAGGCGATGCTCCGCGGCAACGTCAACGCGATCTTCACGAATCTCTCGCGCCGCAACCAGTCGCTGATCGAGGGCCAGTTGTCGCTGATCTCCGATCTGGAGAACAACGAGGGCGACCCGGACCAGCTGGAGAACCTCTTCAAGCTGGACCATCTGGCGACCCGTATGCGGCGCAACGGCGAGAACCTGCTCGTCCTCGCGGGCGAGGAGCCGGGCCGCCGCTGGAACCAGCCGGTGCCGCTGGTGGACGTGCTCCGCGCCGCCTCCTCCGAGGTGGAGTCGTACGAGCGCATCGAGCTGTCCGGCGTACCCGAGACGGAGATCCACGGCCAGTCCGTGACCGACCTCGTGCATTTGCTGGCGGAGCTGCTGGAGAACGCCACCACGTTCTCCTCGCCGCAGACCAAGGTGCGGGTCACCGCGACCCGGCTGCCCGACGGCCGCGTGATGATCGAGATCCATGACAAGGGCATCGGCCTGACCGCCGAGGACTTCGCGGACATCAACCACAAGCTGGCCAACCCGCCGACCGTGGACGCCGCCGTCTCCCAGCGCATGGGGCTCTTCGTGGTCGGCCGGCTCTCCGACCGGCACGGCATCCGCGTCCAGTTGCGCCCCTCGGGCGAACAGGCGGGAACCACCTCGCTGGTCATGCTCCCCGACGCGATCACCCACGGCGGTGGCGGCGAACCCGCCGCACCCGAGGACTTCACCGTCTCGCAGATCATCCCCGACCAGCCGACGCCGTCGGCGCAGGAGCAGGCCTTCCCGACCGCTCCGATGCTGACCGCCGCCGAACTGGGCTTCGACGACTCCCGCTACGACGAACAGCAGCCGGCGGCGGGCGACTCCCGGGCGCTGGACCCCGTCAACCGCACCCTGCGCCGCGACGAGCGGCGGGCCGCGCTGGGCGGTACGCGGGACGCCCCCCAGCCGCTCCACACCGACCAGGCCGTCGGCCAGTACCGCGAAGAGGTGGACGGCCGGTACGCGCCCCAGCAGGCGTCGTACGACGCCGGTTTCGCGGCGCGGCCGGAAGAGGGCGGGACGGCGTACCAGGGCGGCGGCTACGAGGAGTACCGCGCGCCCGGCGCCTACCAGCCGCAGCAGGCTTATACGGAGGCGTCGTATCAGCCTCCGCAGAGCCCCGAGGGAACGTATGAGAACGCCTTCGGCGCCCAGCCCCACCAGGAAGAGTGGCCCGCTCAGAGCGGTTACCAAGGCGCGTACCAAGCCGAGTCGCGGACCGAAGCGGAATCTGCAGGGGGCGCTCCCGAGAAAGCCCGGGAACGCGTAGGCTTCGACCGTCCGGGCCCTTCTCCGAGCGCGAGCCACGCGCTGACGGATGCGGGTCTGCCGCGCCGGGGGAGCAGCCAGCAACCACGGGAGTGGGCACCCTCCGGTCAGAACGAAGAACAGACCAGCCAGACCGGACCGATCAGCCAGACCGGCCGGGCCGGACAGACCGGCGGGCCGGTGGGGACCCCGCCGCTCGGCGGGAGCGGCGGCCAGGGCAACGCGCCGAGCAGCCGGCACGGCGATGGTGACAGCGCGGCCGGCGGCGGCGAGAGCGGTGGCGGTGGTGGCGGCCGGAACGAGGCGGCCGCCTCCGAGGACTGGCGTTCCGCGAACGACGACCGCTGGCAGCGGGCCGAGAAGCTGCGTGAGCCCAAGGCCGGCGGAGTCACTTCGTCCGGCCTCCCCCGCCGCGTGCCCAAAGCCAATCTGGTCGAGGGAGCGGCGGAGCAGACACCGCAGAGCGGTACCCAGGTGTCCCGCGCCCCGGAGGACATTCGTGGCAGGTTGAGCAACCTGCGACGCGGTGTCCAGCGGGGACGCAACGCGGGAGCGGACACGAACGGACCGGGCTACGGCTCGGGCAGTACCTACAACCAGGAGCGTTAGTGTGAGCCCGATGAGCCAGGCGGCGCAGAATCTGAACTGGTTGATCACCAACTTTGTGGACAACACCCCTGGGGTGTCCCACACCGTGGTGGTCTCCGCCGACGGACTCCTGCTGGCCATGTCCGAAGGCTTCCCCCGCGACCGCGCCGATCAACTCGCGGCCGTGGCGTCCGGTCTGACCTCGCTCACCGCGGGGGCTTCCCGGATCTTCGAGGGGGGCGCCGTCAACCAGACCGTGGTCGAGATGGAGCGCGGCTTCCTCTTCCTGATGTCCATCTCGGACGGTTCCTCACTGGCCGTCCTCGCCCACCCGGAGGCCGATATCGGCCTGGTGGGTTACGAGATGGCGCTGCTGGTCGACCGCGCGGGCACGGTCCTCACCCCGGACCTGCGCGCCGAGCTCCAGGGAAGTCTGCTCAACTGACAGACAGTGCGCTGCCCGCCGCCGCACCATTAAGGTTCGGTGGCGCGGATTCCACAGGTCCGTCAACATAGGGCCCGGCGACCGGCAGTCGGAGGAGGAAACGTGGCTACACCCCCAGGCGGACATCCCTATGACGATGGCGCGCGGTCCACGGGAGAGCATGCCCAAAACCGCTTCAACTTTCCCTCCACGCCGAGCAGTCAGGTCGGCCAGGGGGGCCCCGACGGTGCGCGCCCACCACAGCGCGCACCGCGGCAACAGCCCTATCCCCCACCACAAGGGCCTTACGAGGAGCCGCGGCGGCCCCGCATCCAGCCGGTGCAGCCGCGGCACTCACCCGAGCCCGAACCCATGGGCACACACAACCCGTTGGTGCGCCCGTACGCCATGACCGGCGGCCGGACCAGGCCGCGGTACCAGCTCGCCATCGAGGCGCTGGTCAGTACGACGGCCGATCCGTCCCAGTTGCACGGGCAGTTGCCCGAGCATCAGCGGATCTGCCAGCTGTGTTTCGAGATCAAATCGGTCGCCGAGATTTCGGCGCTCCTCTCCATTCCCCTCGGCGTGGCCCGGATCCTCGTAGCCGACCTGGCGGAGGCGGGACTTGTCGCCATTCATCAGCCCGGCGGCGACGAGGCCGTCGGGGGCCAGCCAGATGTGACACTGCTCGAAAGGGTGCTCAGTGGACTTCGCAAGCTCTAGCGGCGGTGCAGCCCGCTCAACCACCAGCGCGAAGATCGTGGTGGCGGGCGGCTTCGGCGTGGGCAAGACCACGTTCGTCGGCGCCGTCTCGGAGATCAACCCGCTGCGTACCGAAGCCGTCATGACCAGCGCCTCCGCCGGCATCGACGACCTCACCCACACCGGAGACAAGACCACCACCACCGTGGCCATGGACTTCGGCCGCATCACCCTCGACCAAGACCTCATCCTGTACCTCTTCGGCACCCCCGGACAGGACCGCTTCTGGTTCATGTGGGACGACCTCGTCCGCGGCGCCATCGGCGCCGTCGTCCTCGTCGACACCCGCCGCCTCGCCGACTGCTTCCCCGCCGTCGACTACTTCGAAAACTCAGGACTCCCCTTCGTCATCGCCCTCAACGGCTTCGACGGACACCAGCCCTACACCCCCGACGAAGTACGCGAAGCACTCCAGATCGGCCCCGACACCCCCATCATCACCACCGACGCCCGCCACCGCGCCGACGCCAAAAGCGGACTCATCACCCTCGTCGAACACGCCCTCATGGCCCGACTCAGGTAACCATGACGGTCATACGAAGGCCCCCGCGCTCCGGAGAGTGCGGGGGCCTTCGTCGGTGCCGTGTCAGCGCCGTGTGTCAGCGCCGTGTGCTACGGGGTGGGCTCAGCCCTGCCAGCTGTGCGGGGCACGGAAGCCGGGCGTGCGCTCCAGACGGCGCCAGCCGGCGGTGGAGCGGCCCCGGTGGGAGGGGGCCTCGGGCTGCGCGGCGGCACGGGCCATCAGCACCGCCGTGATGGCGGCCAGCTCCTCGGGGCCGGCCTGGCCCTTCTCGACGCGCAGCAGGGATTCGTTCGTGGGATCGCTCATGGAGTCGTGTCTCCGTCTTCTCGGCGGGAGGGCGCGGGCCGCAGGCTACTGCGGGGGGTTGCCGTGCTTGCGGGACGGCAGGTCGGCATGTTTGGTGCGGAGCATCGCGAGCGCGCTCGCGAGCACCTCACGGGTCTCCGCGGGGTCGATGACGTCGTCGACCAGTCCGCGCTCCGCCGCGTAGTAGGGATGCATCAGCTCGGCCTTGTACTCCTTGACCATGCGGGCTCGCATGGCCTCGGAGTCCTCGGCTTCGGCGATCTGCTTGCGGAAGATGACATTGGCGGCACCTTCGGCGCCCATCACCGCGATCTCGTTGGTCGGCCAGGCGTAGGTGAGGTCGGCTCCGATGGACTGGGAGTCCATCACGATGTAGGCCCCTCCGTACGCCTTGCGCAGGATCAGGGAGATCCTCGGCACGGTGGCGTTGCAGTAGGCGTACAGGAGCTTGGCACCGTGCCGGATGATCCCGCCATGCTCCTGGTCGACGCCCGGCAGGAAGCCGGGGACATCCAGCAGCGTGACAATGGGGATATTGAAAGCGTCGCACATCTGGACAAAGCGCGCAGCTTTCTCCGATGCCTCGATGTCCAGGACCCCGGCGAGCGACTGCGGCTGGTTGGCGACGATGCCGATGACCTGACCGTCGAGTCGCGCCAGGGCGCAGATGATGTTACGGGCCCACCGCTCGTGGATCTCCAGGAAGTCGCCCTCGTCGACGAGTTCCTCGATGACCTTGTGCATGTCGTACGGGCGGTTGCCGTCCGCGGGGACCAGATCGAGCAGCACGTCGGAGCGGCGGTCCGCCGGGTCCTCGGAGGCGACCGTGGGCGGGTTCTCCCGGTTGTTCTGCGGAAGCATCGACAGGAGGTAGCGCACCTCGGCGATGCAGGTCTCCTCGTCGTCGTACGCGAAGTGCGCGACACCCGAGGTCTCCGCGTGCACATCGGCGCCGCCGAGGCCGTTCTGGGTGATCTCCTCGCCGGTGACGGCCTTGACCACATCGGGGCCCGTGATGAACATCTGCGAAGTCTCACGGACCATGAAGACGAAGTCCGTGAGCGCCGGGCTGTAGGCGGCGCCGCCCGCGCACGGCCCGAGCATCACGCTGATCTGCGGGATGACTCCGGAGGCGCGGGTGTTGCGCTGGAAGATCCCGCCGTAGCCGGCGAGCGCGGAGACACCCTCCTGGATCCGGGCGCCCGCGCCGTCGTTCAGTGAGACCAGGGGCGCGCCGGCCGAGATGGCCATGTCCATGATCTTGTGGATCTTGGTGGCGTGGGCCTCGCCCAGGGCGCCGCCGAAGATCCTGAAGTCGTGCGCGTACACGAAGACCGTACGGCCCTCGACCGTGCCCCAGCCGGTGATGACACCGTCGGTGTACGGCTTCTTGGCCTCCAGGCCGAAGCCGCTGGCGCGGTGCCTGCGCAGCTGCTCGACCTCCTGGAACGACCCCTCGTCAAGCAGCAGCTCGATACGCTCCCGAGCGGTCAGCTTGCCCTTCGCGCGCTGTGCCTCGGTCGCCCGTTCGCTCGGCCCTCGACGGGCCTCCTCGCGCAGGGCGTGCAATTCGGCCACACGGCCCCGGGCGTCTACGGGCTCGCCCTGCGTCTCGTCCACTACGGTCATGTCCCAACCCTACGAAGAGCACCAAGGAATCGCGCCGTAGACTCCACACAGTCTCGCGGCGGTATTCCTGGTGGGCCTGGACAGAACCCGGCCCGATGCGGGGTTCCTGAACAGCAAGCTACCCCCGGCTCTTGTGGGATTCCCCTAGATGTCAGCGCACGGCAAACTCACAGCGGTGGCTCGCGCCGGCTGTTCCCGGAGTGACCCTCAGCCGTACGCCGCGGCCCGCCGCGAGCACCTCGACGGCCGGGTCCCGGCCGATGACCCGCCGTACCGGCCGGTCCCAGAGGATCTCCAGCGGCTCTCCGTCACGGGTGGGGCCGCTCACCAGGAGCACCGCCGTACGGCCGCGGACCACGGCCAGCACGCTCGCGGGAGCGGACGCGCTGAGGGGCCCGGCCGTCCCCGGCTGCCAGAAGTTCGCGGCGGTACAGCCGAGCGAGCGGATCTCCACCGCCTGGAGGGCCGCCGTATTGGCGAGGATCCCGAGCCAGTGACGGTCGGCGGCGCGGGCCGCCACGGTACGCCGGGAGGCGCCGGGCAGCAGCAGATAGGCGTACGAGGCGTCCACCGGGTCGATGCCGTGGTCCAGCCAGAGAGTCCGATAGCGGCGGGTACGCCGTTCGGTGGAACTGGTGGTGTTGATATCGCTCCAGGAGCCGGTGCGCGCCTGCGCGAGGGTGCGTACGCCGGCGCCGCCGGGGAAGACCCAGCCGCCGTGGCCTTCCAGATGGGCCCAGCGGGGGCGTGGCCCGTCGTCGAGCGTGAAGGCGTCGGCGCCGTTCTCACCGAGATTGCGGTTGTCCACGACCGTCTCGGCCGGCACCCCGTCCGTGGCAGTGATCCCGGCGCCCAGACAGATCACGGCGTCGGCCGCGAAGAACCAGGACTTGCGGGCTTCGAGGGTGGATCCGAGCCCCTTGAGATGCTGGCCCACGGCCGCGAACTCCCCGTCGGTCGCGCCGCCGACCCAGCGCACCGCCGGTTTGGGGGCGCCCCACTCGCCGCCGGCCCGGTCCGCGAGCCGTCTGGTGGAGACCGTCGTACCGGGCAGCCGGTACGGGTCCACCGTGGGCCAGAACCAGTCGGTGTACTGGTCATTGCCCCGGTCCGCGCCCCACCAATAGAGCATTCCGGCGCCGGTGTGCCAGCCGCGTGGATTCTCTCCGTTGCCGCACTCGTAGTACGTGATCCGGTCCGAGGCCATGGAGAGCGCGGCGGCCCAGCCGGGCCGCCGGTGCACGGCGCGGTCCATCGCGGTGAAGAGCGTATGGCCGACCGGCTCCGGGGCGGCGGGGACGGCCGAGGTGGCGACGGCGCCCAGCCGGGCGAGATCCGCGACGTCGAACTGGCGGGCGGTGAGGATCGGTGAGACCGTGTCCCGCTCGATCCACCCCTTGACCCGGGCGGTCCACCGGTCGCGCTCGGCCGGGGAGGCGCCGCCCGCGAGCAGGGGGATGGCCGCGATCAGCCCCTGGCCATGGAAGTGGTCGCCGCGCAGCACCCCCTGGTCGTCGTTCTTGAGGTAACCGCGGCTGATGGCCCGGCCGTTGACGCCGTCCATCATCAGTCCGTTGTAGATCAGCGGGGCGTAGGCGCGCTCCACACTGTCGAGGATGATCTGTCGCGCGGGGTCGGTGACGGCCCAGGTGGAGCCGGCGAGCAGGGTGAACAGCCGGCCGAGCCCGTCCAGCATGACCTGTCCGTAGGTACCGGAGTAAGCGACCCAGGTGTGCTGGATGAAGGAGCCGTCGGCGTAGAGACCGTCGCCCTTCGTGACATACGGGAAGACGGGCGAGAGCGCGTCGCGGGCGAGGGCGAGCTTGGCCGGGGCCCGGCCGAGCACCCCGCGCAGGGCCACGGAGCGGCAGAGGTCGACCCGGTTGGCGCCGGTGCTGGTGCCGGAGTAGTCGGCGAGCAGCCTGTCGGGGACGAAGTGGTCGACGGCGGCGCATGCGGCGGCCCGCCGCTCCTCGGTGAGGTGGTCGTACAGAACGGCCACGAGATCCATGAGCAGCCGGGGGGAGCCGATCTGCCACTCCCACCAGTTGCCGTACGGAGTGGTCCCGGGGCGGTAGACGGTGGCGGCGAGATGATCGAGACCTCGCAGGACATCGGCGAGGAGCGCCGTGTCGCCCGTGAGGCCGGTGCCCGGCTGGGAGAACGCCTGGGCCATGGTCCACAGCCGGCTGTAGCTCTGGGTGATTCCGGCGGGTGGGTCGAAGGGATGGTCAGGCCAGAGGGAGGCGGCGGCCGGGGCCATCGATCGCCACAAGCGCGCGGCGAGTTCGCCGGTCCGCGCGAGCCGGGAGGCGTACGGCTCGACGGCCGGGTCGTAGTCGGTGCCGAGTTGGAGATCCACCCAGCGCCGCCGCAGTTCCTCGAACTCGTCGGCGGCGGGCTGTCCGGCGGCGGCCGGGCGGGAGAACGGGAGCGGGAGCGCGAGGGCGCCCGCCCCCGTGGCGGTCAGAAAGGCACGACGGGACCAGGCGGACAGCAGCGACACGGAGACCCCCGCGATCGGAAGTGGTGGAGACCGACTGGTGGTTGGTCTAGCACCGCGCTCGAAGGCTTTCAACGGCGCCTGGGGGCCCGACAGTTGCCGCGTCGCACGGAGGCTCACGCACCAAAGCGGTGCCCCGCCCTCCCATGACCGGGAGAGCGGGGCACCGTCCTGTCCGAGGACCGCCGACGGCGTCAGCAGCCGCCGCAGTTGTAGAACGTCACATCCCAGTGGTTGCCCTCGTCGGCGTAGATGTTGCCGGCGCCGGACTGCCACTGCGGGGCGCCGTCGCCGCGCACCCCGATGTACGTGAAGACGTTCTTGACGTAGTTGTTGACGCAGGTGGCCTTGCCGAAGTCCAGCTTGTAGCCGTTCCAGTGCGAGTACGTGCCGCCCGCGTGGCCGGTCTCCGTACCACCGGTGATGTTGAGACCGCAGCCGCTGGCGCTCCGCAGGGTCTGCGCACCCTTGGCCGTGTCCAGGTTGAGCTGGTCGAACGACGTACAGGTCGGGTTGTTGCGGTCGGAGCAGCCGCCGGACGAGGACCATGTGATCCCGGACGAGCGGAACATCGAAGTGGCGGTGGCGTGGCTTATCTTGGTGGCGGCCTGGGCGTCGGTGGCCGTGCTGAGGACACCAAAGCCGGGGGCGAAGAGCGCGCCGAGCACGAGGGCGAGCGCGGAGATGACCGAGCGGATTCTCATTGGGGGGATTCCCTCTCCTGCAGAAGACCGTTGAGCCGATTGGTGCCGATGGGCGGTGGGGCCAATGGGGCGGTGGGGCAGGTGGAACAGGGAGATCGTGCCCGATGTCTACGCGCGTCCGCCAGAGGGCGACGCACTCAATCGGCCTCGATCGGGTGACATTGTTGAAATCCGAACCAGAGCCGTCTATGGTGATGCTCGTTGAAGGTTAAACAACCACCTCGTGCCACCACTCTCAGGAGCAACCATGGGACTCTTCGGCCGCACCAACGACTCCGCCCAGTCCTCGGCCCCCACCGCCACGGTGGACCCTGCGCTCGCCGCGCTGACCGGCGAATACACCATCGACCCCGCGCACAGCACGATCAGCTTCACCGTCCGGCACGCGATGGTCACCAACGTCCGGGGCTCCTTCACCGAGCACGAGGGTTCGCTGAGCCTGGACGGTACGAACCCGGCGGCCTCCTCGGCGTCGATCGATGTCTCCATCGCCAGTGTCGACACCGGAATGACGGACCGCGACGGTCATCTGCGCAGCGCCGACTTCTTCGACGCCGAGACGTTCCCGAAGATGTCCTTCCGCTCCACCTCGGTCGAGCAACTGGACGCGGAGACCTACCGGCTCGTCGGTGACCTCACCATCAAGGACGTCACCCGGCCGCTCACCATCGACCTGGAGTTCAATGGCTCGGCCACCGACCCGTACGGCAACGAGCGCGTCGGCTTCGAGGGCAGCGCCACGATCCTGCGCTCCGACTGGGGCCTGACCTGGAACGCCGCGCTGGAGACCGGCGGTGTGATGGTCAGCGACAAGGTCAAGCTGAGCTTCGACATCTCCGCGATCAAGAAGGCCTGACCGACAGCGGGCCAGGCACCAGGTTCTCAGCGGAACGGGCACCGGGTCCTCGAAGCACCGGTTCTAGAACCCGCCGCCCCCGTCGAACCCGCCACCGCCGCCGAAGTCCCCTCCCCCGCCGAAGCCTCCGCCGCCGAAGTCGCCCGGGTCGAAGTCCGAGCCGGAGTAGTCTCCCCCGCTGAAGCCGGACAGGTCACCGCCGCCGAAGTCCGCGGCGTAGGCGGGGGTCGCCATCATCGAGCCGAGCATCGTGCCGACCAGCAGCCCCGGCAGCAGCCCGCCGCCGAAGTAGCCGCCGGCCCACGGCCCGTACGCCGGTCCGGCCTCCCAGTAGGGGCGGGGGCCGTCCTCGGTGCGCACCGTACGGGTCTCCGGGTCCCTGCCGTCCGCCAGCCGGGCGGCGTCGGCCGCGCAGACCGGGACCGTACGCGGGACACCGGCGGGCGGGGCCCACTGCGCGTCCGTCGTGGAAGGGCCGTGCCGCGGGTCGAAGAAGCAGGGCGAACGGCGCTCGGGAAGCGGGGCACCCGTCCGGCGCGCGGCCAGCGTGGCCAGCGCGAACCGGCCGTCCTCCAGCGCCTCGGTCACCCCGCGTACGTCCTCGGGCCGTTCCGCCGCGCCCATCAGGGACTTGGCCTTCTCGTACGAGTCCAGGGAGCGTTCGTAGTCCCCGCGCATCGCGTCGTCGGCACCCGGCTCGCCGGGGTGGAAGTCCAGCCGGTCCAGCTCCTCGCCGAAGGCGGTGATGTCCTCGTCCACGACGACCCGCAGCTTCTCCAGCGCCTCGCGGGCGCGTTCGGCGCGCTTGCGGCGGTTGGTGCGCGCCACCGCGTACGCGCCCGCGCCGCCCACCACGATCACCGAGCCGAGGACGATCAGCCCGGTGGACGAGCCGCCGGCACCGGCCGATCCCGACCCTGTGTCCCAGGAGGCCGGGGCCTGGCCCCGGGTCTGTGGAAGGGCCTGGTCGACGAAGTTGTTCAGCTCGGTCGCGGCGTCGACCGGACCGCCCGCCTTGACCGCGTCCGTGAGATTACGGACGGCCTGGCTGGGCAGCACCGCGGAGTCGGCGCCCGCGTCGAACCGGTCGCCGAGACGGATGGCGTACAGCCCCGTCACGCCGGTCTCCGCCCGTACGGTCCTCAGCACGGACGAGGCCGGGAACTCGGCGGTGGCCGGCAGGACGGCCACGAAGAGGGGTTTGTCCGCGTCCTTGATCTTCTTCGCCAGAGCCTCGGCTTCGGACGCCGAAAGCTGTCCCGCGGCCCGCGGGTCCACATAGACCGGCCCCTTCTTGAGGGCAGCGGCCACCGCCTCGGGGCCGGTGGCCGCCGACACGCTGGTGGCCGTTGTCGCATGGGTGGCCGTTGTCGCATCGGGGGACGCCCACGCGCCCGGCGCCAGGAAGGCCGCGGCGAGGAAGGCGAGAAGCAGTCCGGACAGCAGGGAGATCAGCCTCGTCCTCATACCTATTGACGCTACCCGAAGTACGGCCAAACCGGACGGGCGAAGGACGAGCGGAAAGGCGGACGGAAGGCGAGCGGAAGGCGAGCGGAAGGCGGGCGGCAGGCGGGCGGCAGGCGGGCGTGGCAAGGGACGGCGGCTTACGGCGCCGACTCCCGGACGATGATCTCGGTGGGCAGGACCACCGGCTCGCCGAGGCCGGGCGATGTCCCGGCGAGATGTCCGAGCAGCAGCCGTGCCGCCGTCTCGCCCATCAGCCGGGTGGGCTGGCGGACGGTGGTCAGCGGCGGCTCCGTGTGCCGGGCCAGCGGGATGTTGTCGAAGCCGACCACCGCGACATCGTCGGGGACCTTGCGCCCCGCCGCCCGCAGGGCCCGCAGCGCGCCGGCCGCGCTGATGTCGTTGTGCGCGAACACGGAGTCGAAGCGGACCTCGTTGTGGAGAAGCTTCTCCACCGCGAGACGTCCCGACAGCTCGGTGAAGTCCCCCACCATGACGAGATCCGTGGGCAGGACCTCACGGAAGCCCTTGAGCCGTTCGCGTACGCAGCCGAAGTGCGCGGGCCCGGTGATCACCAGCGGTCTGCCGCGCCCGCCGGCCAGCAGATGGCGGGCCGCGGAGGCGCCGCCCTCGTGGTTGGTGGTCACCACGGACGGGAAGCCCTCGGGGCGGCTGCCCCGGTCATCGATCAGTACGACGGGCAGCCCCTTGCGGTGCAGTCCGATGATGGTGTCGAGGGTGTTCTCCGGCTCCACGACGAGCAGTCCGTCGAAGGCGCGGGCCGAGACCTGGGTGACGAAGTGCTCCACCGATTCGGGGCCGCGGTTGCAGGTGAAGAGCAGCAGGCCGTAACCGGCCGCCTCGACGGTGTCCACGACCCCCTGAAGGACCTCGGCCATCCAGGGCCAGCTCAGCGCGGGCACCAGCATGCCGATCGTATGGACCCGGCCGCGGGCCAGTCCGACGGCGCCCGAGCTGGGTACGTAGCCGAGCCGGGCGATCACGGCCCGGACGCGGGCGGCCGTGCTCCGGTCGACTTCACCTTTGGTATTGATCACCCGCGACACGGTCGTCTTGCTGACCCCGGCCTCCCGGGCGACATCGGCGATGGTGACACGCATCGTGGCCTCCCCGAAGAGGTGGGGAACCGGTCGCGGCCCCCGGGGCCGGAACCGGTCCCGGAACCGGTACCGGTTGCTCGGCGGTGAGTTAACCGGCGCGCCGGAGCGCCGTCAACACTTCACGCCGAGATTGGTCCGAACCTTCGTTACGTACCAGCCGGGCCGCAGGTCGGAGGCGACGCGGGGGTGTTGAGCGTTCAGTTCCTGAATGCGCGACCTCTTGACGGGGGTTCGTAACGGCAGTTCACTCACGCCGCACGGCTTCACCCCCCACAGCACTGCCGATGAAGGGCAGCAGACTTATGTCGAGATCGACTGGCATCGGGCGGCGGCTGACGAGGATGCTCCTCGCGGGCGCCCTGACCACCGCCGGACTCAGCGGCCTGTCCGCCGGTACGGCGCACGCCGCGGGCGAGCAGGTCAATATCTGGCTGACGACCACCGACGACAGCGGCGGACGCCATGTCACCCGCGGTCTCCAGCAGCAGACCCCCGTCAACTTCCAGCCGGGCAACGGCGGCAGCGGTACGAACGTCAGCGTCGACGAGGGCACCCGTTATCAGACCTTCACGGGCGGCGGCGCCTCCTTCACGGACACCGCCGCCTGGCTGATGAAGGGCAGCGGCGCGCTCTCCCAGGCGACCCGTGACGACACGATGAAGAAGCTCTTCTCCCCCACCGAGGGCATCGGACTCTCCTTCATCCGCAACCCCATGGGCGGTTCCGACCTCGCGCGCTTCGGCTACACGTACAACGACCTTCCGGCGGGCCAGACCGATCCCACCCTCGCGCGCTTCTCCCTCGCGCACGATCTGGCCGATGTACTGCCGCTGACCAAGCAGGCCAAGCAGCTCAACCCGGCGCTGACGACCATGGCCTCGCCGTGGACGGCACCGGCCTGGATGAAGGACAGCGGCCAGCTCAACGGCGGCTGGCTGAAGGCGGAGAACTACGGCACCTACGCCGACTACTTCGTGAAGTATCTCCAGGCCTATCGCGACCAGGGCATCCCGGTCGACTATGTGTCGGCGCAGAACGAGCCGACCTGCTGCGCCGGTTATCCGTCGATGAGCTGGAACGCCTCGGGTCTCGCGTACTTCACCAAGAGTGAACTGCTGCCCAAGCTCCAGAGCGCGGGACTGTCCGCCAAGGTGCTGGCGCACGACTGGAACTGGGACACCTACGACGCGTACGCCGCCGAGACCGTGAACGACGCGGCCATCCGCAACCACCCCAACTTCGGTGGTGTCGCCTGGCACGGCTACGGCGGCAACGTCCAGAAGCAGACGGACGTCCACAACCAGTATCCGCAGCTGAACGCCTTCCAGACCGAGCACTCGGGCGGCACCTGGATCGCCAATCAGCAGCGCGAGGACATGTCGAACATCATCGACTACACCCGCAACTGGGCGAAGTCGGTGACCAAGTGGTCGCTCGCGGTGGACCAGAACCGCGGCCCGCACAACGGCGGCTGCGGCACCTGCGACGGGCTGATCACGGTCCACAACGGTGACGGCAGGCACGGCCAGGTCGACTACACCATCGAGTACTACACGATGGGCCATCTGACGAAGTTCGTGAAGCCGGGCGCGGAGCGCATCGCCTCCACCGCCAGCACCACTGTGCCCAATGTGGCCTGGCGCAACCCGGACGGCTCCAAGGCGCTCATCGCGTACAACGACGCGTCGGCCGCGCGCGAGCTGCGGGTCAACTGGGGCGGGCAGAACTTCAGTTACTCGCTGCCCGGCAAGACGTCGGCGACCTTCACCTGGTCCGGCACCCAGTCCGGCGGTGGCGGCACCGGCACCTCGGGCACCTTCATCGGGCTCGCCGGCAAGTGCCTGGACGTGGCGGGCGGCGCGAGCGCCAATGGGACGGCCGTCCAGCTCTACGACTGCAACGGCTCAACGGCCCAGCGCTGGACGGTCGGCACGGACGCGACGATCAGGTCCCTCGGCAAGTGCCTGGACGTGACGTCGGCGTCGACGGCGAACGGCGCCAAGGTGCAATTGTACGACTGCAACGGGAGCGGTGCCCAGCAGTGGTCGTACAACGCCGGGACCGGTGACATCGTCAACACCGCGGCGGACAAGTGCCTCGATGTGACGGACAATTCCTCGGCCAACGGCGCGCGCGCCCAGATCTGGACCTGCACCGGAGCCGCCAACCAGAAGTGGCGGCTCCAGAGCTAGTCGAGTAGGTCCGAAGTCTCGTCCGGAGGCCGGGGCGACCGCGCGGGGTGGTGACTACTCCGCCGGTTCGACCCCGGCCCGCAGCAGTCCGTACGTGTACGCGTCCTCCAGCGCCTGCCAGGAGGCCGCGATCACATTCTCGGCGACCCCGACCGTGGACCAGTCGCCGACCCCGTCCCCCGTGGTGATCAGCACGCGCGTGGTGGACTCCGTACCGTGCCTGCCTTCCAGGATGCGGACCTTGTAGTCCACCAGCTCCAGCTTGGCCAGCTGCGGATAGATCCGCTCCAGGCCGACCCGCATGGCCCGGTCCAGGGCGTTGACCGGGCCGTTTCCCTCGGCGGTGGCGACGATCCGCTCGCCCTTGGCCCACAGCTTCACGGTGGCCTCGTTGGCGTGCGTCCCGTCGGGCCGGTCCTCGACGATCGCGCGCCAGGACTCCGTACGGAAGTAGTTACGGGGCCGGCCCTCGACCTCTTCGCGCAGCATCAGCTCGAACGACGCGTCGGCCGCCTCGTAGGTGTACCCCTTGAGCTCGCGTTCCTTGACCCGGCCCACGACCCGGCCGACCAGATCGCGGTCGCCGCTGAGGTCGATGCCCAGCTCCCGGCCCTTCAGCTCGATGGAGGCGCGGCCCGCCATGTCGGAGACGAGCATCCGCATGGTGTTTCCGACCCGTTCGGGGTCGATGTGCTGGTACAGGTCGGGATCGACCTTGATCGCGGAGGCGTGAAGTCCACCCTTGTGGGCGAACGCGGAGACGCCGACATACGGCTGATGGGTGGAGGGGGCGAGATTGACGATCTCCGCGATGGCGTGCGAGATCCGGGTCATCTCGGCGAGCGCGCCGGCGGGCAGGACGCGCTTGTCGTACTTGAGCTCCAGCGCGGCGACGACCGGGAAGAGGTTGGCGTTGCCGACGCGCTCGCCATAGCCGTTGGCGGTGCACTGGACATGGGTGGCGCCGGCGTCGACGGCGGCGAGGGTGTTGGCGACGGCGCAGCCGGTGTCGTCCTGGGCGTGGATACCGAGGCGGGCACCGGTGTCGGCGAGCACGGTGGTGACGATGGCCTGGATCTGGGCGGGCAGCATGCCGCCGTTGGTGTCACAGAGGACGACGACATCGGCGCCCGCCTCGGTCGCGGCCCGTACGACGGACTTGGCGTATTCGGGGTTGGCGCGGTAGCCGTCGAAGAAGTGCTCGCAGTCGACGAATACGCGGCGGCCCTGTTCGCGCAGGTAGGAGACGGTGTCGCGGACCATTTCGAGGTTCTCGTCGAGGGTGGTGCGCAGCGCCAGCTCGACATGGCGGTCATGCGACTTGGCGACCAGGGTGACCACCGGCGCGCCGGCCTCGACCAGCGCCTTGACCTGGGGGTCCTCCGCCGCCCTCGCACCCGGCCTGCGAGTGGAACCGAACGCGACGAGCTGGGCGTTCTTGAAGTCGATCTCCTGCTGGGCGCGCGCGAAGAATTCGGTGTCCCGCGGGTTGGCGCCGGGCCAGCCGCCCTCGATGAAGCTCACGCCGAAGTCGTCCAGGTACCGTGCGATGGCCAGTTTGTCGGCGACGGTCAGATTGATGCCTTCACGCTGGGCGCCATCGCGCAGCGTCGTGTCGAAGACATGAAAACTGTCGTCTTTCCCCGTGGGTCCGGTGGACTCAGTGGTCATGGTGTGTAGCTCCTGTCGAGTGGAAGGACTGGCTCCACTTGCCCCCATCATCGCTCGCCTCATTTCCGGCGAGGGTGGGGCCGGAAAATGAAAAAACCCCTCGCGGGTGCGAGAGGTCTGCGCGCGGGTCTGAGGCACGGTGGCCGCGCCGTACATGGTGGTACGAGGCGATCACTGCGGACCGGCGCGCTTGCTGCCGATAATCATGGCGAACGAGAGCACAGGGCGATTTTCGCATGCCTGCGGCTCTGGGGAAGGCCTGTCTCACGATGCGGTCGGTACAGATGAGCGGTGCGTGACGAAAGCGGGCCCCGGGACGTACGACGGGGGCCGGACCAAGGCGCGTCGGAGGCCCGCGCCCGGGTTCGCTCCCGGCCGCGGGCCTCCTCGTTCGCCCTGGTGACAGCCGGCCGTCAGCCCAGCTGGTGCATCCAGCCGTGGGTGTCCGCCGTCCGGCCCGTCTGGATGTCCAGCAGGGCCTCACGCAGCTTCATCGTGACCTCACCGGGACGGCCGCCCGACTGGGTCCACTCGCCTCCTGTCGACTTGACCACACCGACCGGGGTGATCACCGCGGCCGTACCGCACGCGAAGACCTCGGTGAGCGTGCCGTTCTCGGTGTCGCGGCGCCAGTCCTCCTTGGAGATCCGGCTCTCCTCGGAGCTGTACCCGAGGTCGGCCGCCAGGCTCAGCAGCGAGTCACGCGTGACGCCCGCCAGCAGGGAGCCGGTCAGCTCGGGGGTGACGATGCGGTCGCCGTACACGAAGTACAGGTTCATCCCGCCCAGTTCCTCGACCCAGCGGTGCTCCACCGCGTCCAGATAGACCACCTGCTCGCAGCCCTCCTCGGCCGCCTCCGCCTGGGCGAGCAGGGACGCCGCGTAGTTGCCGCCGGTCTTGGCGAAGCCGATGCCACCCGGCACCGCGCGGACGTAGTTCTCCGAGAGCCAGACCGAGACCGGCTTCACCCCGCCGGGGAAGTACGCGCCCGCGGGCGAGGCGATGACCAGGAACAGATACTCGTTCGCCGGCCGCACCCCGAGCCCGACCTCGGTGGCGATCATGAACGGGCGCAGATAGAGGGATTCCTCCCCGCCATGCGCCGGCACCCATGCCCTGTCCTGCTGGACCAGCGCGTCGCACGCCGCGATGAAGGTCTCGACGGGGAGCTCCGGCATGGCGAGCCGGCGGGCCGAGACCCGGAAGCGCTCGGCGTTGGACTCCGGCCGGAAGGTGGCGACCGATCCGTCGGGGCGGCGGTATGCCTTGAGCCCCTCGAAGATCTCCTGCGCGTAGTGCAGGGTCATGTTCGCCGGGTCGAGCGAGAGGGGCCCGTACGGAATGAGCTGCGCGTCGTGCCAGCCGCGTCCCTCCGTCCACCGGATCGTCACCATGTTGTCGGTGAAGTGGCGGCCGAACCCCGGGTTGGCCAGGATCGCCTCGCGCTCCGCGTCGGACAGCGGGTTCGAGGTGGGCTTGAGTTCGATCGTGGGCGTGGTCATGAATACTCGTCCTTCACCGGTTGATGTGACGGACCGCGTTCACGCCGCTACTGCTACTAGGACGTCCGAGCATTCCCGCATGCCGCGGCCCACGCCGATTATCGCGTGGGTGGGACGGTGCATGAAACGGGGTGAAAGCGGCCCTTGGATGATGGTGGCACCCGATGGCCGCAAAAGAACAGCCGCCGGGCTCCGAAGACCCGGCGGCTGTGTGGAGTCGACGGGTCAGCTCGCTACTCGTACGGCGAGCGCGTCACCGATCTGGTCGGTCGTACGCGCGGTGGCCGCCGTACCCTCACGTCCGGCGAGATCGGCCGCGACGGCCTCCTCCACCCGGACGGCCTCGGCGTCGAACCCGAGGTGTCGCAGCAGCAGGGCGACGGAGAGGATGGTGGCCGTGGGGTCGGCCTTCCCCTGGCCCGCGATGTCCGGCGCCGACCCGTGGACCGGCTCGAACATGGACGGGAACGTACGGTCCGGATTGATGTTCGCGGACGCGGCCAGGCCGATTCCGCCGGTCACGGCGGCGGCCAGGTCGGTGAGGATGTCACCGAAGAGGTTGTCGGTGACGATCACGTCGAAGCGGTCGGGCCGGGTGACGAAGAAGATCGTCGCGGCGTCGACATGCAGATAGTCGGTGGTGACGTCCGGATACTCCTGGCCCACGCGGTCGAAGATGTTCTTCCACAGGTGGCCGGCGTAGACGAGGACGTTGTTCTTGTGGACCAGCGTCAGCTTCTTGCGCGGACGGGAGTTGGCACGCTCGTACGCGTCCCGGACGACCCGCTCCACGCCGTACGCCGTATTGAGGCTCACTTCGGTGGCCACCTCGGCGGGCGTGCCCGTGCGCAGTGAACCTCCGTTGCCGGTGTACGGGCCCTCGGTGCCCTCGCGGACGACGACGAAGTCGATGTCCGGGCGGCCCGCCAGCGGCGTGGCCGTGTTGGGGAAGAGCTTCGACGGCCGCAGATTGACGTAGTGGTCGAAGGCGAAGCGCAGCTTGAGCAGCAGCCCGCGCTCCAGGACGCCGGACGGCACGGTCGGGTCGCCGATCGCGCCGAGTAGGATCGCGTCATGCCCCTTGAGGGCTTCCAGCTCCGCGTCCGGGAGGGTCTCCCCGGTGCGGTGCCAGCGGCTCGCGCCGAGGTCGTACTCCTTGGTCTCCAGCTTCACATCCTGGGGAAGGACCGCGCTCAGGACCTTCAGGCCCTGGGCCACGACCTCCTGGCCGATGCCGTCACCGGGGATCACTGCGAGATTGAGGCTGCGAGACATGGAGGCACCCTACCCTCCGTCCCAGTGCATGACATCGCGTGTCCATTCTGTGGACACATTGCGAAGCAGTCGTCGACTGTATGCCCGCGATACACGCCTTTGCCACCCATTGGTGTCACCGTCGGCACATGGAAACCCCCCGCGTCGGGATTCCCGACCATCTCGCCTCCCGTATGACCATGCCGGAGCAGCACGCGTATCTGCGCGAGAGAATCGGCCGACGCGGTCTGCTGCGGGCCGGCACGCTCGCGGCCGGGACGGTGGCGGGCGCCGGTCTGCTCGGCTCCAGCGCCGTCACCGCGGGGGCCACCGCGGACACCGCCCCCGCGTTCGCGCCGTCGTCGGCCGCCGTCCGGGTGGACGGATCGCTGGTGGCACCGTTCGGCCGGCATCTGGCCTTCGGCGCCGACCCGAAGACGATGATGTCGGTCTCCTGGCAGGTGCCGTTCGCGGTGAAGAACCCCTACGTCCGGGTGGGGCTCAAGCCCTGGGACCTGAGCCAGAAGATCAAGGCGGAGGTGCGGTCGCTGCACACCCCCTCGCTGTCGGCCAAGCTGCCCGCGGTGGACCAGTACTACCTGCATGTCTCGCTGGAGCGGCTGCGTCCGGGGACCACCTACTACTACGGCGTGGGACATGACGGCTTCGACCCGGCGGACACGCGCAATCTGGGGACGGTCGGCACCTTCCGCACCGCCCCGGCGCGCGCCGAGCCGTTCGTCTTCACCGCCTTCGGCGACCAGGGCGTCTCGTACGACGCCCTCGCCAACGACCAGGTGATCCTGGGCCAGAACCCGGTCTTCCATCTGCACGCGGGGGACATCTGCTACGCCGACAGCAGCGGCCAGGGGCTGCCCACGGACGTCTATGACGCGCGGGTCTGGGACCAGTTCCTGGCCCAGACCGAGTCGGTGGCCTCGCGGGTGCCGTGGATGGTGACCACCGGCAACCACGACATGGAGGCCTGGTACTCCCCCGACGGCTACGGCGGCCAGAACGCGCGCTGGTCCCTGCCGGAGGGCGGACTCGATCCGGTGAAGTCGCCCGGCGTCTACTCGTTCACGTACGGCAATGTCGGTGTGGTCGCCCTCGACGCGAACGATGTCTCCCACGAGATCCGCGCCAACACCGGCTACACAGGCGGCGCCCAGACCCGCTGGCTCGACCGGCGGCTCCGGGAACTGCGCGCGCACGAGGACATCGACTTCATCGTGGTGTTCTTCCACCACTGCGCCTTCTCGACCACGAACGCGCACGCCTCGGACGGCGGGGTGCGCGACGCGTGGGTGCCGCTCTTCGACAAGCACCGCGTCGATCTGGTGGTCAACGGCCACAACCATGTCTACGAGCGCACCGACGCGCTGCGCGGCGGCGGCATCGGGCGCCGGGTGCCGATCGGCGAGTCGGTCAGTTCGGTGCGAGACGGCATCGTGTACGTCACGGCGGGAGGCGCGGGCAAGGCGCTGTACGACTTCCCCGTGCCGGACAGTTACGAGGGCCATGTCGCCGACGTCGAGAGCGTGCCCTCGTACCACTGGGAGCCGGGCGGCGCCAAGGCCACCGAGACCGTGGAGTGGTCGCGCGTGCGCTATACCGGGTTCTCGTTCCTCGCCGTCGAGGTGACGACGGGGCGCCGGCCGGCGCTCAAGGTCTCCGCGTTCGCCGAGAGTGGCGAGCGCGTGGACCACTTCACGATCACGCGCTGACCTTCGCGCAGGTCAGTGGCCGGTCGAGCCGCCGTTGTCCCTGCGGTCGAGAGCGCGCTGCAGGGCGGCGGCGGCGTTCTTGCGGTCGGATTCGCTGGTGCGGGGGGTGTGACGGACACGGCGACGGACAGTCGTCTCGGCCATGATGATCGACTCCTTGAGATAGCTGAGCCACGCGGCGGAGCAAAACCGCCAAGGGGGGCACGGCCGGAAGGGGCGGGGGCATACGCGGCAGGGGTTACCTGCGTGGGGGCGCGTGCCAACGACCGCCATTCGCTCGATGGAGCGAGACGTTCGGCTCATTCCAAGCTAAGCGAGGATCACCGCTCTGTCTCCACAATTACTCGGACTTCCTACTATCTGAGACGGTGATCGTTCCGACCTGCGGAAACCCCTCGCGGGTCAGCGGGCCACGGGGCCCCGGGGCCATCGGACCGCGGGACCATCGGACCGCGGGGCTACAGCACGTCGCCGACGCGGTAGGAGCGGCCGTCGTACAGCACCCGGCGCTGGACCACACTGCCGTGCGCGAGCAGGGTGCCGTCCCCGTCACGTACGAGGGCGTGCACACCGCCGAGGCCGTGGTCCTAGACGAGTAAGTCCGAAGGCTTGGTTAGTGGTCGTAGGCGGTTAGCGAGCGTGTGATGGTTCGGCCGGTGTTGCGGTTGTGCCAGATCGCGGTGGTCAGGGCCAGGATTCGCTGTCCGACGCGGGCGAGCACTCCGGCGGGGGTTCTCGCTCCGTGGCGTTCGAGGTCGAGCTGGCCTTTGAGGGTGTCGTTGACCGACTCGATGAGCTGGCGGACGGGCTTGAGCAGGTGTTCGCCGGGCCGGGTCCTGAGGTTGCGGTAGCTCGGCCTTAACAGGGTCAGGCCGTGCTCGGCCATGAAGGCGTCGAGGTGCTTGGACACATAGCCCTTGTCACCGATGACCGTCTGCCCAGGGTGTGTCGC
>NZ_JBEOUD010000007.1:0-230795 GCF_040303865.1 Streptomyces sp. NPDC094034 | reverse complement strand
AGCGCCGGCCAGGGCGTAGAGCGTGTCGCCGGGGCGCAGGGTGACCTTCTCGACGGCCGTGTTGCCGGACGCGGCCGGGATGGCCGGCTTCTCCGGCGTCACCGTCACGGGCTCGGGTATGAACGGCCCGTACGTTGTCCCCGGTGTGGGAGCGGGCGCCGGCTGGACCTTCAGGGACGACGACTCGGAGGGGCCGTGCACTGCCAGCAGCACCCCGCACACCAGTGAGAGCACGAACATCACCACCAGCGAGGCCACCGACCACAGCTTGTCGGCATGGCTGTTCCGAGTCCGCGGCTTGCGGTGCGACACCGGCCCCTTGGCCAGAATCTCCGCCTCCACCTGCGCCAGGACCTCTGCCTCCGCCTGTGCCCGAGCCTGAGCCTGAACCTCCGCCTGTGCCTGTGCCTGTGCCTCTGCCTTCGCCGGAACCGGTACCTGTACCCGAGCCTTCGCCCGAACCGGCGCCTGTGCCCGTGCCTTCGCCGTCCGCGGCCGCTCGTGCTGCGCAGCCTGCCGCGCGGGCCTGAGCAGCGTCTGCTGCGCCATCACAACCTCCCTCTCGGGCCGCGCCTTCCGCGGCTCCGTGATGAGGCTGTATCGCCCTTGTGGTGTCCCGCCAGATCCTCACGCGTCCCGGACAGTCCCGGTCCGTCCGAGCGTGCGAACCCTGCCGGAACAGACCGCCCGGACATCGCCCATACGGCCCCTGACCAGCAGGGACGAACCTGGACTGTCCCAGCCGCCGCATTCCATTGCCGCACCCGATTCCTGCGGCGACGCTTCTGTCACCGCCCCGCACCGATGGGCGACGCCCTTGGTCGACGGCGTCGCGACACCACTGCCGGGCCGGCCCAGCCACCGTGTCGACGACCGCAGGCGGGCCAGACAGCAGCCGAGGCGCTTCGAGCGAAGCAGCCCGGTCTCATCCCACTCAGCCCTTACACAAGGAGCATCAGCATGCGCAGCACACGAGCCCGCTCACTCGCGGTGGCCACGGTCGCCGCAGGTCTGCTGGCCGGGGGTATCACTGCCGGGACCACCGACGTGTTCACCGGTGACAAGCCCGCCGACGCGATCGCCAACGCGGCCGCGGAAGCGTCACAGCAGCAAGCCGGGACCGCGAAGAAGCCGCCGTGCATCGGCGAGAAGAAGATCGCGAACAAGAAGTTCGTCAAGACTGTCTACGAGTGGCCGGACGACCCCGCCCACGTGCAGAGCATGCCCGGACCGGCGAAGACCACGTGGGAGTACAAGGTCGACCTCACCGGCAAGGTCAGCGCCACTTTCGGCATGAGCTACGAAGTGATCAACGCCGGTCTCGGGTTCGAGATCAACAAAACCAAGAGCGTCAGCAAGAAGGTCGAACTCAACCTGGAGGACAAGACTCACTACCTGGTCCGCGCGGGAAAGGTCTACAAGCAGTACCAGTTCGACGTCTATGAGCAGCAGGCCGACTTCGCCTGGGTGACCTCGACGGCTGCCCGCTGCAAGCCCTACACCTGGGTGAAGATAGGCAGCGGTACCGCCCTCAGGCCGTGGACGGACACGTACAGGGTCCAGAAGGTCACCAAGCCAAAGGCCCCCTCGGGACCCGCCCAGCAGTCGTCGGTGCTTACCCGCTAAGCACCACTGCCTGGGGCAACAGCGCCGCCACCCCGAAGATCCGCGTCATGTCGACCTCACCCGCCGCCCTCATGGCCAAGGTCAGCTTCGCGCACTGACCAGCCCCGTAACCGCGCCCCGGTCGGAACGCCCCGGTCGGACCTGTCAGGCCAACAGGTCCGGCCGGGGCGTCTGCGTGGCGGCCGCCCGGCCGGGGCGTCCGCATGGCGGCCGGGGGGCGGAGGGTGATCAGGCGTAGTGGAGTTCCGCCTGCCAGTGTTCTCGTGGCTGGTGGTGGAGGCCGAGGTAGGCCGCGGCCAGGCGCTCGGGTGCGAAGCGGGGGTCTTCGCCGCCGATGACGCCGGCCACGGTCACTGTCGTCACATGGACGTCGGAGTCCAGTTGGCGCTGCTGCTTGTGCAGGGCTTGGACGTACGCCCGGAGTGCCGCCTTCCCAACCGACAGCGTGGTGCGCTCCGGTGATGGGTCGAGGGCGAAGCCTCCGCCGGTGAACAGCAGCGTGCCCCGTCGGTCGGCGAGCAGGGGGAGGACTGTGCGGGCCGCGACCATCGCGCCCGTGACATTGACCGAGAGGGCGTGGGTGAACTGCGCCGCGTCCGGCCCTGTGGGGGTGTCGGGGGCCAGCAGCGCCGCGTTGTACACCAGCACTTCGGGTGCTCCCAGGTCGTCCGCTGCCTGGACCAGGGCGGCTCGCAGGGCCTCCGGGTCGGAGACGTCGGCCTGGAAGCCGCCCGCTGTGCGGCCTTCGGCGGTCAGCGTGGAGGCGTATCTCTCCAGTCGTGCGAGGTCCCGGCCGAGCAGTGCGACGGGGTGGCCGTCCTCGGCGAAGGTACGGGCCAGGGCCAGGCCGAGGCCGGGGCCCACGCCGACGATGATCGCGGATCCTTTGCTCATGCTGCGTCTCCAGGGTGTGTGGTGTGGTGGTGGCGGCCGGGACGGGCGCCGCGGGCACCCGCGGGGACGTGGTCCGGGGTGTCAGGGGGGCAGGGGGTTAGGGGGCAGGGGGTGTCAGGGACGGATCCGTACCACCGTCTTGCCGCGTGCGCCGCCCGCCGTGAGCCGGGACAGCGCCTCAGGGACCTCGTCCAGGCCGATGGTTCGCTGAATGGGGACGGTGAGCCGGCCGGCGGCGGCCTCGGCGGTGATACGGGCGAGCAGGTCCGGCTTGTCACGCAGCTGGAAGTTGGTCACGGCGATCCGCTCGGAGGCGAGCAGATCGGGCGGCGCGATCAGGGCCGCGGAGACGGCCGCGCCGCCGCCCCGGACGAGTCCCGCGTACGCACGGAAGCGGTCCGGGTCGCGGGTGAGGTCGAGGACGGCGTCGATTCCGCCGGGGTGCGACGCGCGGACCCGCTCCGCCACATCGGGCCGCGCGGTGTGGTCCAGCGTCCTGGTGACACCGAGGCTCCCCAGCCACGCGTCCGAGTCCGGCCGGAAGGTCCGCGAGGACCTCCGCGCCCGTCGCGGCGGCCAGTTGGACGGCGAGCACCCCCACCCCGCCGGTGGCACCCACGACGAGAACCGTTTGGCCCGCGCGGAGGGAGACGGCGTCGAGGATGCCGAGCGCGGTCATACCCGCGGTGGGCAGTGCCGCCGCGAGTTCGGCACTCACGCCGTCGGGGACGCGCTGGAGCGCGCCGCCGTCCGGGTGCTCCGCCACCAGCGCGTATTCGGCGAACGTGCCGTTGCCGAGCGGGGCGCCGAGGAACTGCCCGTGCACGGTGTCCCCGGGGCTGAGCCCCCGTACCGCCTCTCCGGTCGCGGCGACGCGGCCCGCGCCGTCGACGCCCAGGACGATGGGGTGGACATGCGGGACGGTGCCCTCGAAGAAGCCCGCGGCGACACCCATGTCGACGGGGTTCAGGGACGCCGCGGCAAGGTGGACCAGGATCTGGCCGGGTCCGGGGCGCGGAACGGGGAGTTCCATCAGCTCGGGGGTGTCTCCGGCCCGGCGCACCGCGACAGCTCGCATGGCTCCACTCCTGGGTTCTCGACCGGTCGTCTTCCTCTCCAGTCAATCCCGGCCGGCCTCGCACCCGAAGGACCGGTCCGGTAGGCATTGATACCTTTGAGATATGAATGACCTGGAGACCCGGGAGCTCAGGTACTTCGTCGCGGTCGCGGAGGAACTGCATTTCGCACACGCCGCCGAGCGGCTCGGCATGGCGCAGCCACCGCTGTCCCGCGCGATCCGGCAGCTGGAGCGCCGGCTCGGTGTGCCACTGCTGCGGCGCACGACCCGTCAGGTCGCCCTCACGCCCGCCGGGCAGGCCCTGCTGCGCGACGCCCGTACCGCGCTCGACGCCGTCAGCGCCGCCGGGCGCAGGGCCCAGCGTGCCGGTGCGGTCACACCACGGCTGCGGCTCGCGCTCAAGCCCGACCTGGACGGCGGGCTGCTGCCCCGCGTCCTTGACCTCTACGCCGAGGACCCGGCGGCCCTGCCGGTCGAACTGCTCCTCGGGCGGTACGGCGAGCAGGCGCAGATGGTGCGCGACGGCCGTGCGGACGTCGCCCTGCTCCTCAGCCCCTTCGACGACCGCGGACTCGACGCGGAGCCCCTGATCAGCGAGCCGTTTCTGCTCGCCGTCGCGGCCGACGACCCCTTGGCCGCGCGGTCCGGTCTCCGGTTGGCCGATCTGGCCCACCGCGGCCTTCCGGGCGGTTCGCCGGCGGACCAGGGGGTGGACTACGACGCCCACAGCCTGACCGCGTTCCAGGAGGACCGCTTCGGCCCCCACACCAGCGGTGATCCGGGTCCGACGGCGGGCGGCGGCTCGGACCTCCCGGAGATCCTCCGGCTGGTCGAGCTGAGCGGGATGGTCTGCTTCCTCCCCGCCTCCGTCGCCCGCCGCTACCCGCGCCCCGAGATCGCCTACCTCCCCGTCCACGACGTGGAGCCCGCCACGATCGCCGTGTCCTGGCCCCGCGACTCACACTCACCGTCCGTCGCCGCCTTCGTCCGCACGGCCATCCTCGCGGCAACTCGCTCCGGCCCGGAACACCTTGGCGGCGACGAGCTCCACGCGGCAGCGCGCCGTGGCGTCCGGCTCGGCGGGCACGCGCAGTATGTGCCCGGCGGAGATCAGCGTTGACTGTCCCAGGCCGTTGAGCCGCTGTAGGCCCTTCGTGGTGGTGCCGTAGGTGCGGGCCAGTTCCCACAGCGTGTCGCCGGACCGCACCGTGTACGTCCTGACGGCCGGGAGTCCGGCGTCCGGCTTGGTGGGCTTCTCCGGTGTCGCGGGCGTCGACGGCTCCGTCCGCGTGGAGCCGGGTACGCCCGGCTGCCGCGGCTGGGACGGAGCCGTCGGCCGGTCGGCCGACGGTTCCCCCGGCCCCTGCATGCTCAGCAGCACTCCTCCCAACAGGGAGAGCACGAAGGCGAGCACCAGCCCGGCGTCGGCCAGCAGCCGCCCGCTGGTGTGGGAGCGAATCCGCCCCCTACCGGAAGCACCTGTTCGGGAGGCCCTGTGCCTGCCGCGAGCCGGCGACGCCTGACGTCGATCACGGTTCCTGAGCTTCCGTGCCGTCCGCCGCGGCTCCCGGGGCCTGGCGTGCTGTGCCATCTCAACCTCCTTCGAACGGCCGGGATCCCACGGCCTGCAAGGAGGCTGTCCGCCTCGTCGGCGTCCCGCCAGATCTTCGGGCGGCCGGGACGGTCCAGGACGCTCCACACCCCTCGGCGCCCTGCCGAACAGACGGCGTCCCACCCCTGGACATGGCCTGTGACCAGCACGGACGATCTCGGACTGTCCGGGCCGCCGCACCCTGTTGCCCGGTCGGCGGCATCCGGGCGACGCTTTTCCCCATCGCCCCGCACCGCCGGCCGGCGCCCCGTCGAAGGCGCTGTCGGACGTGCGCCGGGCCCCGCTCCGCCGCTCACCGGTGTCGACGACCGCAGGCAGTGCGAAAGCCGCCGAGGACGCCCCGCGCAAGGGCCGCCCGGCTGCCCGGAACTCACTCATCTCAGCAACGCAGGAGGAAAGAGCATGCGCATGACCCGTACCCCGCGGACCGGTACCTCGCGGCCCCGCACCCGGCGGACCCGCGCCCTGGTGGTCGCGGCCCTCGCCGGCACTCTGCTCGCCGGCGGCGGAACCCTCGCCGTTACCGGCGGTGTCCTCTCCACCGACGCCAACACCTCGGGGAAGCCGGCCGACACCATCGCCAACGCGGGAGCGGGGATTCCGGCGCCCCGGCAGAGCACGCAACCGGACTGCTCGACCGACACCGCCGACTATGAGGTCCGCAATCACGTGACGAACTTCAAGTCCGCCGATCTCAAGCTGCGGATCACCCGGTGTGTCGACTCGGACGGGAAGCTGACGTCCGGCACCACCATGCGGATCTACGGCACCACGACGACCGCCGGTGACTTCTTCTGGGGGGCGTCGGTCACCCCGGAGCCCACTCCCGCCATCCTCAAGTCCACAGATCGTCAGTACATCCTGCAACAGGATGTCGAGCACAAGACCTGCCTGGGGACCAAGCTCAGCCCGCTGTGCGACCACAACAACATCACGTTCACCGTCAAGGTCAACAGCACCGGACAGAAGTGGTCGGCGCAGTCCAAGGACCAGAGCCCCGACGACGACATCGTGGCCGTCGCGTAGCACCCGCGGGTCACATGGCCCGGCAGAAGCCGGGTCGCCCGGGGGGGATATCACCCTCGGGCGACCCGACTTCCGAGCATCGTGACGTACCGGGCAGTGGTCTCCGGCGGGCTACCCCCCAGCTTCGCGGGTCCTGACCTGGACCGCAGCCGATCCCGCCGCACCGGTCGGGGTAACCGCCCGATCCGCCCGCTAGGTTGGTGCTCGCATCAGCATTCGGGGGCTGCCGTGAAGAGGATGTCTGATCTTCGGCAGGAGAGATGGGGGGAAACGGCGTGGACGGGGGAATGCCGCGGCCGCATGAGGTCAAGGACTCCGCGGAGTTCGTGGCGGTCATGCGCCAGTTACGGCAGTGGGCGGATCTGAGTTATCGGGAGTTGGAGCGCCGCGCGGGGGCGGTGGGGGACGTGCTGCCGCGTGCCACCCTCGCCGGCGTGCTGAGCAGGAAGGAACTCCCGCGGGAGGACTTGCTGTCCGCTTTCGTCCGGGCCTGCGGCGCCGATGAGGCCGAGGTAGAAGCCTGGGTGAAGGTCCGCAAGCGGCTGGCTGTCGAGACCGAGCGGCAAGCCTGTGACGTCGTGTCTCCGGCGGACTCACCGCCCGCCGCGCGGGAGCCGGGGCAGGACCCGCACAGCGGATCGGTGGAGGAGGCCCCGGGGGATGCCGACGACACGGCAAGCGACGCGGCAGGCGCCGAGGCACGCGAGGGGGCAAGCGCGGGGGCAAGCGACGGTGCCGAAGCCGAGGCAAGCGCCGGGGCAGGCGCCGCGGCAAGCGACGACGACGCGGCAGGCGACACAGACACCGCCGAAGCGGCAGGCGACGTCCCCAAGGCCGTTACCGGTGTTACCGGTGTTACCGGTGTTACCGGTGCGCATGCCCAGGAAGTCGCGACCGCGCCCCCATCGGCAGCCGAGCCGGCGTCCGACGCCGACTCCGGTTTCCTCGCCGACGACGTGGTACGGAAAGACTCCGCCACCGCGCCGAGGAGAGCGAACTCCGCTCCAGCGAGGTCGAAGGCGGGCCTGCGCAAGGCGGCTCTGCGCCGTGCTCGGCGGGGAGGCATCGCCGTCACGGCCGCTGCCGCGATCGTGCTCCTGGCGGCCGCCGCCACCGGCATCCTCCGCCCGAGCCATGACAGCGCGGAGCCGCAGGACACCCGGACGAGCCGACCGGCGGTCACGGTCTCCCCGGACGCCCCGGAGAAGACGGTCAGCCATTCCCCGGCGGACGAGATATCGAGCGACAGTGTCTCCCAGCCCATCAAGGACGAACCCGTACCCGACCGGACGCCGGACGCCGTGCAACCGGCCCCGGCCAAGAAGACGACGCGCTCAGCACAACCGCAGACGACACCGAGCTCCCGGACACCGCAGCCGCCCCCGTACGAACCACCGCCCTCGTACGAACCACCGCCGCCGACGAACACGCCTCCTCAGGGTGACACCGGCGGTGGCGGTGGCGATCCCTTCCCGGAGGAGACCTGCTGGGACGCCACCAACGACTGCGTCTGAGCGAACTCGCCGGCCGCCTGCCGGTAGTCCCTCGGCGGAATGCCGTAGGCGGAGCGGAAGGCGCGGGTGAAGGCGGCGTGCTGGCTGAACCCCCAGCGCCGGCCTATGTGATGGACCGGGACGCTTCGCTGGGCGGGGTCGGCGAGATCGCGGCGGGCGGCCTCCAGCCGCTGGTGCCGGATCCAGGCGGCGAGCGTGGTGGTCTCGTCGTCGAGGCGGAAGAGGCGGTGGAGGTATCCGATGGAGATGTGGTGGGCGGCGGCGATGGTGGCGGGAGTCAGTTCCGGGTCGTGGAGCCGCCCCCGGATGAACGACCGGATGCGCAGGAGCAATGTCCGTTGGTGTGCTTCGGGCGGGAGCATGGTCTCGGCGTCGAGATGATGGGCCAGTACGGCCGAGAAGAGGTCGGTCAGGACCGTTTCCAGCCGGGGCGTGTCCGCGGGCCGGTACGAGTCGGTGTGCCGGCTGAGGCTGGTGAGGTAGTTCGCCAGCAGGGCACCGATGCCCTCGGCTCCCGGCAGCGGCCGGTCGACCAGTCGGCCGACCGTGTCCAGGGGGAAGGGCACAAGGGCTTTGGGGAACTCGACACCGATCAGTCCGACCTCTCCCCGGTCGCCGACCACATCCAGCGAATAGGGCCGTGACGTGTCGGTCATATGCATCTCGTAGGGGCCGAACTCCCGCCCGGTCAGGGCGCACCGCTTGGCGCCCCGCAGCATCAGCGTGAGGTGGTACTGCTCAGGGTCGCTCTGCCGGATCTGCCGGGGCGTGCGCCACATACGCGACGGCTGGACGGTCGCGGGCCACACAAGGAGTTGGCCGAGCTGGACGAGACGCATCTCCGCGGAGAAGTCATTGGCATGGGCGCTGGCGAAATACGCCGGTGCGTGCACTTTGATCATTTTCTCGCGAAAAGCGTCGAACCGGTGCCGTGAAGGCACTTCGTCGGTCCGGAACACCGTCTCGATCATCAGGCCCCCGGCTCCGATACGGCAACGACGGGATCGGACTCTACGGGCGCGGGGAAATCCGGTTCAAGCGCGGGGGCTGTGCGGGCGCCTCGCCCGCCCCGCTCTCCGGCTCGCCGACAACTTTCCCTTCCTTGACAATTATTTTGGTCGGTCGCATCCTGAAGCGGTGCTCACCGCGCGCAGCTCACCGCGCGCAGCACACAGCACACAGCACACTTCCAAGCCAAGACTTCGAGAGCCGGAGGAAGAAACTCCCATGCGTCCTGTGATCAGCACGGCCTTCGTCTCGCTCGACGGCGTCGTGGAGGCGCCGGGCGGCGAACCCGGCTATCGGAACTCCGGATGGACCTTCAAGGACATCGAGTTCGTCCCCGAGGCGTACGAGATCAAGGGACGCGAGCAGGAGGAGTCCACCGCGATCCTGCTCGGCCGGACCAGCTACGAGGCGTTCAGCCCCGTGTGGCCGGACATGGCGGATTTCGCCCGCTACAAGACGTTGCCGAAGTACGTCGTCTCCACCACGCTCACCGAGGACAAGCTGGTCTCCAACTGGGGCGAGACGACCATCCTGCGCTCCCTCGACGAGGTCGCCGCCCTCAAGGAGACCGACGGCGGCCCGATCATCGTCCACGGCAGCGCCTCGCTGAATCGCGCCCTCTCCGACGCCGGCCTGATCGACCGCTACCACCTGCTCGTCTTCCCGCTGCTGCTCGGCGCCGGCAAGCGCCTGTTCAGCACCACGGACAAGGACGCCCAGAAGCTGAGGTTGATCGAGCACGAGGTCTACAGCAACGGCCTCCAGAAGCAGGTCTTCGACGTCGTCCGCTGACAACGTCATCCGACGGCCGCGCCGGGGCTTTCGGCGCAGAGGACGTGAACTCCCGGCTCAGTTCCCCTTGGTGTACGTCAGCGACTCGCCGCTTGTCGTCACCCTGCGCAGGCTGCCGTCCGACTGGAGCGTCAGTTCCGTCGGGGTGCCGGGGGTGCAGGAGGACATGGGTTCGCCGGTGGTGACCTTGGAGGGGCCGATCCGCAGCGACCCGTCCGGGGACGGCGCCGAGGCCAAGGCGGCCTCGAAGACGCAGTGGTACGTGCCGTTGCCCGGCGGACCGTCCACCGTCAGGGAGAGGACCGTATCGCCCACCTCGCCCTGCTGGATGACGAGTCGGCGGGCGCTGTAGCCCGCGTCGGTGGTCACCCCGCCGGTCCAGGTGCCCAGATACTGCGTGGGCACCTCGCCCTTCTTCTCCTCCTCGGAGGGGGAGGCGGACGGTTTCGACGAGGGTTCGGCCGGAGCGTCGGCCGGGGGCGTCGGGTCGGCCGTATCGCTCACCCGCGTGGTCTTGTCGTCCTTCGTGCCATCGCCGTCCATGAAGGCGTACACCGAACCGCCCGCGCCGATCGCCACGATCACCGCCACGGCGATCAGCGCGATCGTGGCACGCTTGCTGCGCGGTGCGGGCTGTGGCTCCGGGGGCGCGGTGTAGGTCGGCGCCATGCCGTACGGAGGGGTGGGGCCGAAGGGCGAGGGCCCCTGCGCGGGATGCTGTTGATTCTGTGTGTTCTGCGGGTGCTGCTGATGCTGCTGGTGGTGGGTGTAGTACTGCGGGGGAGGGGGCGGCAGCGGTCCGAATCCCGGCTGAGGCTGCGGATAGCCGTACGCCTGTGGAGCCGGAGCCGGAGCCGGAGCCGCAGCCGGGGTCTGCGCCTGGCTTTGTGCTTGGGGCTGTGCCTGGGGCTGTGCCTGAGCGGGAACCTGTGCCTGAGCAGCCGGGGTCGGCATCACCTGAGTGGGCTTCGGAGCCGGAGCCGGCGGGGTCGGCGCGAGCCGCAGCGTCTGCTCCGCCGGCACCTCCACGTTCGGTCCAGGTCTCGGCCCCGGGGCCGGCGCCGCGTCCGGCAACGTCCCCGGTCCCGGCCGCCGTTGCCGGCCCGTCGGATCCTCGTACTCCAGCAACTCCACCGCGTGCCGCCCCAACTGGGCGAGCAGCCCGCCGGGCAGCCACGGTTCCCCGCCCGGTCCCGCCCCCGAGTCCGGCGCCTCGCCCACCCGGGCCAGTACGTCGCGTGTCGTGGGGCGCGCGGACGGGTCCTTCTCCAGGCAGCCCCGTACCAGCTCGACCAGGCCCTCGGGCAGTCCGGTCAGGTCCGGTTCCTCCTGGGCGATACGGAACATCAGCGCGTGCGCGCCCGTGTCCGCCGTACCGAACGGAAAACGGCCCGTTGCGGCGTACGTCAGAACCGAGCCCAGGCAGAACACGTCGCACGCCGCCGTCACCCGGTCGCCGCGTATCTGCTCCGGTGCCATGAACCCGGGCGAACCGATCAGCGAGCCGGTCCGGGTGAGGCCCTCGTCGGCGACCGGATCCAGCGCGCGGGCGATGCCGAAGTCGATGACGCGCGGCCCGTCGATCGTCACCAGCACGTTGGACGGTTTGAGATCGCGATGGATGAGGCCCGCCGCGTGGATGTCCTGGAGTGCGTGGGCGAGACCCGACGCGAGGATACGGACGGAACGTTCCGGCAGCGGCCCCTGGCCACCGCCGGCCGCGTCACCCGACCCGCCGGAGCCACCCGGCACGGCAGGCCCGCCCGATATGACCGTGAGGAGGGAAGGACCCGCCACATATCCCGTCGCCAGCCACGGCACCGCCGCTTCCGTATCGGCGTCCAGCACCGGCGCCGTCCATCTGCCGCCGACCCGTCGCGCCGCCGCGACCTCCTGCCGGAAGCGGCTGCGGAACTGTTCCTGCTCGGCCAACTCCTCGTGGACGAGCTTGACGGCGACCGTGCGGCCCCGGTCGGAGCGCGCCAGATAGACCTGGCCCATCCCGCCCGCGCCGAGGCGCGCCAGCAGCCGGTAGGCGCCTATGCGTTGCGGATCGTCAGCTGCGAGTTTCTCCATGGCCGGCCGGCCCTTCCTCGTCGTCACGCCTCGGATCATCTCGCATGACAGGGCCGAACTCATCGTCTGTCCCGAACGAAACCTCTATGGACCGGTGTTCGCCGGAGGGACGGACTCCGTTCCGCCCGCTCCGGCCGGACCGTACGTCCGCTCACTCGGGCCAGGCTGAGTTCTCGATCACATCCACGAAGTCCGTCCGTACGAACCCGGGCGAGAACCGTGCCAGCACATCCGCCTTCACATTGCCGAAGGTCGTCTCCGGCCGGTGTTCGATCCCCTCCGTGAACGCCTGGAGGATCCGGCGCTTGAAGTCCGGCCGCGGATGGGCCGCCACGACCTCCTCCCGCACCTTGTCCGGTACGGAGTCCAGCCCCATCCCCAGCACATCGAACTCGACGCCCGCCGTGACCAGCGCGACCTCGGGTTCCATGTGGGACGGGATGCCCGGCGTCGTGTGCAGGGCGATCGCGGTCCAGACGATCCGCGCGCTGTCCTGCGCGAGCCCGTGGCTCAGCAGGAAGTCGCGGGCGGCGTCGGCGCCGTCGAGTTCGAAGCGCTGCGTCGAGGCGCGGTAGCTCTCGGTCAGGCCGAGATCATGGAACATCGCGCCGATGTAGAGCAGCTCGGGGTCGTAGCCGAGCCCGCGCCGGCGGCCCTGGAGCGAGCCGAAGAGGAAGACCCGGCGGGAGTGGTCGTACAGCAGGGGGGTGGTGGTGTCCCGCACCAGCTCGGTGGCTTCCCTGGCGAGGGCGCTGTCGGGGATCTCGATGTCGGCGATGCGTTCCGCTGAGGTCGAGGCTGAGGGTGTGGCTGACATGGCGGTTCCTTTCGCGAAGGGGGTTTCCCGCGGCTGTGCCGCTGGTTCCGCTTTCACTTCCGTCTGCGCTTTCGCTTTCCGCTTCCGCTTCCGCTTCCGTTTTCCACTCTCCGCCGGGTCGCCCCGCCCCCGCCATGTCTATCCGGACGCACATCCCACACATGTGGCCATGGATCCGGTCTACCGTTGCCGTATGAGTCCTGAGGAGCGCCGAGAGATCACCGTGTTCGTGTACGACGGCGTTCGGCTGATGGATGTCGCCGCGCCGCTGGAGGTGTTCGGCACGGCGGCCGGGCTGGGCGGCGCGTACAGCACGTCGGTCTGCTCGACGGACGGCGCCCCGGTGATCACCTCCACCGGCACCCGCCTGCACGCCGACATGGCGGTGGCCGAGGTCGGCCGTACGCACACGCTCGTCGTCCCCGGCTCCGACGATCTGCCGCATCACCCACCGCCGACCGGGCTCTTGGACGCGGTGGGCGAGCTGGCCGGTGGGGGGAGGTCCCGCCGTATCGCCTCCGTCTGCACCGGCGCCTTCGCGCTGGCCGCCGCCGGGCTGCTGGACGGCCGACGGGCCACCACCCACTGGCGGCACGCGGCGGCCCTCGCCCGGCGCTATCCCGCGATCACCGTGGACCCGGACGCGATCTTCGTACGGGACGGCCTGACGTACACCTCGGCCGGGGTTACCGCCGGGATCGATCTCGCGCTCGCGCTGGTCGAGGCGGACGAGGGCGCCCGGCTGGCCCGTGAGGTGGCCCGTGATCTGGTGGTCTTCCTCCAGCGGCCGGGCGGGCAGTCGCAGTTCTCCGTGGCCGCCCGCACGCCGAGCCCGCGCCACGACGGGCTGCGCGGACTGCTGCGGGAGGTGACGGCGGATCCGGCGGCCGACCACTCGCTGCCCGCGCTGGCCCGGCGCGGCGGGCTGAGCCCGCGCCATCTGACGCGGCTCTTCAACGAGCAGGTGGGCAGCACACCGGCGGCCTACGTCGAGTCCGTACGGCTGGAGGCGGCGAAGGCGCTGCTGGAGGCGGGGGAGACGGTGACGGGCGCGGCGCGGCGCAGCGGCCTCGGCAGCGACGAGTCACTGCGGCGGGTCTTCCTGCGGCAGCTGGGCGTGACGCCGTCGTCGTACCGGTCGCGCTTCCGGTCGACCGCACCCGTGCGGTGAGAGTCGACCGCCCCCGTGCGGTGAGAGAAGACGTACGGATTCCCCGGCAGGGCATCCGATTCCCCTGGCAGGGCGTCCGATTCCCCCGGCAGAGCGTCCGATTCCCCTGGCAGGGCGTCCGACCTACCCCCGACAGGATGCCGACCGAAGCGGCGCAGACCATACAAGGTGGCGATACCGGCGCTCTCCCGCACGCCCCTACCCTGGCCGCATGACCACCCCTCATACCGCCGACCCGCGGTCCGGTGCCGCGGTGAAGGCCGCCGACCGAGCACACGTGTTCCACTCCTGGTCAGCCCAGGGCCTGATCGACCCGCTCGCGGTCGCCGGTGCCGAGGGTTCCTCCTTCTGGGACTACGACGGCAACCGCTATCTCGACTTCACCAGCGGCCTCGTCTACACCAACATCGGCTATCAGCACCCCACCGTCGTCGCTGCCATCCAGGAGCAGGCCGGCCGGCTCGCCACCTTCGCGCCCGCCTTCGCCATCGATGTGCGCTCCGAGGCCGCACGCCTCATCGCCGAGCGCACCCCGGGCGATCTCGACAAGATCTTCTTCACCAACGGGGGCGCCGAGGCCGTCGAGAACGCCGTCCGGATGGCCCGGCTGCACACCGGCCGTCCGAAGGTGCTCTCCGCGTACCGCTCGTACCACGGCGGTACGTCCACCGCGATCAACCTGACCGGCGACCCGCGCCGCTGGGCGTCCGACAGCGGTACGTCCGGCGTGGTCCGGTTCTGGGCGCCGTTCCTCTACCGCTCGCCGTTCTACGCCTCGACGGAGGCCGAGGAGTGCGCCCGCGCGCTGGAGCACCTCGAAGCGACGATCGCCTTCGAGGGGCCCGCGACCATCGCCGCGATCATCCTGGAGACGATCCCGGGCACGGCCGGCGTCATGACGCCGCCGCCCGGCTATCTGACGGGTGTCCGCGAGATCTGCGACCGGCACGGCATCGTCTTCGTACTGGACGAGGTGATGGCGGGCTTCGGCCGTACGGGCAAGTGGTTCGCCGCCGAGCACTTCGACGTCGTGCCGGACCTGCTGACCTTCGCCAAGGGCGTCAACTCGGGGTACGTCCCGCTGGGCGGCGTCGCCATCTCCGCCGCGATCGCGGAGACCTTCGCGAACCGTCCGTACCCCGGTGGGCTGACGTACTCCGGCCATCCGCTGGCCTGCGCCGCCGCCGTCGCCACGATCGGGGTGATGGCGGACGAGAAGATCGTCGAGCACGCCGCGCACATCGGCGAGACGGTCCTCGGCCCGGGGCTGCGCGATCTGGCGGCCCGGCATCCTTCGGTCGGCGAGGTCCGCGGTACGGGGGTCTTCTGGGCGCTCGACCTGGTCAAGGACCGGGAGACGCGCGAGCCGCTGGTGCCGTACAACGCGTCGGGCGAGGCGAACGCGCCCATGGCCGCCTTCGCCGCGGCCTGCAAGAAGAACGGCCTGTGGCCCTTCGTGAACATGAACCGTACGCACGCGGTGCCGGCCTGCAACATCACCGAGGCCGAGGCGAAGGAGGGGCTGGCGGTCCTGGACACCGCGCTGTCGGTCGCGGACGAACACACGGCGTAGCGGCCGGACCACGCCCGTGAAGGGGGTGGGCGGGTCCGGCCTGCCCGCCCCGAACCCCCGCGTCACCTGGCTTAAGGTGTCCCAAGCCGGACGAGGGGACGGAAAACATGCCCGCCAGCGGAGCTGTGACCCGCAGTACCTTGCGGCAGCAGATCGCGGACGCGTTGCGTGACGAGGTGCTCGCGGGGCGTTTACTGCCGGGCCAGGAATTCACCGTCAAACAGATCGCCGAGCAGTACGGGGTCTCCGCGACCCCGGTCAGGGAGGCGCTGGTCGATCTCTCCGCGCAGGATCTGCTCGACTCCGACCAGCACCGCGGTTTCCGCGTCCACCAGTTCTCCGTCGACGACTTCCGGCGGATGGTCGACGCGCGCTCGCTGATCGTGGACGCCGTCTTCCGCAAGCTGGAGGGTGAGCATCTGGCGGCCAGGGCGCACGGCGCGGTGCTGGTGTCCGTACGGCGCCGGGCGGAGGAGGCCGCGCGTGCGGCCAGGAGCGGGGATCTGACCATTCTCATCGGCTACGACCTGCGGTTCTGGCGCGAGTTGTGCGCGCTGGTGGCCAACCCCTATGTCGCGGACTTCCTGCACCGGCTGCGTGTCCAGGCGTGGGTGTTCTCGGTGCCGTTCCTGCGTGCGGACCCGGAGGTGCGCAAGCGGCTGTGGGGCGGGCACGAGCAGCTGGTCGACGCGCTGACCCTCGGTGACGCCCCGGCGGTGCGCGCCGTGATCGGTGAGTACGACACCCACTCGCTCAGGTGGGCGGACAGGCTGGAGAGTCCACAGCGGTGACCGATGACACAACGGAAGCGACGAGTGCGGAAGCGGTCGATCTGTCCGTCGTCATACCCGCGTACAACGAGGAGGGGCGGCTGCGCCCCACCCTGGACGCCATCCGCGCCCATCTGCGCGCGGCCCCGGACCGCTGGGGTACCTGGGAACTGATCGTCGTGGACGACGGCTCGACGGACGGCACGGCCGCGGTCGCCGTCGAGGCCGCGGCCGACGAGCCGCGCCTTCGTGTGCTGACGGGCGGCGGCAACCACGGCAAGGGCCATGCCCTGCGGCAGGGCGTACTGGCCTCGAACGGCCGGCGCGTGCTGCTGACCGACGCGGACCTCGCGACCCCGATCGATGAGCTGGACCGGCTCGACAAGCAGCTCACGGTCGACGGCGGCGGCGCGGCCATCGGCTCGCGCGCACATCCCGACGCGTGGATCGAGGTGCGTCAGCTGGCGCTGCGCGAGTGGCTCGGCCGGCTCGGCAACCGGCTGATACGGCTGGTCGCGGTCGACGGCATAGCCGACACCCAGTGCGGCTTCAAACTCTTCGACGGCGCGCGGGCGCGGGCCGCCTTCGCCGACTCCCGGCTGGACGGCTGGGGGATAGACGTCGAGATCCTGCGGTTCTTCCGGCGGTCGGGGTGGCCGGTGACGGAGGTGCCGGTGCGCTGGGCGCATCAGCCGGGCTCCAAGGTGAGGCCGCTGGACTACGGCAGGGTGCTGGTGGAGCTGGTTCGGCTCAGGACGGCGCCACGCGGCCCCGACCGGGCGGATACCGCGCCCGCAGACGCCAGCGACCGGGCGGATACCGACCCCGCACGTGTCACCGACCGGGATCGTGGCCGTCGTCGCCGTACGGACCTGATCGTCGGCGCGCTCTTCCTCCTCGGCTCCTTCTTCCTCTACAAGGGGCTGTGGGCCGACCTCGACCGCGCCTACCTCGCCGACGCGGGCTCCGACCAGAACCAGTGGGAGTGGTTCTTCCGGGTCACCGCCGACAACGTCACCAACCTGCGCAATCCGCTGTTCACCACCCTCCAGAACTTCCCCGACGGCGTGAACCTGATGGCGAACACCGTCATGCTCGGGCTCTCCGTCCCGCTCACCCCGATCACGCTCGCCTTCGGGCCGACCGTCACCTGGGCACTCGTTCTCACCCTCGGTCTCGCGGCCACGGCGCTCGCCTGGTACTGGCTGTTCGCGCGCCGGCTCGTCAGCGGGCGCCGGGCGGCGGCGCTCGGCGCGGCACTCGCCGCCTTCGCGCCGCCGATGGTGTCGCACGCCAACGCGCACCCCAACTTCGTCGTCCTGTTCATGATTCCGCTGATCATCGACCGGGCGCTGCGGCTCTGCGAGGGCCGGCGCGTGGTCAGGGACGGGGTACTGCTCGGGCTCTTCGCGACGTATCAGATCTTCCTCGGCGAGGAGGCGCTGCTGCTCGCCGTGATGGGCACGCTGCTCTTCGCGCTCGCCTACGCGGCGGCGGACCGCGAACGGGCACGGGCGGCGGTTCGTCCGCTGCTGCGCGGGCTCGGGTGGGCGCTGCTGGTGTGTCTGCCGCTGCTCGCGGTCCCGCTGTATTGGCAGTTCTTCGGTCCGCAGAGCTACCACAGCGTGCTGCACGGGGACAACGCGGGCAACAGTCCGCTCTCCTTCCTTCAGTACTCCGGGCGCGCGCTGTTCGGTGACGAGGCGACGGCCGACAGGCTGGCGATGAACCGTACCGAGCAGAACGCCTTCTACGGCTGGCCACTGATCGCCGTGGCGTTCGGGATCGGACTGTGGCTGTGGCGGGCCGCGGTGGTCAGGGCGCTGGCGGTCACGGCGGTCGCGGCGGCGCTGCTGTCGCTCGGGCCGAAGATACGTATCCCCTTCACGGATGTGGTGCTGACGGGCCCCTGGCGGATCCTCGCCCATCAGCCGCTCTTCGAGTCGGTCATCGAGTCGCGGGTGGCGATGATCTGCGCGCCCGCCCTGGGCGCGCTGCTGGCGCTGGCCGCCGACCGGCTCGCGGACCGGTGGCCGGAGGAGCGGAGTCCCGGGCTCGGCGGTGCGGCCCTGGAGGAGCGGCGCAGGCTACGGCTCGTGGCGTACGCGGCGCTGGCCGCGGCCGTGCTGCCGATCGTCCCGACGCCGCTGCCGGTACGGGACCGCCCGGAGGTCCCTGATTTCATCGCGGACGGCACGTACCGCGAGTACGTCGGCGAGGGCGAGACGGTGGTGCCCGTACCGGTGCCCGACCCCGGCAACGCGGAGGCGCTGCACTGGCAGTCGGCGAGCGGTCTCGGCTTCTCCGTGCCTGGCGGCTACTTCAACGGGCCGTGGGGCGAGGAGCGCAGGGGCATCTACGGTGCGCCGGCCCGCTACACCTCGAATCTGCTGCGCGATGTCCGCTACAGCGGCCAGGTCCCGGTCATCGACGCCAAATGGCGCGCGCAGGCCCGCTTCGACCTCGCCTTCTGGAAGGCGGGGGTGGTGGTGCTGGCACCGCAGCCCAACGACGCGGCGCTGTACGAGACACTGGAGAAGCTGCTCGGCGGGCCAGGAAAGAGGGTGGACGGGGCATGGATCTGGGATCTGCCGACCCCCGGCGACCGGGCCCTTCGCTGAACGTGCCCGCCGCATTACGCTGTCCCGACCATCGCGACCATCGCGAGCACGCGTACGAACCCGTTGGAGAGCGAGCCTCCCTTGGCCTGTGACCTGTGGTTGGTCCCCCTCGTCGATGTGCTGTGCCACAGCCCCGACAACCCCTTCGCCGAAGAGATCGCCGTCTACGACAAGGCGCTCGGTGATGCCGGGCTGCCGTCCGTTCCCGTCTTCGCCTATATGCCGGGCCTCTCGGGGGATGTCGCCCCGGTCGCCGGCTTCGACTACGACGCGCTGCACTTCCTGCGGCGCGCGTATCTGCTCCAGCTCTGCGGCCTCGCGGTGACGCCGGTCGGTGAACTGGGCGGTGACTACGAACAGTTGCTGGAAATGTTCGAGTCGACGGCCCAGCAGTCGCATCTGGTCTGGCACTACGACCACGCGGGCGCGTATGTCCCGGTGGACTACGACGCGCCGCTCTCGAACGAGGAGCTACTCGCGGGCGGCGGCCCGCTGGGCTCCACACAGGGGCTGCTGCGGGAACTGGAGATCGTCGGCCCGGCGATCGGTATCGACCCGGCGAACCCGCCGGCCGCCCCCGCCCCGCCGGTCCGCCCCACGTCCTTGGAGGAGCCGGCGACCTCGATCCCTTACGACGACGGCCCGTTCGCCCGGGAGCGCCATGTGTGGCTCGGTCTGCACGCGGCGGCCACCAGGAGCCTGGGTCAGGGTTCGATGATCATCTTCAGCTGACGAGCGCACTTCGGTCGAAGAACGGAAGAGATCGAAGAGCGGGAGAGATCGAAGAACGGAAAAGATCGAAGAGCGGAAGAGCTTGACGGCCGGGGGGCCGGCCCGAGACACGAGCCAGCCCCCCACCGCGCCTCTCTCCGTCACCGTCTCAGCGCGCTTCGGGCGGTCGCTGCCTCGGCATGTTCGGGCGGGCGCCCGGGGGGAGCGGAAAGCGTCCCGGGGGTGGTACGACGCCCTCACCGCGTGCCCCGCCCATCGGCACCGACTGCATCATCAGCGCGGCCGGGCCCGAACGGAACTCGATCATCCAGTCCGCCGTCTCCGCCCGTACGAGCTCCGTCACGTCCTCCGTGAACCGCCGCAGCACGCCGAGACAGCGCTCCGCCGCCTCGCTGGCCGTGCCCTCGGTCGGGCCGAGGACCTCCCGTACGCACTCCGATGCCCAGTCGAACTGGAACGTCTGGAGTCTGCGCTGCACCGCCTGCGCCGTCGCGACCGCCCGCATCCAGCCGGAGGTCAGCCCGAGGTACCGGTCGCACCCCACACAGGCGGCGCCCAGCAGCAGCGAGAGGTATCCCCACCCCGCGGCCCCGGCCAGCGCGCCCGTCAGATCCAGCAGCGGCAGCGCCGCGCCCGCCGTCACCGCGAGGGCCGTCGCCGCCCGCAGGGCGCGAGCGCCGCGTCGCTTGCGTACCCGGTCGGCGAGATACCAGTCGACCGTGCGCAGCGCCCCCGTCTCGACCCAGCGGTAGAGCTCGTCGAGTCGTTCCGCGGGCTCACCCCAGTCCCCGAGCGGGAACGGGCCCCCGGTCAGATCGCCGTAGAGCGGCGGGCCGCTCCCGTCCTCGCCGGTGGTCTCCCCGGACGGAGCCCCCTCCTCCCGGGCGGGGCCTCCGGGCTGCATCTCCGGCTGGCTCACCTGGGTACTCCTCTACGCTCTGCTGTGACTCCGCGTGACGGACGGTGTGCGCGCGTACTGCCTGGGGCCAGGTCCTGCGCATGCACTTCCTACCGCCAAATGGTGGGCTGTGTGATCGAAATCCCGGCATTTCCTTCCACGTGGGGCCCGTGATCAGGTAGAGGAGCGGAAAAGCCCTCACTCGAAAGAGTTCGCTTGGGGTTCGTTCCAGCGGGGTAGGGCGAGGTGCTCGGGGACCACGTAGGCTCGCCTTACGGACAACTCGTACGGATGATCCGTTCGGAAAATCCGTTTCGTAACACGTTCCGTAGCGCGCTCTGCAACGCGTTCAGCACACGCGTTCAGCAATCCGTCGTCGAGATGCCAGGAGTGACCGTGATTCCCGGTGGTGGTCAGCCCAATATGCAAGAGCTGCTCCAGCAGGCCCAGAAGATGCAGCAGGACCTCGCGCGGGCACAGGAGGAGCTGGCGGACGCCGAGGTCGAGGGGCAGGCGGGCGGTGGTCTGGTGAGGGCCACGGTCAACGGCTCCGGAGAGCTGCGTGCTCTGGTCATCGACCCGAAGGCCGTCGACCCCGAGGACACGGAGACCCTCGCGGATCTTGTCGTCGCCGCCGTGCACGCGGCGAACGACAACGCGCAGCGGCTCCAGCAGGAGAAGCTGGGTCCGCTGGCGCAGGGACTCGGCGGGATGCCGGGTCTGCCCTTCTAGCCCCTCAGCTCTTCAGCCCTTCGGGCCCGGTTCATGGCCCGCTCCGTGGCCGGGCCCGCGCACCCTCCTCATCCGCTCTTCTAACCCGCGCGGACACCAACTAGCGTATGTACTCACCGTAGTAGGGAAGGCAATCCGTTGTACGAAGGCGTGGTCCAGGAACTGATCGACGAGCTGGGCAGGCTGCCAGGCGTCGGTCCCAAGAGCGCGCAGCGGATCGCTTTCCATGTCCTCCAGGCCGAGCCGACCGATGTCCGCCGTCTTGCCCATGCCCTCCTTGAGGTCAAGGACAAGGTCCGGTTCTGCGCCGTGTGCGGCAATGTCGCGCAGGAGGAGCACTGCGGGATCTGCCGTGACGCGCGCCGCGACATGACGGTGATCTGCGTCGTGGAGGAACCGAAGGACGTCGTCGCCATCGAGCGCACCCGTGAGTTCCGCGGCAAGTACCACGTGCTCGGCGGCGCGATCAGCCCGATCGAGGGCGTGGGCCCCGATGATCTGCGGATCCGTGAGCTGCTGACCCGTCTCGCCGACGGTACGGTCACCGAACTGATCCTGGCGACCGACCCCAATCTGGAGGGCGAGGCCACGGCCACCTACCTCGCCCGCATGATCAAGCCGATGGGCCTGAAGGTCACGCGCCTGGCCAGCGGTCTGCCCGTGGGGGGCGACCTGGAATATGCCGACGAGGTCACGCTCGGGCGTGCCTTCGAGGGGAGACGACTTCTCGATGTCTGACGCAACGCTGCACGCCGTCAATCAGGATCCGGACGACTTCGCGGTCCAGATCGCCGACCAGATCGAGAGCTTCATCGTGGCCGTCACGGAGGTGGCGAAGGGCGATGAACCCGACAGCACCGTGCCGTTTCTGCTGCTTGAGTTCTCCCAGCTCATGCTGGCCGGCGGCCGGCTCGGCGCCCACGAGGACATCCTTCCCGACGAGCGGTACGAGCCCGATCTCGGCCCCGAGCCGGACGTCGACGACCTGCGTGAGCGGTTCGCCGTGATCCTTGAGCCGATCGATGTCTACTCCGAGGTCTTCGACCCGTACGAACCGCGCAAGGCGCCCGTGCCGTCCCGTATCTCCGACGACATCGCCGGTGTGGTGACGGATCTGCGTCACGGTCTGGCCCACTACCGCGCCGGCCGGACGACCGAGGCGCTGTGGTGGTGGCAGTTCTCGTACTTCTCCAGCTGGGGTTCCACGGCCTCCGCCACGCTCCGCGCCCTTCAGTCCCTGGTCGCGCATGTACGCCTCGACCAGCCGCTCCCGGCCCTGGACGGCCTCGACACCGACCAGGGCCTGACCGAGGAGGCCGAGGAGGTTCTGGCGGAGGAGGCCGGGAGGGTGATGGCGGCGGAGATCGCGACTCCGCTGGGCATGCGCACGCTCAGGTAGAACGCATCGGTGGTTCGACGCGGCTGGGCGCGTGACGTGGGCCACGTTCCCGCGTGTACCGCGCCAGCGGGGGCATGCATGCACACCGAGCGGCCGTATACGTCTCAAGGTGATCACGGAGTGGGCGGGACATCTCACGATGTGGTATAGCCGGGACGCCCCGCGGCCGGTCGTTAAACTGAGCCGACAGTGACTATGGACTGAGCGAGGAGCGCACGTGGGCCTTGTCGTGCAGAAGTACGGAGGCTCCTCCGTAGCCGATGCCGAGGGCATCAAGCGGGTCGCCAAGCGGATCGTCGATGCCAAGAAGAACGGCCACCAAGTGGTCGTCGTGGTATCGGCGATGGGCGACACGACGGACGAGTTGATCGATCTCGCCGGACAGGTATCCCCTATCCCCGCCGGGCGTGAGTTCGACATGCTGCTGACCGCGGGAGAGCGGATCTCCATGGCCCTGCTGGCGATGGCGATCAAAAACCTGGGCCACGAGGCCCAGTCGTTCACCGGCAGCCAGGCGGGCGTCATCACCGACTCGGTCCACAACAAAGCGCGCATCATCGATGTCACGCCGGGCCGGATCCGTACGGCGCTCGACGAGGGCAACATCGCCATCGTCGCCGGGTTCCAAGGGGTCTCCCAGGACAAGAAGGACATCACTACGCTGGGCCGTGGCGGCTCGGACACCACCGCTGTCGCGCTCGCGGCGGCGCTGGAGGCCGAGGTGTGCGAGATCTACACCGATGTGGACGGTGTCTTCACCGCGGACCCCCGGGTCGTGACGAAGGCCCGGAAGATCGACTGGATCTCCTTCGAGGACATGCTGGAGCTCGCCAGCTCCGGTTCCAAGGTGCTCCTGCACCGATGCGTCGAGTACGCACGCCGTTACAACATCCCGATCCATGTCCGCTCCTCGTTCTCGGGGCTTCAGGGCACCTGGGTCAGCAACGAACCGCAAGGGGACAACAAGGTGGAGCAGGCCATCATCTCCGGTGTCGCCCATGACACCTCAGAGGCGAAGATCACGGTCGTCGGTGTCCCCGACAAGCCCGGCGAAGCCGCGACGATCTTCCGCGCCATCGCCGACAACCAGATCAATATCGACATGGTGGTGCAGAACGTCTCCGCCGCGTCGACCGGTCTGACCGACATCTCCTTCACGCTGCCGAAGACCGAGGGCCGCAAGGCGATCGACGCACTGGAGAAGACGAAGTCGACGATCGGTTTCGAGTCGCTGCGCTACGACGACCAGATCGCCAAGATCTCGCTCGTCGGCGCCGGCATGAAGACCAACCCGGGCGTCACCGCCGGATTCTTCGAGGCGCTCTCGGACGCGGGTGTGAACATCGAGCTGATCTCGACATCCGAGATCCGTATCTCGGTGGTCACCCGCGCGGACGAGGTCACCGAGGCCGTGCGCGCCGTGCACACCGCCTTCGGGCTCGACAGCGAGTCCGACGAGGCCGTGGTCTACGGAGGCACCGGACGATGAGCGCGTCGGGTGCCGCCGCGCGGAGCGCCGCGCGATGAACGGCGGGCCGACGCTCGCGGTCGTGGGTGCGACCGGGGCCGTCGGCGCCGTGATGCTCCAGATCCTGTCGCAGCACGCGGACGTCTGGGGCGACATCCGACTGATCGCCTCACCGCGTACGGAGGGCGGCAAGCTGTCCGTACGGGGTGAGGCGACCGAGGTCGTCGCGCTCTCCGAGACGGCTCTCGACGGTGTGGACGTGGCGCTGTTCCTCGTACCGGACGAGGTGTCCGCCCATTGGGCACCGATCGCCGCGGCCAAGGGCGCCGTGGTCGTGGACAATTCGGCGGCGTTCCGGATGGACCCCGAGGTACCGCTGGTCGTCCCCGAGCTCAACCCCCATGCCGTTCGGGTGCGTCCGCGTGGCATCGTCGCGAGTCCGGGGTGCGGGACGCTCTCGATGATCGTGGCGGTGGGCGCGCTGCACGCCGAGTTCGGGGTGCGGGAGCTGATGGTCTCCTCGTACCAGGCGGTCAGCGCCGCGGGACAGGACGGCGTCAGCGCGCTGCGCGAACAGCTCTCCCTGGTCGCGGGTACGGAGCTGGGCACGCGCCCCGGCGATGTGCGCCGTGCGGTGGGCGATGCCACCGGCCCCTTCCTCGCCCCGCTGGCGCTGAATGTCGTGCCGTGGTCCGGGGCCGCGCTGGAGGGCGGCTGGTCCTCCGAGGAGATGGCGATCCGCGAGGAGACCAGGAAGATCCTGGACCTGCCGACGCTGCGGGTGTCGGCGACCTGTGTCCGGGTCCCGGTGATCACCGGCCACTCCCTCGCCGTGCACGCGCGCTTCGAGCAGGAGATCACGGTCGGCCGGGCGCACGAGATCCTGGCGACCCAGCCCGGCGTGGTGCTGTTCGACAACCCGGGGGCCGGCGATTTCCCCACGCCCGCCGATGTGGTGGGGACGGATCCGACGTGGGTGGGGCGGGTACGGCGGTCGCTGGACGACCCCCGGGCGCTGGAGCTGTTCGTCTGCGGCGACAATCTCCGCAAGGGCGCCGCGCTGAACACCGCGCAGATCGCCGAGGCCGTGGCTGTGGAGCTGTTGCGGCCGTAACTCCGAAACCCTGGAACCGCCCACTTCCGAACCCTGGAACCGCCGACTCCCGGACCCTGGAACCGCCGACTCTCGGACCCTGGAACCGCCCCGGGACGGGCGCTAAATCGGGAAGCCATAGATCCATTAAACTTTGTAGAATCTGTGAACGTCCTGTGGGCAATCCTGCGCTCTATGCCTCTTGAACTGGGACGTTGTCGTGTTCGACGATGCGCATCCGTCCTTCTGCGAGAGCTCTGCAACCGCTGGACGGCTGGAAAGCGTCTCTGCGGTCGCCCCTTTGCGCTGTCGCAAAAATGGGGCATAGGGGGAGATCAGTTACGCATGAGGGTATTTGGTGCAGCGTCAAATGGGGTGGGGTGCGCGTACAACCCTGGCGGGGGTGAGCGTGTCCAACTGGCGTGGCAGAGGTTCTCGAATTCACAGCGATCGGCGCGGTGCGCGGCGCGGCAGTGCGTCCGCCCCGGCGGCCCCGGGCGCCCGGTGGTATGCCGGTGATCGCTCCCATGCCCGCCGCGCGGCCCGCACGCATACCGTCCCAGCGCGATGGCGCTGACGAGGTGACGGCTGCCGGCACCACCGTCGACCACCTGACCGAGACCTACCGCGCCCACTACCGGTCGCTGCTCGGTCTCGCCGCCCTGCTGCTGGACGACACGGCCTCCTGCGAGGACGTCGTCCAGGAGGCGTTCATCCGGGTGCACTCCGCGCGCAATCGCGTACGTGAGCCGGAGAAGACCCTCGCGTATCTGCGGCAGACGGTCGTGAACCTCTCCCGCTCCGCGCTGCGCCGCCGCATCCTCGGGCTCAAGCTGCTCTCGAAGCCGATGCCCGACATGGCCAGCGCGGAGGAGGGCGCGTACGACCTGCTGGAGCGGGACGCGCTGATCAAGGCCATGCGCGGGCTCCAGCGGCGGCAGCGCGAGGTGCTGTCGCTGCGGTACTTCGCGGACATGACCGAGGCGCAGGTCGCCGAGACGCTGGGGATATCCCTGGGCTCGGTGAAGGCGTACGGCTCGCGCGGCATAGCGGCGCTGCGCGTCGCCATGGAGGCCACGGCATGAGTGGGCGCGAGGACCGGCGGGAATTCGGCCGAGGCGAGAGCCCGGCCGAGGGACATGGCGCGTCCCGCGGCGAGGACCGCGGGAACGAGCAGGCCGGGCCGGACGCCCCGTCGAACGACCTGACTGGAAACGGAATTGTGAACAACGGGCCGGAGAATGAGCTGAGCGGCCTCGGTGACACGGGTGCCGACAGGTGTGCGAACACCGCCAAGGACGACAACGCGGGCGGTGACGTCGATGGCGTCGGCGGTGCCGACGACGGCGTGGGTGACGGTGGCGGCGGAGAGGTCGTGAACAACGACCTGAACGGTGTCCTGGACGGGGACGAGCTGGCGCTGCGGCGGATGCTGCACGGCGCCGTGGGCGATCTGCGCCCGTCCGAGGGCGCCCTCGACCACCTCCGCAAGGCCGTACCGACCCGGCGGGCCAGAAAGCGCCAGGCGGTCGTCGGCATGGCGGCGGCGGCGCTGCTGTTCGGTACGGCGGTCCCCGCCTTCGTCCATGTCGCCAACTCCACCGACGCGACGGACGACCGCGCCGTCAGCACCGGCCATGGCGAGCAGGCGCAGGGTGGCGCCGCCGCAGGCAAGGGCACCGCGGGCGGCAAGAAGGACGACACGGACGGTCCCTCCGACAAGGTGTCCGCCGACGAGGACGAGCCCGACAAGGAGAACAAGCCGCCGCATGGTGGCGCCGTGTCGGGTGCGCCGGAGGGCGGCAAGGGCGGTTCCGACGACCCTGACACCCCCTATGAGACCGCTTCCTCGCCCGCCTGTGACTCGGGCCAGCTTCTGGTCGTGGGTCAGACGGGCGCCCCGGACGCCGGAGGCACGGTCTACGGAAGCTTCCGCGTCTCCAATGTCTCGGGCTCGGGCTGTTCGGTCACCGGCCGCGGCACGGTCAACACCCTGGCGACGGGCGCTGCGGACAAGAGCAAGATCACTGTTGTGCAGCACACCGCGGGCGACCCGGCGACCGGGCTGCCCGACCCCTCCCAGGAGGCGGCGGCGCTGGTGCTCCCGCCGAACGGCGCGTACGAGGTGAAGTTCGCCTGGGTGCCCTCGGAGACCTGTCCCACGACCGGCGCCTCGCCCGACCCCAGCCCGTCCGAGGACGGCACGGCGGGCACGACCGGCGACCCCGGTACGGCCCCCGGCACCGAAACGGGCGGCTCGAACACGGAGCCCCAGCTCACCACCGACGGCGGCACGCAGGACGGCACGGTCGCGGTGTCCCACACGGCGGAGCCGGGCGCCCCGAGCGGCCAGACGAGCATCTCCAACGCCTGCGCCGGCACCATCTACAAGACGGGCGTCCTCAACGCGTCGTAGGGACATCGCGCCTTAGGGACATCGTGCCGTAGCGACGACGTCGTGCCCGTGGCGACGGCGTGCCGTAGCGACGGCGTGCCGTAGCGACGGCGTGCTGTGGCGACGGCGTGCTGTTGTGACGGAGGGGCGACGGGACAAGGGCCCTACGACGCGGGGCCGGGCCGGGAGATGCGGCCGCGGTGGCCGCGAGGCCACGCGACCCGGTCCGTGCTACGCGGCGGTCTCCAGCCCCAGCTTCCGGTCCCTGATCGCCTCCGCCTCGCGCCGGACCAGCCGGAACCACATGAAGACCACGAAGCCGGCGAAGACGAACCACTCACCGGTGTAACCGAGGTTCTGGAACGCCTTGAGGTCGAGCCCGGTGTTCTGTGGCACGCCCGCGGGCACGGCCCGCAGCCCGTCCGACGTCTTGGTGACGGTGACCCAGGCGTCGTACACGTCGTACGGCACGACGTTGACCAGCGACGCCGCGCTGATCATGGCCAGCTGGCCGGGGGGCAGCCCGCCGCCGGCCCGCACGCCGTCGGAGCCGGTGGACTCCGACGCCTGGAGCGACCCGGTCACGGTGACCTCGCCCGTGGGCGGCGCGGGCACCTTCCCACCGCTGGGCAGCCAGCCGCGCACCACGGGCAGCGCCTTGCCGCCGTCGGTACGGAGCATGGTCAGCACATACGAGCCGTTCTCGCCGTCCAGCTCCCGGTCGGGCACCAGGAACTGATCCTCGTACCGCCCGCTTGCCGTGGTGTGCCGGCCCGAGGTCTTCTGGTCGACCGGCAGCAGGGTCTCCAGCGCCGCCGTGGGCCGCTCACCGGGATCGGGCGCCGCCTTCGCGGCCTCGTGCGTGGCGACGCGGTCCTCGAAGCGACCCAGCTGCCAGGTCCCCATGAAAACGCACACGGGGATCGCGAGCAGGACGAAGACGTTGATCCCCAACCAGCGCGGAGTCACCAGGAAGCGATACACCCCTCCACGGTACGGAACGCGCCCCGGGCCCCCGGTCCCGGGTCCCCCGTCACCTCATCTCACCCTCGTCTCACCGCGCGCCCACCCCCAGGTGCTTGACCGCGAACTCCAGCTCCAGCCGGACCTGCTTGATGCGCTCCTCCACAACGAGCGAGCCATGGCCCGCGTCGTACCGGTACACCTCGTGGACCGCGCCCCGGGCCGCCAGTCTGTCCACATAGTTCTCCACCTGGCGGATCGGGCAGCGCGGGTCATTGACGCCGGCCGAGATATAGACCGGCGCCCGGACGGCGTCGACATAGGTCAGCGGGGACGAGGCCGCGAACCGCTCGGGCACCTCCTCCGGCGTACCGCCGAGCAGCGTGCGGTCCATCGCCTTGAGGGCCTCCATCTCGTCGTGGTAGGCCGTCACATAGTCGGCGACCGGCACGGCCGCGAGTCCCACGGCCCAGTCATCGGGCTGCGTACCGAGACCGAGCAGGGTCAGATAGCCGCCCCACGAACCGCCCGAGAGCACCAGCTTCGCCGGATCCGCCAGCCCGGAGTCCACCGCCCACGCACGGACCGCCGCGATGTCCTCCAGCTCGATCAGCCCGATCCGGTGCTTGAGCGCGTCCGTCCACTCCCGTCCGTATCCGGTGGAGCCCCGGTAGTTGACCCGGACGACCGCGAAGCCATGGTCGACCCACGCGGCCGGTCCCGCCGCGAACGCGTCGCTGTCATGCCATGTCGGGCCGCCGTGGATCTCGAAGACCGTCGGGAACGGACCCTCGCCCGCCGGCCGCTGCACCAGCGCGTGGACCCGGCCGCCCGGACCCTCCACCCACGCGTCCTCCACCGGCACCGATGCGGGTGCCGCCGGTCCCGGCGGATCGAGCACCACCCCGCCCACCGTGGAGCGCACCTCCGGCGGACGGGCCGCCGACGACCACAGATACTCCACGCTTCCGTCGGGCCTGGCCGTCGCGCCCGACACCGTCCCCGCCGGGGTCTCCACCTGGATCAGCGCGCTCTTGGCGAAGTCATAACGCCACAGCTCGCCGCGGGCCTCGAAGCTGTGCGCGACCAGCAGCCCCGATCCGTCCGGATACCACTCGGCGTTGACATCGCCGGGCAGCTCGATGGCGAGCTCGGTCTCCTCGCCCGTCAGCGGATTCCAGATGACCGGCTCCCAGCGGCCCCGCCGCTGATGGCCGATGAGCAGCCTGCTGTCCCCTTCCACCGGCGCGAAGCCCAGCACCTCAAGGCCCAGCTCGCGCGTACCGCCCTCCGTGTCGTCCAGCTGGGCCACCACCGAGCCGTCCAGCCGCAGCACCCGCACCGCCGAGTGCATCGCGTCGCCGTGCTCGGTGTGCTCTATCGCCAGCAGCGAGCCGTCGTACGACAGATCCCCGACCCCGGCCGACTCCCGGTGCCGGTAGATCTCCACGGGCTCCTCGCCGGGCCGGACGACATGGAGCGTCGAGCCGTCCTCGTCGGTCGAGCGCCCCACCACCGCCGTACCGTCCCGGCCGAGCGCGAGCCCGGCCGGATAGGAGGCGCCGAGTCCCGGCACCGCGGGCTCGTCACCGGCTCCGTCCGCCCCGGCGGCGAACCGCTGCCGCATCCAGACCCCGAACTCGTCCCCGTCCGTGTCCGAGAACCACCAGATCCACTCGCCGTCGAGCGAGAGCACGCCGTCCGTCGTCCCGTTCGGCCGGTCCGTCGCCTGCCGCTGCTCACCGGTCGTACGGTCCCACGCGTACAGCTCGTACGTACCCGTCGCGTTGGAGACGAACAGCGCGCGCTCCGGCGCGTCCTCCGCCCAGTCGGGCAGCGACACCCGCGGCGCCCGGAAGCGCTTCTCCCACTCGGGCATCGAGGCCGCCGGGGAAGCCGCTGCCGGGGCCGCCGGGGAAGCCGCCGCCGGGGCCGCCGGGGAAGCCGTCCGGGCCGCTGTCGAATCCGGTGTCGAACCGCTGATCTCAGTCATGCCCCCTATTCTGCGCCCGGCCCATGACATTCCGTCGGCGTCCCGCTCAGCCTGTGGATAACTCGGACGACTCTTTGAGCAGCATCTTCGTGGCCATGGCTGTGAGCTGCTTCTCGGCCCGGTCCCAGGTCCAGCCGCATTCGTCGACGAGCGTGCGCCAGGCGCCCAGCCCGAAGCAGAACCACAGCACGTCCGCGCAGTGCTCGACGGTCGTCCCCGGCTTGAGAGCACCGAGGCCCTTGAGGTGTGAGGCGATCTCTCGAAGGGCACATGTGTAAAGAGAGGTGCCCTCGTCCCAGAGTGCTTCCGCCGCCTCGTGTACGGGCAGCGCGCTGTAGAGGATCGCGATGGATTCGCGATGCTCCTCGTTGCTGAGCCGGGTGCGGTGGGCGAGCAGGGCGATGGCGGAGACGGCGTCGTCGGTGTCCCGTATCCGCTCCACGGTCTCTTGAGCGCCGGAGTGCGCGGCCGCGCGGTGGACGGTCTCCCGCAGTATGTCGAGCCGGCCCCCGGCGCTGACGTACACCGTCTTGACCGCGGTCCCTGCCTCGCGGGCGATCTCCGCGATGGTCACCTGCGCGAAACCCCGCTCCAGAAAGAGCCGACGCGCCGCGTCGATGATGTCGCGCCGCGTGGCGGCCGCGGTGAGTTCACGGCGAGGGGAGTGGTACTGACGCCCTCCAGACATACGGACACTTTATGGCAGATCAGGCGTTTATTTCACTACCTATGGGTTCATTACATAGGGGTTAACCCTATTTTCCGAGGGATTGAGAATGACGGTTTCATCCGCTCTTCGAACCGAGCGCTCACGCATGTATGAAGAACTCCTCGCCGAGCACACGATCATGCGGCGGGGCGCTGCCCTCGTGGCCGTCTCGTTCGCCAATCTCGCCGACGGCCAGCCCGTCGACGTCAGGGCTCTGGTCAGCACCTCCCGTTGGCTGATCGAGTACGTCAGGAGCCACCACGGGAGCGAGGGCGAACACCTCTGGCCGGCGCTGAGCGACCTGTTTCCCCCCGCCGTGGCCGAACTCGACCGGATGGTCGCCGAGCACCAGGCGCTGGAAGCCGAGCTGCACACCCTCTCCAGGGTGGTCGACGCGATCGCGGCCCGGGAGGTCACGGGCGGGCGCGCCGAGGTGCTGGTGGTCGTCAGTGAGGCGGCCATGTCGGGACTGCCGTCGGCCCAGCGGGTCCACGAGATTCTGACCAGGCACTTCGACGAGGAGGAGCCGGTCCTGCTGGAGCTGTTCGCGCAGGTGCCGGACAGCGACCTCGCGCGGGTGCGGAACGGGATCTTCCATGGCGACTTCCGGGCCGGCCCGCATCTGGTCCTGGGCCTGATGGAGGACCCGGACCGGATCCCCGGGTACGCGGCCGTGCTGAGCGCCTTCCCGGCCTCGGTGCGCTGGCTGCGCCCCGTGCTGCTGGCGCGCTACCGCTCCACCAAGAAGGCCCTGGCGGTAACGACCTACCTTGACAGACTCTAAACCCCCCTGGTCGTGGCCCCGTCACGCACCGATGCCCCAGGACTGGGTCCTGGGGCATCGGTGCGTCGGTGCCTCGGTGCCTCGGTGCCTCGGTGATCAGCTTCCGGAGGCGCGGGAGCGGGCGTGCAGCGTTCGCGCGACCCTCGGGCCCAGCCAGCGCTTGAGCCTGCGCAGCGCCTCCAGCTGCTCGGCCGCCCTGTCGATCCGGTAGTACAGCTGGGGCGGGATGTGGGGAAGCAGCGGGGAGTGCCGCTGCCCGAGCAGCGCGAACATCTGTGACGGGGCGAGATGGATATAGCGCGGAAGGTTCTCGTACCACTGGGCGCTGTAGCGGGCCGCGCTCTGGACGGGGAGGAGGGCGGCCCTCCGTTCCCGTTCGTACCGCACGAGGGCGGCCCGCAGCTCCGGGTCTACGTCGTACGCGGCGGGTCCGGTGGCTCCGTCGGCGGGTCCGGCGGGTCCGGGAAGTCCGGCGGGTTCAGCGGCTCCGGCGGGTCCGGGAAGTGCGGCAGGTTCAGCGGCTCCGGTGGCTCCGGTGGCTCCGGTGGCTTCGGATCCGTTGTTTCGGCTGCTTCGGCTGCTTCGGCCGTATCCGCGCAGCGCGCCGGCCAGTGCGATGGCATCCTCCAGCGCGAGTGTCGTGCCCGCGCCGATGGAGTAGTGCGTGGTGTGAGCGGCGTCGCCGAGCAGAACGAGATTGCCGTGGTGCCAGGTCCGGTTGGTCAGCGTACGGAAGTTCAGCCACTGCGCGCTGCCGTCCGCGTGCGCCCTGCCGATCAGCCGGTGCCCGTCCAGCGGCCGGGCGAAGAGCCGCTCCAGCAGGGCCAGGCCGTCCGCCTCGCTCGCCTTGTCGAGGCCGAGGCCCGTCCAGGTCGCCGGGGAGCATTCGACGATGCAGGTGCTCCCGTCCTCGCTGAAACCGTAGGCGTAGCACCAGATCCAGCCGTGCTCGGTTTCGACGAAGGCGAAGGTGAAGGAGTCGAAGACCTTGGTGGTGCCGAGCCAGATGTATGTGTTGTGCCCGGCCGTTGCCTCGGTGCCGAAGTGCGCGGCGTGGCGCTCGCGCAGCGCGCTGCCGACGCCGTCGCACGCCACGACCAGGTCGGCGTCCGGCAGTTCGGCCGCGTCGGCGACCGGGTGCTCGAACTCGACGCGCACACCGAGGGAGCGGGCCCGCTCGGCGAGGATGTCGAGCAGCTTGCGGCGGCCGATACCGAAGCCCGTGTCGCCGTGGTGCACCGTCTTCAGGTCCCCGACGTGTGCGACCCCGTCGCTCCAGCGGACCGAGCTCTTGCTGATCGCGACGGCGGATTCGGGGTCGTGCACGTGGAGCTTGTCGATCAGGCTGCCCCAGTACGTCACTCCCCAGCCGTAGGTGGACCCGGCCGCGTTCCGTTCGTGGACGGTGATGTCATGGGACGGGTCCTGCCGCTTCATCAGGATCGAGAAGTACAGGCCGGCGGGCCCGCCGCCGACGCATGCGACCTTCACACGTGCTCCCGGTTATCCCGTTGTGACGCTAAGTGATCAATTGCGGACGAAGAGTAGCAGGGTGCGGGTTTCTTCCGGTGTGATCGCATGTGGTCGCCGGGTGGTGGCGCGTGGTGCGGTGGCTCGGTGTGGCGGTGTGGCGGGGTGGCGAGGTATGGCGCGGTGGCTCGGTACGGGCTTGTTGTGGGGTTGTCCCGTACGGGATACTTCTACAGCGCTGTAGAAGTCGATCCGATCCGTTACCGGGAGAGAGCAGACCTGATGTTCGGCTTGAGTGAACTGGCCCTGATCCTCATCGTCGTCGCGGTGGTCGTCGGGGTGAAGAAGCTCCCTGAGCTGACCCGCTCCGCCGGCAAGGCCGCCCGCATCCTCAAGAGTGAGACGAAGGCCCTCAAGGAGGAGGGCAAGGAGCAGGGCAAAGAGGAGGGCAGGGCGCCCGACGCCGCCGCGCCGGGGGAACGTCATGTCGTCACGGGTATCGTCGTCGACCGGAACGACCCGCCTGTGCGGGATTCTCGCGACAGGCCGTAGCTCTAGACTGAATCGCTGGTTCGGGCCTTCGGATGTTCGGGCCTCCGGACGCTCCGGCATTCGGGCGCTCGGGCGCTCGGGCATTCGGGTCTTCGGACGTGAGGGCATGAGGACATTCGGGTTGACGGGGTGACGGCCCGCGCGGGACGGGAGAGCGATGGTGACGGCAGCTGTGCCGGCGGGTGCCGGTGGCTTCGAGGACCCTCCTGCCGAAGTGCTGGCCGAGGCCGCTGCCGCGTTCGGATTGCTCGCGTCATCGGCGCGGCTCCATATCGTGTGGGTACTGGCCCAGGGCGAGAGCGATGTGACCGGACTCGCCGAGCGCGTGGGCGGGGCGCTGCCGGCCGTCAGCCAGCATCTGACCAAGCTGAAACTGGCCGGTCTCGTACGGTCGCGGCGCGAGGGCCGTCGCCAGGTGTACTTCGTCGACGATTCGGACGTCGTGACCGTGGTCAGGCTGATGCTCGGACAGCTGACCGACCGCGCGGCGCACGCTCCGGCACGGCGCGTCCGCGACATCACGGCCTGAGTCCGCGGTGCCTGAGTCCACGGTGCCCGACTCCGTGGCGTCCGGCTCCGTGGTCTCCGGCTCCGTCGTCCCCGGGGCGGATGTGTTCACGGCCAACGGGCGCGGGTCCGGTCCCGGTCCCGGTCCCGGGCCGGAGTTCGGTACCGGCCTCGGTCCGACGGATCCGTGGGCGGCGGGCACCGGCGGCGCCCCGCCGGACCTGACCGCCCTCACCTCCCTCCAGGTACTGCGGCGGCTGGACAGCGGGCCGCGCGGGCTGACGGACGCGCAGGCCGAGGAGCGACTGCTCCGATACGGCGAGAACGCGGTGCCGGAGTGGCGTTCGGCGTCCTGGCCGCGGCGTTTCGTACGGAGCGTGCGGGATCCGTTCACCGCCGTACTGCTCTGTCTCGGGGTCGTGTCGGCCACCGTCGCGGCCTGGGGAACCGCCCTGGTGATCCTCTCGCTGGTCGTGGTCAGCTGTCTGCTGCGCTCGTCCGGGGAGCACCGGGCCGACCGGTCCATGGCCGCGCTGCGCGAGCTGGTGGCGACGACCGCGACAGTGCTGCGGCGCGGGAGCGACGGGAGCGACGGCAGCGAGGGCCGTGACGCACGTGCCGACCTTGACGCACGTGCAGGGCGTGGTTCACGTGCCGGGCGTGGCGCGCGTATCGGTGGAGCTGCGCGTATCGGCGGAGGTGTGCGTGACGGCGGAGGTGCGCGTGACGCGGGCGACCCACGGCCGAGGGAGATCCCGGTCGACCAACTGGTGCCGGGCGATGTGATCCGTCTCGGCCCCGGCGATCTGGTCCCCGCCGACGTACTGCTGCTGCGCGCGAGCGGGCTGACCGTACATCAGGCGGCGCTGACGGGGGAGTCGGCGCCGGTCGCCAAGTACGCCGTCGACGCGCCGGGCCTGCCGGGCGGCGGGGGAGACGACCCGGACACACAGGGTGTCGGCGCAGACGACCCTGACGCGCGGGGCGGCGCCGACGCCCGTACGCCCCCGGGAGGCGAGGCATTCGCGGGGGTGTTCGCGCAGCCGCGGCTGTGTTTCCAGGGCAGCAGCGTGGCCTCGGGAAGCGGCACCGCCGTCGTCGTGGCGACCGGGACGCGTACGCGGTTCGGCGCCGCGCGCAGCCGGCCGGGGCGCCGTGCGGCCAGTGCGTTCGACCGGCAGGTGAACGGCATCTCGTGGGTCCTCATCCGGTTCATGCTGCTCACGCCGCCGCTCGTCCTGATGGCCAACGCCGCTCTGCGCGGCCGGGGGCTGGAGACGCTCCCCTTCGCGGTCGCGGTCGCCGTCGGGCTCACCCCTGAGATGCTGCCGGTCATCGTCACCACCGCCCTGGCCCGCGGCGCGTCACGCCTCGCGCGCCACCACGCGGTCATCGTCAAACGCCTGCCCGCGCTGCACGACCTCGGCGCCGTCGACGTACTGTTCCTGGACAAGACAGGCACCCTCACCCAGGACCGGCCGGTGTTCGGCGGGGCGATGGACGCGCACGGCGACCCCGACCCCGAGGTGCTGCGCTGGGCCGCCGTCAATGCCTGGTGGACCCTGCAACTGGCCGATCTGCCCGCCCCGGACGCCCTCGACGACGCGATCCTCGACGCGGCGGACGAAGCGGACGCGGCGCGGTACGAGGGCGTGGCGGCGCTCCCGTTCGATTCCGTACGCCGCCTCTCCACCGCGGTCGTACGACGGCCCGGCCGCCTCGGCACCCACACGCTCGTCGTGAAGGGCGCGGTGGAAGCCGTACTCCAGCGGTGCGCGCTCGACGAGGAGGAACGCAACCGGCTCTCCGCACTGGCCGCCCGCGAGGCCGGCAGCGGTCTGCGGCTGCTCGCCGTCGCCACGGCGGAACGGCCGGCGCGTCAACGCGACTACACACCGGCCGACGAGCGCGGACTCGATTTCCAGGGTTTCGTCGCACTCCACGACGCCCTCGCTCCGACCGCTGCCGAGGCGCTGAAGGTCTTCGCCGCGCGCGGTGTCACGGTCAAGATCCTGACGGGCGACCACCCGGGCACGGCGGCCCGCGCGTGTCTGGACCTGGGCCTCGATATCCATGTCGCAGGCCGGGGTGAGGTCCCGGCGGCCGGCAGCACGACTAACGCCGTGGCTGGCGCCGACGCGATCGTCAGCGCCGAACGGATCGGCGTGCTGACCGACGCGGAACTCGCCGAACTCGCCCGGCGCACCACCGTCTTTGCGCGCTGCACACCCGAGCACAAGGCCCGTATCGTCGCCGCCGTCCGCGCCGACGGTCACACCACGGGTTTCCTCGGCGACGGCGTCAACGACCTGCCCGCGCTGCACGCCGCCGATGTCGGGATATGCCCGCGCGACGCCGTCGACGTCGTGCGTGAATCCACCGATGTCGTGCTCGCTCGGAAGGACCTCACCGCGATCGAGCACGCGATCGGCGCCGGGCGCCACTCCAGCGGCAATATCGCCACGTATCTGCGGATCACGCTCTCCTCCAACCTCGGGAACGTCATAGCCATGCTCGTCGCCGGGCTGCTGCTGCCGTTCCTGCCGATGCTTCCGGCCCAGGTACTCGTGCAGAACCTGTGCTTCGACGCCGCGCAGCTCGCCTTCGCGTTCGACCGGCCGCGGCCCGAGGCGCTGCGTCGGCCGACGGAGCTGCGCTCGCGGGCGTTCCTCCGGTTCATCACGGGCTTCGGGCTCATCAACGCCCTCGCGGACCTGGCGACGTTCGCCGTGCTCGCGTCGGCGTTGCACATAGCCGTCAACGCGGGCAGTCAGGCGCAGTTCCACTCCGGGTGGTTCACCGAGAACCTGCTCACCCAGGCACTGGTGATGCTGCTGTTGCGGACGAGCGCACGCCCCGCGTACGGGCCCCGGGCCTCGGGCCCCGTCCGCTGGGCCGCCGGCGGGCTCGCCGTGACCGGGCTGCTGCTGCCGCTCTCGCCGCTCGGCCCGGTGCTGGGGATGACGGCGCTGCCGGGGCTCTACTACGTACTGCTCGGTGTCGTGCTCGCGCTGTACGCGGCCGGACTGGTCTTCGCGCGGGGGCGTATCGGCGGCCCTCAGCTGTAGTGGCGATCAGCCGTAGGAGAGGTTCGCGCAGGGGTCGTCGTCGGCGGAGCGCGCGCCATCGGCCACGGCCGACGGCAGGGGTCCGGGCGACGCCGATTCCGGCTCCGCCGGGCTGTACGACGTTCCGAGAACGACGCTGATGCCCGCGGCGGACGTCGAGGTGAGCCGTGCGCCAGGGAAGAGGCGTTCGACGGTCCGCGCCTTCTCCTCCTCGCCGGGACCGTACTCGATCACCGTGGTCGTGTGGTCCTGGGTGCTCGCGGTCGCTGTGCCCGTGACGGTGAAGCCGTGGTCGGTGAGCGTACGGGCGACACCGGCGGCGAGCCCCGTGACCGTAGTGCCGTTGTAGACGGCGACGTCGATGCCCGCGCCCGAGACGGCCCCGATGGCGCTCGGTGTGGCGGAGGGGCCGGGGCCGGTGGTTCCCCCGCCCTTTCCGCCGCTGGCGTCCGCGCCGTCGATCGTACGGTCGGCCCTCAGCGCCGCCCAGAGCGCGGACGCGTCGGGCTCGACGACCGCGACGCGCTCCCCCTCGTAACGCCAGGGAATGGTCACGAACTTGGTGTTGTGCAGATCGATGTCCTTGAGCGACATCGCGAAGCCGAGCAGCTTGTCGGCGGAGCCGAGTCCCGGGTCGACGGTCATGGAGTGGGTGGCGGCGTCCGCGAGCGGCAGCAGCTTGGCGGGCGTCAGCCCCTGCTCCTTGACCTTCTTCAGCAGGCTCGCGACAAAGGCCTGCTGGCGCTTGATCCGTCCGATGTCGGAGCCGTCGCCCATGCCGTGCCGGATCCGCACGTAGTCCAGCGCCTTCTGCCCCGAGACGGTCTGGGTGCCCTTGGTGAAGATGCGCTCACCGCGAGTGGTGCGGTTGGGGCTGAGGTCCTTCTGGTAGATGTCCTGCGGAACGCACACCTGTACGCCGCCGACGACATCGGTCAGCTGGGCGAAGCCCTTGAAGTCGACGACGACGGTGTGGTCGACGCGCAGTCCGGTCAGCTTCTCGACGGTGTTCTGGGTGCAGGCGGGGTTGCCCTTGACCGTCTGCCCCACGGAGAACGCGGCGTTGAACATGGCATTGCTCCGCTGCTCCGTCCACCTTCCGTCCGGCAGTTGGCAGGGCGGGATGTCGAGGAGGGTGTCGCGCGGGATGGACACGGCGACGGCGTGGCGGTGGTCGGCGTAGACATGCAGCAGGAACGCGGTGTCGGAACGGCCGATGTCGTCCTTGTTGCCGCCGCCCAGCTCGCTGTTCCCGTCGGTCCGCGCGTCCGACCCGATCACCAGAACGTTCTGTCCCTTCGACGTGCCGGACGGCCGGTTGTCGGAGAGTCCGCCGGCGCTGAAGGTGTCGATGTTTCCGCTGAGCTTGAGATAGATCCAGCCGGCACCGGCGGCGGCGAGCACGATGAGGGACAGGGCTATGCCGAGGGCGAGCCGCAATCGGCTCCCTCCTCCGCTCCTTCTGCGCCGGTCGCCCGCCATAGATGCCCCTCCCAAAGTTGTACAGTTGCGCAATGTAGCAACTTACAGATCCATGGGTCGAGGAGAGGGAGGCGGGGCGGAAATGTTGCGTAATGGGTTGGAGCCTTGGCACCTGCTGATCGTGGCGATCGTGATCATCGTGCTGTTCGGCTCGAAGAGACTGCCGGACACCGCGCGTGCCGTGGGCAAGTCCCTGCGCATTCTCAAGAGTGAGACGAAGGCGATGAGGGAGGAGGGGGAGGGCGCCACGCACCCCACCCCTCCGGCATCCGCTGCTCGGGCCCCGGGTTCAGGTGTCGACGCGGCCGGTTGAGCGTCCGGCTCGACTCACCTCAGGGGCTGGCCCGGTCGATGCCGTAGCGCAGCGGCTCGCCCCGTACGCGCGGGTCCCGTCGGTACACGTAGACGGCCTCCGCCTGCGCGCCGCCCGCTGGTCCTTCCAGCTCGCAGGGGTATGTCACCTGCACCACCGCCGGCCGGTCGGTGACCCGCATCCGCACGCCGTGCGCGGGCCCGCCGTCGAGCACCGCGGCTTCCCATTCCGTCCTGCCCGGAATCCTGCCCTGATCATTCATGCGAACACTTTAAGGGTTGCGCAAGTTTAGGACTATGGGCGGGATCCGGACAGGAACGTACGTCGCGGCCGTGCGACGTGCGGCCGTGCGACGTACGCCGCACGGGCCGCACGTGGCACGGCCACACATGACATGGCCACACGTCCCAGGGCGTACGTGGCACGGCCACACCTGGCACGGCCACGCGTCCCCGGAACACATCCCGGGCACACGTCCCGGGCCGATCAGTCGTGGAGCGGGACGGGACGGGACTACAGGGTGCGCTCCAGCCGGTCGGCCATCAGCCTGATGAAGCGCGAGGGGTCACTCAGCTCGCCGCCGTCCGCGAGGAGGGCCATTCCGTAGAGGAGTTCGGCCGCCTCGGCCAGGCCCGCGTCCGCGTCCCGCTCGGTGTGGGCCTTCCGCAACCCGGTGACCAGTGGGTGCGTGGGGTTGAGTTCGAGGATGCGCTTGATGTGCGGCACCTCCTGGCCCATGGCGCGATACATGTTCTCCAGGGCGGGCGTCACATCGTGAGTGTCCCCGACGATGCAGGCGGGTGAGACGGTGAGCCGGGACGAGAGCCGCACCTCCTTCACGCTCTCACTCAGCTCCGTCGTCATCCATGTCAGCAGGCCGGCGAACTCCTGCTGCCGCTTCTCGCGCTCGGCCTCGACCTCCTTCTTCTCCTCCTCGGTGTCGAGGTCGACTTCCCCCTTGGCGATCGACCGCAGCTGCTTTCCGTCGAATTCCGGAACGGACTGGACCCACACCTCGTCGACCGGGTCGGTCAGCAGCAGCACTTCGAAGCCCTTGGCCTGGAACGCCTCCATGTGCGGCGAACTCTCGATGGCCGAGCGCGACTCTCCCGTCATATAGAAGATGTGCTGCTGCCCCTCCTTCATACGGTCCGCGTACTGCCGGAGAGTGGTCAGCCCCTCCTTGTCCTGGGTCGACGCGAAAGAGGAGACACCGAGGATCGCGTCGCGGTTCTCGAAGTCGCTGAGAAGCCCTTCCTTCAGGACCCGCCCGAATTCCTTCCAGAACGTCGCGTAGCGCTCCGGATTGCCGGACATCATGTCCTTCAGCGTCGACAGCACCTTCTTGACGAGGCGACGGTGCATCAACTGGATCTGACGGTCCTGCTGAAGGATCTCGCGCGACACATTGAGCGACAGATCCTGCGCGTCGACGACACCCTTGACGAAGCGGAGGTATTCGGGCATAAGCGCTTCGCAGTCATCCATGATGAACACGCGCTTCACATAGAGCTGAACTCCGCGCTTGTGTCCCTGCATGAACAGATCCTGCGGCGGGTGGGACGGGATGAAGAGGAGCGCCTGATATTCGAAGGTGCCCTCGGCCTGCATGCGGATGGTTTCGAGCGGGTCGTTCCAGTCGTGACTGATGTGCTTGTACAGCTCGCTGTACTCGTCATCGGTCACCTCGTCCCTGGACCGGGCCCAGAGCGCCTTCATCGAGTTGACCGTCTCGACCTCACGGGGGCTGTCGCCGTCCGCGTCCGAGCCCGCTTCGGAGGACTCCTTGGCCATCTTGATGGGCCAGGTGATGAAGTCGGAGTACCGCTTGACGATTTCCCTGATCTTCCAGGGGGACGTGTAGTCGAAGAGCTGATCCTCGATGTCCTCGGGCTTCAGCCGCAACGTCACCGACGTACCCTGCGGCGCGTCATCGACCGTCTCGACGGTGTACGTCCCCTCCCCACTGGACTCCCAGCGCGTCCCCCGGCTCTCCCCGGCCCGCCTGGTCAGCAGCGTCACCTCGTCGGCCACCATGAAGCTGGAGTAGAACCCCACGCCGAACTGCCCGATGAGTTCCTCGGAAGCGGCCGCGTCCTTGGCCTCCTTCAACTCCTTGAGGAACTTCGCGGTACCGGAATTCGCGATCGTCCCGATGAGCTGCACCACTTCGTCGTGCGACATCCCGATGCCGTTGTCGCGAACGGTGAGCGCGCGCTTTTCCTTGTCGACCTCGATGCCGATGTGGAGATCCGAAACGTCTTCCCGCAACTCGTTGTCGCGCAGGGATTCCAGCCGCAACTTGTCCAAGGCGTCTGAGGCATTGGAGATGAGCTCGCGCAGAAATACGTCCTTGTTCGAGTAAATCGAATGGATCATCATCTGCAGGAGTTGACGCGCTTCTACCTGGAACTCGAATGTCTCGATAGGCATGTTGCCCGGATTCCTTCCCCGATTACTCGTCAGCGCCAATGCGGTGGGTCGGCCCACATGATATCCAGCCCCCACGACGCTCACAGGCTCCCCGACGATCTCCCGCCCCCCGGCCCGGACTGCTGGAGCGGGTTGACGGAATTGCCCCTATTGACCATCTAAATGACGATTCGCGGGGGAGGTGCCCCCCAGGCGATGACGTACACGAACCGGACAAGATCGCCCCGGAAAGATCACCGAAGATACGAAAGGGGCCCGACCCGCGTTGCGGATCAGGCCCCTGACCTGGTGTTTCGGCTGTCGGGGTGGCGGGATTTGAACCCACGACCTCTTCGTCCCGAACGAGGTTCGGGCGGGGTCGGCACCGGCTTGTTTACTGTCTTGCCTGGTCAGAGCGTTGGGGTGGGGTGGTCTTGGGCGGTCTCGAAGTGGCTCGGGGAGCGGGTTGGCTCCCAGCGAGACATCAGCCGCCGGCTGCCGAGGCCTCCCGTCCCGCCGTATCGGCCCACGAGGAATCCGTGGTGCGCGACGCTCGGCCGACGAGCTCAGATCACCGTTGAGGGTGCGTGCTTGCTCAGGTAGCTCTTGAAAGTCTTCCTGATCTCCGCCTGGAGATAACCCGCCTGCGGTGAGTTGGGCACCACGTCCGGCTCGAAGCCTCTCTTTCGGGCATCGAGGTACCGCACGATGCTCGATGACCTGATGTTGGAGACGAAGAGCTCGTTCTGGGTGCGAATGTCCGCGCGCAGCCCCTCGAAGTTACGCGCGAGACCGATGCCGAGGTTGGAGACGTAGTACTTGCACTCGACGATGAGGACGCAATGACTGCCTCGCGGTGCGATGCCCTGTGCCCGACTCAGGGCGGCTTCCTCGGCCGGCAGCACCAGCACGTCGCACTCGTGCAGGACGCCTGACGTACCGGTCACGTACACGCCGAGGTGGACCTCAAGGGCGGGGGCACCGTCGAACTCGATCATGGCGTGGGTGAAGGGTTTGCTGTCGCCGTAGAGATGACCAGGCCCTGTCCGGAAGACAAGGCTGCTGGCCTTCGCCCCGTATACGTCTTCGTAGGTGACAGTGGCACCGTGCCGACTCGCAGTGGCGACGATCAGGGAGAAGACGAAGCCCTCGTAGACGTCGGACGGCTTCGAAGCGGAGTCGTACGAGACCGCCCCCGCTGCCAGAAGGCTCTTGATCTCGTTGACCAGGTGATCGACCGTGCTCAACTGACGACCTCCCTCGTCACATCGGCCAGCAGTTGACTGACGCGTGTACGTCGTTCAGTTGGCATCTGATCGCCCCGGAACTCCGTTCGGCTACGGCGCAATCGAGCGCTTTCGTCCGGCTCGAACACGACCGCCTCGGCGACGCTCCGATTGCCCGTGTCGCCCTCGGGCTCGGTCCGGAGCGTCTTCAGCACCTCCATTTCCATTTCAGGCAGTTCGACGAGGACTCGCCTCACCGCATCCAGGAGGAGCTGGACACGCTCTTCATCCGTCATGGATCGCGTGGCGATGACCAGTGTTCCCCGCTTGCGCGACGCCTCGTACTCGCCGAGGCCAAGCAAGCTGCGGTCCACGACCTCGTATCGAGCCGCTGCCGCGGCCGGGCTCGCGGCAGGGGAGTCATCGCCGCGGCGCTGCTGGCGTCGGCGGAGGATCTTCTCCTCAGGCACTCCTGCGGCGATTGCCGCGTCGACATCGTCGAGCACCCAACTCAGAGCGGTGTCTCGTAGCGCTTCGCGGAGCTGCTGTTCCACACGGCGCAGTTCGAACGGGTTCATGTCTTCCCTCGCATCGGGAGTCTCCATGTGAGGTAGCCAGTCGGTCCACGGCTGGCCTTCGGGCTGTGCTCGAAGGGACCGTGGTTAGTTGTCGAGCGGGAGCCGGAGTGCCCCTGGCTGCAGGCGGGTTTCCGAAACTGGGGCTCCAGCGGCGAATCGGACGCCCTCGGAGAGACAGGCATTACTGACGTTGTCGCCCCTCGCGGTCAGACAGACGCCTACGTCACGAGAGGCCGCCGTAGATGGGCCCCGCATGGCACAGCGATGGTTTTGTTAGCCTGCCCTTCTTGTTGGTCACTCGGCCTTAGGGGATCTCAGCCATGTCTCGAAGTCGGCCAGGGACTCCCCCATGGCACCGAGGGTCATCGGCGACGACTCGTACTGCGCTGAGAGGTTGACCTCGTACAGCTTGTAAGCGGGTTCGGTCTCCCGTGCCGCAGCGCACGCAGCCGCCAGCGCTCGGACTGCGCGCTCCCGGTCGTTGTCTTCCACTGCCTCCACGAGACTCGGCCACAGCGTGTCACCGATGTAGTCGATGAGCTTCATGACATGGCTCCCTGCCCGGTGAGCGCGATTCTTGATCGCTTCCCGCTCGGCGTTGGCATGGTCCTCGGTCCGCTGGGAGTCCCGTTCGTCAGGGTTCGCCCGGGTGTGGTCGCCCCAGATCTCTTCCCAGCGCTGATCCGCCTGTGCTAGATCAGCCTCGAACTTGCGGTCTAGGTCCTCTTGCCTGAGGCGAGGATGCTGCCAAGAGGCGTCATCCTCGAACGATGAAAGCGGCAGCGTGAGATCAGGGATGGGTCCGTTATCGCGTAGTGCGGTGAGCAGTAGGACGGTGTCGATCGCCGGTAGGACCTCCTCCATGTCCACCAGTCCGCGTAGGGATGCGACAGACTGCTCAACGGCCATGTAGTCGTACTCGGCAATCTGGTTGTCGAGATCACCGTGAAGATCGAGGATGGAGCCGCCGATCGCCTCGATGTCATCCATGCGTGACGCTATCTCTGTGTCGAGACGCTCCACGATCTGCCGCAGCTCGCGGACACCCTCTACCTGTTCCTCAAGCTTGGCCACCGCTTTGGCTAGATCGCCCACTCCGTGTCCTCCTGTTCGGTGGTCGCCAAATTCCTCTGGGGGGCAGGCCAATGACGAAGGTTCCCTGGTCGTTGTCATCCGGCCATGAGAAAGGCTGCCCCCTGAATCACGTTGGCGGCCATTGTTATGGAACCAGTACCGTGGCGGAAAGTTCGAGCCTGATAACCCCCATTGTCAATGGCCAGCGGACACGGTGACCGGGATCGTCGTATCGTTCTGTCGCGTCGATCCTCAGAGCCGCTGATGACGGGATCGCGGCTGACGACAGGATTCGGCGCGACGGCCGGAGCGGCTGACGTGACGAGAGACAGGCAGGGGAGGGCATGCGAGTGGTGACTCGCTCACCGAACACGCCAGTGGGTTCGCGGGCGTCTCTCCTGATGCCGATGTCCGAGATCGCCGCTTTCGCCCGGGTGAAGCGTCCCGTCGTGTCCACCTGGCGCCGACGACACCCGGACTTCCCCGCCGCCGTGTCCGAGAACTCGGGACGGCCGCTGTTCGACGGTGCGCAGGTAACCGAATGGCTGATCGCCTCCGGCCTTGGCAACGCCGCCCCGCAGGAGCTCCGATCTGAGCTGGCCCTCTTCGGCATCATCGCGCTGCGGGACCGCTTTACACCGTGGCAGTTGGTCGAGACGCTAGGCAGCCTGCTGTGCCTGCGCCGGCTCGACGGCCGGCCACTGGCCAACGACGGCGCGAACGCCTCCCCGCCCGACGCCGAAGCGGACGAGGCCCTCTGGTCTGCGTTGCTGCACCGAGCCGAACGGATCGACGTCGAGGACGATTTCGTACTCCGCGAGCTTCGGTCCATCGACGCCACGGCGGCCCCGCTCGCTCGCCTCGCCGAGGACCTGATCGAGTCCGCCTACGACGAGCGCGGCGCGTACGAGTGGCTGCTCGCCGCCCGCTCGCGGCTCGGACTGGACTCCCTCGCCGCCGACGCGGTCACCCCGGAGCTGCGGAGCCTGCTCACCCAGCTCACCGACCTCCGCGTCCGCCTTGAGCGAGGCGAGTCCCTCACCCTGGCCGATCCGCACGCCCGCACCGGCGACCTGCTCGCTGCGCTCCTCGACGACACGGAGGACCGCGAGCGCGTCACCGTTCTGGCCGCCGACCCCGACGACCGGCTCACCCGCATCACCCGCCGCCGCCTCCTGCTGGCGGGCGTCAGCGAACTCGACCTGGACGTGCAGATCGGCTCCGACCTGGAGGAACGCTTCGCGGACCCGGACCTCGTCGTCACCCAGCTCCCATACCGCCCTGGCGAGGACCGCTCGGTACTCGCCGCCCTGACGGAGCTCGAACGCGTTGCTTACCTCCTCCGCCCCGGCTGCACGGCCCTCATCCTCGGACCCGCCGACGCACTCGTCGACGAACTGAAGAGCACCGAGGCCGCCCAGCTCCGCTCGGCCCTCCTGCGCGAGAACATCGTCGAGTCGGTCATCGCGCTTCCCGGCGGGGTCCTGCCCTTTCGCCCCGGCTACCGTCCCGCGCTGTGGACGCTCACACGCGGTCCCGTCCGGGAGGCGGAGGGCATGGTCTTACTGGCCGACATCAGCTCGGAACAGCTCACGCCGGGTGTGTGCATGCGGCTCGCCGAGGACGTCCTCCTCTGGAGGGGAGAAGGCTTCCGAGGACTCGACGGTCACGACCCGCGCTACGGCCGTGTGGTACCCGTCGCCGACCTGGACCGGGCCTTCGGCGGTTCCCTGACCCCACCTGCGCCGCCCGCCTCCGCGATCTGGTCCGACAAGGTCACCGAACGCCCCGCCCTGATCGCCGAGGCCGAGGGCCGCCTGGAGCGCGCTACGGCGGACACCCGCGCGTACGAGGACGGGCGAGGCCCCTACCGAGGGGCCGTAATGCGCAGGGTTGGTCGCCTGCCCAGACACACCACCCTCGGCAAGCTGATCGCCGGACGCAGGGTGACCCGGCTGCCCGGCCACCGTATCGACGAGAAGCAACTCACCCAGGACGGCCACCACACCGTCCTAGGCTCCGAGGAGATCATCGGCGAACGAACTGTGGGCGGGCGCCGCATCGACCGCCTACTGCTGGCGACGGCGTACCAACGGGCGGCGCTCACCGAGCCCGGTGACGTCGTCTACACCCTCGCCCCCCGCCTCGGCGTGTACGTCGACCACGACGGCTTCTCGGTTGTCGCGTTTCCGGCCCGCGTTCTCCGCGTCAACGCCGGCGCCGCCCGTCCGCTCACGCCGCGGGTCCTTGCCGCCCTGCTCGGGGCGGCCCGGGGCACTGCCCGCAGCCCGAGCGCGGTACGCCCGGCCCGCCGTATCGAGGACTACCAGCTCCCGGACCTCGACCCGGACGAGGTATTGCGCTTCGACGCCCTCCTGGCCGAGACGGAACGGCGGGAACGCCTGCTGCGCGCCCAGTCCGACGCCCTCACCGAGGCCCGCCGTCTGACGATCGCGGGCCTGGCCGACGGCACCCTCACCCTCGGCGAACCCCGGACCATCAACCGCACGTGACCCATCCGTAACCCATCCACCGACGAGTCGGAAAGAAGGAACGATGCCTCCCCGCAAGCGAGCCGCGGCAGCCGCCGGACAGGGTGAACTGCTCAGTGTCTCCAGCACCAAGGAGATCCAGGACATCCTGTGGAAGGCCGCGGACAAGCTCCGCGGCTCCATGGATGCCGCCCAGTACAAGGAGTTCGTGCTCGGCCTGGTCTTCCTGAAGTACGTCTCCGACGCCTTCACCGAACGCCGCGAGGAGTTGGCCGCTGACCCCGAGCTGGCGCAGATCCCCGAGCACCGCCGGGCGGCCTTCCTAGAGGAGAAGGACGAGTACACGGAGAAGAACGTCTTCTGGGTGCCCCCGACAGCCCGCTGGGACCATATCTCCGAGAACGCGGCCAGCGCGGAGGGCGGCGTCGGCAAGCTCCTTGACGCCGCCATGGACGAGGTGATGAAGGCCAACAAGACCCTCACCGGCGTCCTCCCGAAGATCTTCAACCGCGACAACGTCGATCAGAAGCGCCTGAAGGAACTCGTCGACCTCATCAGCGACGCGCGCTTCACAGGGCATGGCGACCGTCCGGCGCAGGACGTGCTGGGTGAGACGTACGAGTACTTCCTAGAGCGCTTCGCGCGGGCGGAGGGCAAGCGGGCCGGCGAGTTCTACACGCCGGCGAGCGTGGTCCGCCTGATCGTCGAGGTGCTGGAGCCTTACGAGGGACGGGTGTACGACCCGGCGTGCGGCTCGGGCGGCATGTTCGTGCAGAGCGGCAAGTTCGTCGCGAAGCGGCGCGGCAAGGACCACACGCACGACATCGCGGTCTACGGCCAGGAGGCCAACGAGCGGACGTGGCGCCTGGCCAAGATGAACCTCGCCATCCACGGCATGGACCCGAAGGGCGTCGGCGATCGCTGGGCGGACACGTTCGCCGACGACAAGTTGCCTGATTTGAAGGCCGACTTCGTCATGGCAAACCCGCCCTTCAACATGTCCGACTGGGCAAGGAAGTCGGACGACAGGCGATGGCGGTACGGCACCCCGCCCCAGTCGAACGCCAACTACGCGTGGCTCCAGCACATCGTGTCCAAGCTGGGGGACCGGGGCAGCGCGGGGGTGGTGCTGTCGAACGGCTCGATGTCCTCGAAGCAGTCAGGCGAGGGGGAGATCCGGGCGGCGATGGTGGAGGCGGACCTGGTCTCCTGCATGATCGCCCTGCCGGGCAATCTGTTCCGTACGACGGCGATTCCGGCCTGCCTGTGGTTCCTGACGAAGGACAAGGGGCCGCAGGGCACGAAGGCGTTGGAGGACCGGCGGAGTCGGGTTCTGTTCATCGACGCGCGAGCCATGGGCACGATGGTCGACCGCACGGAGCGCATTCTCATCGAGGAGGACCTGGAGAAGATCTCCGACACGTATCACGCGTGGCGGGGCACGAAGTCGGCGAGGGACAAGGGCCTTTCGTACGAGGACGTCCCGGGTTACTGCTACAGCGCAACGCTGGAGGAGATCGAGAAGCACGACTATGTGTTGACGCCGGGGCGGTATGTGGGGGCGGCTGAGGTCGAGGAGGATCCGGATGCGGAGCCGGTGGGGGAGCGGATCGCTCGGCTGACGAAGGAGCTGTTCGAGCAGTTGGATGAGTCGGCGCGGTTGGATGCTGTGGTGCGGGAGCAGTTGGGGGGATTGGCCGATGCAATCTGAGAAGGATATGACCGCCGGAGATTTTCATATCCCCAGGAATTTTGGCTCGCTACCGGACGGCTGGCGATGGTCTCCTTTGGGATCGGTTTGCGTAGGCGTCTTCGACTGCCCGCACTCAACCCCGAAACTCACAACGACAGGACCCTTTGTAATCCGCACCCAAGATATCTCTTCGGGGATTCTTCGGCTGGATTCTGCCGCGCGGGTCTCCTCTGCGACCTACGCGGAACGCATCAAGCGAGCTGAACCGACCTACGGAGATCTCCTCTATAGTCGCGAGGGGACATACTTTGGTATCGCCGCTGAGGTTCCGAAGGGTGTCCAAGTTTGCCTTGGGCAGCGCATGGTTCTAATTCGACCCGATAGGCAAGTGGTTCATCACCGATTCATGCGCTATTGGCTTAACTCTCCTACGATGTCGGCTCATATTCATGGCTACCGTGACGGATCTGTTGCTGAGCGCCTAAATCTAACTACCATTCGAGCTCTACCAACACTGCTCCCACCTGTACGGGAACAGGAAGTCATTGCTGGTGTACTCGGTGCACTGGACGACAAAATTGCGATCAATGAGCGCATTGCTGTCACAGTGCTCGACCTTGCTGAATCCCGCTATCGGGCCGCATCCGAGGATGGCAACTGGCGGACTGTCACCCTCGGTTCCGCTGCGCGCTGGCTCTCCGGAGGAACGCCGAGGACGAGTGAGTCGTCCTATTGGGGTGGAGAAATCCCGTGGATCTCTGCACTCAGCCTCAAGTCTCCGTGGATTGACAACTCGGATCGTAAATTGACTGACCTCGGGGCAGCTTCCGGAACTCGACTGGTGCCTACAGAGAGCATCATCTTCGTGGTTCGCGGCTCAAGCCTAAAGAGTGAGTTCCGCATTGGTATTACGCAGTGCAATGTCGCTTTTGGGCAAGACTGCAAGGCGCTGATTCCGGACGGGTCGATTGATCCGCACTTGCTGTTCCATGCCATTCGATCAGCTAAGTCGGAAATCATGGAAATGGTTGATGAGACCAGTATCGGTGCTGGTCGCCTCTCGACCGACCTCATCTCGAAACTTGAGGTCCGGGTGCCAAAGGAGCGCGATGAATCCACAGCTGCCGAACTCCGCACGCTAAGCAAACTAGCTGCTGGGCGACAAAAGGAATCCCGTACCCTCGCCGCCCTCCGCGACGCCCTCCTCCCCCAACTAATGTCTGGCAAGCTCCGAGTCCGTGACGCCGAGAAGATCGTGGAGGACGCCGTATGACCACCGAAAACGGCAGCGAGCCCACGCACACCCCCGCCCACCTCGACGCCAAAATGACCGAGTCCACCTGGGAGCACCTCGCCCTCGACGAACTCGCCCAACTCGCCTGGGAAACCAAGCCCGGCAAAGACCTCGCCCCCGGCACCGACCACCGCCGTGACTGGGACGACCTGGTCCTCCACGACGAGCTCCAGGCAGCCATCGAGAAGCTGAACCCGGAGCTGACTGCCACCGCCGTCCACGAAGCGACGCGCATCGCCACCGACCCCACCTCCCGCGAGGCATACCCGGAGAACAAGCAGGCCCACGAGTACCTGACCACCGGCATTCGCCTCACCTACACCGACGAATTCGGCGCCGAGCAGACCCCGACCGTCCGCCTCGTCGACTTCACGGATCCCGACGCGAACAGCTACCTCGCCGTCAACCAGGTCACGGTCAGGGACACAGACGGCAGCCACCGCCGCTTCGACATCGTGCTGTACGTCAACGGCCTCCCCCTCGCCGTCGTCGAACTCAAAAGCGCCTCCGACGAGAACGCGACCCTCAAGTCGGCGCACGCCCAACTCCAGACGTACGTCTCGGAGTTCCCGATCGCGTTCCGCTACAACGTCCTCTGTCTCGTCTCGGACGGCATAACCGCCAAGTACGGCACAGTGTTCACGCCGTACGAGCACTTCGCGCCCTGGAACGTCGACCATGAGGGCGAGCGCGTCGACACCAACGAGCCCGGTTACGACGGCCTCGACGCGCTGAACCTGGCCCTCCAGGGTCTGTTCACACAGGTGCGGTTCCTCTCCCTCACCCGCAACTTCGTCAACTTCCCCCCGCCCAAGCCGGGCGAGCCCCTCTCCGGCAAGCGCATCGCGAAGCCGCACCAGTACTTCGCGGTGAACAAGGCGGTGGACGCCGTCGTCGAGGCGTCGCGGACGAACGGCCAGGCCGGCGTCGTCTGGCACACGCAGGGCGCGGGCAAGTCGGAGGAGATGGTGGAGACGGCGGCGCTCGTCGCCCGTCACCCGGCCCTCAACAACCCCACCATCGTCGTCATCACCGACCGCAACGATCTCGACGACCAGCTCTACGACACCTTCCTCGACAGCGAGACGCTGCTCGGGCAGAAGGCGCACCAGATCGACACCCGCGAGGAGTTGCGCACCGAACTGACGCGACGCAACGTCGGTGGAATCGTCTTCACCACCCTCCAGAAGTTCGGCCTGAGCAAGGAGGAGAAGGACGCCGGCAAGTCGCACCCGCTGCTCTCCGAGCGCCGTAACATCCTGGTGATCGTCGACGAGGCGCACCGCTCGCACTACGACAGCCTGGACGGATACGCCCGCCACCTGCGCGACGCCCTGCCGTACGCCACTCTGCTTGCTTTTACCGGTACGCCAATCTCGAAGGCCGAGGCCGACACTCGTGCCGTCTTCGGCGAGTACATCGACATCTACGATCTGAAGCGCGCCGTCGACGACGGGGCCACGGTCCGGGTGTTCCACGAGCCGCGCGTCATCCAGGTCGACCTGCCCAAGGGCGTCGACCCGGGCAAGCTCGACGAGCAGGCCAACACCGTCACCGAGGGCATGGATGACGCCGAGCGCCGCCGGGCCATTCAGTACGCCACGACGATGAACACCATCTACGGCGCCGACGACCGTATAGCGAAGCTCGCCGACGACCTGATCGCCCACTGGGAGCAACGCCGAGAGCTGGTCAAGCCCGATATTGGCGGCCCCGGCAAGGCGATGATCGTGTGCGCGACCCGCGAGATCTGCGTTCGAGTCTTCGACGCGCTGGCCGAGCGGCGGCCCGGCTGGGTCAGTGACGAGGTCGACAAGGGCGTCATGAAGATCGTCTTCCATGGCGACCGCTCCGACCCCGAGCACATGCGCAAGCACTCGCTGCGCAAGTCCCAGCAGAAGGTCGTCCAGAAGCGCGCCAGGAACGCCGACGATGAGCTGGAACTGCTCATTGTGCACTCGATGCTGCTCACCGGCTACGATGCCCCGCCCATCCACACCCTGTACATGGACCGCCCGATGCAGGGCGCCAACCTGATGCAGGCGCTCGCCCGCGTCAACCGCCGTTTCCGCGGCAAGCAGGACGGTCTGCTCGTCGGCTACGCGCCCCTCACCGACAACCTCACCAAAGCCCTGCGTGAGTACTCGGACCAGGACCGCAAGGAGCAGACCCTCGGCGCGGACATCGAACGGGCCGTCACCGAGGTCAAGAACGAGCTGGCCACTATCAAGGGGCTGTTGGCCGGGAGCCGTTGGAAGGAGTGGCTGGCCGACACCGGCCGCCCCGACACCCGCAAACGCGCACTGCGCCTGACCGCCGACTTCCTGCGCGACCCGAAGAACCCGGGCAACAAGGTGGAGCCCCCCGCCAAGCCGCTCTCCGTCCGCTTCAAGGACAGCGCGGCCCGGCTGGACCGCTTCTACCGGGTCTGCGCGATGAGCAAGGAGATCGCCGAGCGTTGCGAGGACCTGGACGACTGGCGTCGGGACATCTCCTTCTTCAGCGAGGTCCGGGCCTGGATGATCAAGCTCGACGCCGCCCAGCGCGAGGCGAGCGGGCAGCCGCTCAGCGCCGAGGTCCAGCGCTATCTCCAAGCCCTCGCCGCCTCGGTCGTCGACGCCGACGAGATCACCGACCTGTATGCGGAGGCGGGGATCGGTCGGCTGGACATCACCCGCCTCAACGAGGCGCAGCTGCGCAAACTGGAGAACTCCGAGACCCCGCATCTCGTTACCGAAGCCCTGCGCCGCATGATCCAGCAGAAGATGCGCGAAGTGACCAAGCACAACGTCGTCCGCAACGAGAGCTTCACCGAGCGTCTGAACGACCTGATGCGCCGGTACATGCTCCAGCAGCTCACCAGCGCCCAGGTCATCGCCGAACTCGCCTCCCTGGCACGGGAGGTGTCTGCGGAGGCCCGCCGCGGCGAACGGTTCGACCCACCGCTGACCCACGCCGAGCTGGCCTTCTACGACGCCGTCGCACACCGCGACATGGCCAAGGTGATGGAGGGCGGCGACGACACCCTGGCCAAGATCGCCCGTGCCCTCGTCAAGGACATCCAGAAGAACCTCTCCGTCGACTGGCTCTCCCGCGAACCCGTCCGAGCGAAGCTCCGTACCCGCATCCGCCGCGTGCTGGCGATGTTCGACTACCCGCCGAAGGAGGAGCGCGAGGCAGTCGACCTGGTCCTCAAGCAGATGGAGATCGTGGCCGCGCTCTGGGCACCCGCTGCGAAGTAGCAACGCATACAGGAGGGCGCCACCAGGAGCGCCCTCCCGTCACGGCCAGGTCCGCTCAACACGGTCGCGCCGTACGGCGTAGGCCGTCGGGCCGCCCTTCTCGACAGTCCGACGGATCGCGTCACGGCGTGCGACGAGCCATCCGGCTATTTTGACGCTGCGAAACTGCCGGTTGTCCAGGTACAACAGCAGCGCCTCGCGCTCCAGGACGGGCTGGATCTCCGGGTCCCGGGTCTTGATCCGCCCGTCCTTCGAGAGCGGGACCTAGGACCGGCCGTGACCGTAAGTGATCCGCTCCTCGTCCGGAACGTTCTGCCCGTCGTCAGGAAAGACATCCCCGATGCGGTGAACCGTCCACCCGCAGGTTCTCAGTCCTTCCGCGACAGGGCGACTGAGGTTCCACTCGCGCGTAGTCCTCTGTCTGCAACGGACCCGGCACTACATGTGCCACGTACTGCCGGATGGGCACCGCCCGCTTCGAGTACTCCATGAGCCTCCGCGACCAGTCCCCCGAACTTACAGAGCGAACTGCCGTCTCTTGTCGCACAGTTCGCTTCCTCACCGCGGGGTGCACGGCTCGCCCGGCGGCTTGCCATGCGGCACATGGACGAGTGGGGGTATCTGCCAGCGCCGGACGCGTCGTGCGCGGTCGCCCTCGTCGTCGCCGAACTCCCGCGAACGCCGTGCAGCACGGCCGTGTGTCCGGACACGACTTCGGTCTCTGGGTCGCTCTCGACACGGCGGCGGGCCTGGTCCGTGTCGAGGTCACGGACGCGGCCACCTCGAAACGGCCCCCGGCGACGCCGCCTCTCTCGGCCCCGAGAGCGAGTCGGGCTGAGGGCTGCTCCTGCTGGATGCCCTGGCCATGCGCTGGGGTTCGGCACCTCGTCACCCGCTGGGCAAGAAGGTGTGGACGGAAGTATCCATCGCTCACCCAATTGGCGTTGAAGATACGTGGATTGTGATAACCAGTGTTATCACTGAGAAAATAGATCGAGTAACTTCTCCACCTCTAACGTCTGTTCCGTCACACCGGGCTCGCGCAAAGCGAGAGGCTCATCCCTCTCGCTCACCGCGCGAGCCCGGCCCCGGAGCCAACGACGGAGGGCGGAGAGCGCCATGACGGAACACCCCACACAGAGCGAGCCGAACGACACGAACGCAACTGACGATCAGGGCGATGAGCACCGAGGCGCCTCCTCGGCCCTCTCCCGCCTGACCGCCCGCCTCGAAAACTCGGCGCTTGCCGAGGAACCTCGGGCACTCCTGCGGGAGGCATTGGGCGCCACCGCGACGGAGTCCTCCGGCACACCCGCCGCTCCGCACCCGGACCAGCGGGTGTTCCTCGACTCCATCAGCGTCAACGGCTTTCGCGGCATCGGCTGCAAGGCGCGCCTGCCGCTGACCGCACAGCCCGGAGTCACCCTCGTCATGGGGCGTAACGGCTCGGGGAAGTCCAGTTTCGCCGAGGGCGCCGAGACGGCACTCACTGGCCGGACCGCCCGCCTGGACAAGCAGCGGGGCGAGGTGTGGCGTCGGCACTGGCGCAACTTGCACGACGGGGCCGACCCGAAGGTCGAGGTCCGCCTCGCGATCGCGGGCGACCCTCGGTTGTCCACTCTGACGTGCACCTGGCCCAATGACGATGTCATGGCCCCCGAGGTCGAGTTCAGGCGGCCGGGCCACGGCCGTCGGCCCTTCGCCGGCATCGGGTGGAAGCAGGCCCTGAACGACTACAGCCCCTTCCTGTCGCACGCGGATCTCGACAATGTCCTCAACGGCAGGCCCAGCGAGCAGTACGACTCGGTCGCCGCCATCCTCGGACTCCGCGAACTGACCGACGCGGACGAGCGGCTCCAGGGCATCGAGAAGGCGCTCGACTCCGCGCTCAAGCAGGCCGAGGCGGAACGGCCTGTACTCGCCGAGGCGTTGTCCGCGCTGGACGACCCGCGGGCGGTACGCGCGCTCGCGGTCGTCGGCAGGGCGGGCGACCCGGACTTGGTCGATCTCGACGCCCTCGTGACCTCACTCCCCGACGCGGACGAGGGCCGTCTTCGGGAACTGCGGACGACCGCCGCGCTGACCGGACCGGACCTTGGCCCGGTTGGCGCGGCCGTGGACCGGTTGCGCGAGGCCGTCGCCGTACTTGACGACGTATGTGCCTCGGGCGCCGAGGATGCCCACCATCGCGCGGAGCTGCTGGCCAAGGCCCTGGAGCACAGCCGTCGGCACGAGGATGAGGACACCTGCCCGGTGTGCGGGTCCGATCGGGCGCTCGACGAGGCGTGGGCCGAGCGGGCCGCTGAGCAGGTGGCGAGCCTGCGGCGGGAGGCCGCGACCGCGCGGGAAGCCCGCACCGAACTGCGGGACGCGGTGGACGCCGTCCGCTACCTCGTCACGCCGGTCCCCGCGTGGCTGCCCGCCCCGCTCGTGGACCCGTGGGAGGAGTGGCAGGCGTGCCGGGCGATCGACGACGCCGAGCGACTCGCCGCCCGCGCCGAGACCTCCGCGCTCGTCCTCGCCGACGCCTGCGACGCGCTGCGCGAGGAGGCCCTCCGGGAGCTGGAGAAGCTCGACGAGGAATGGCGCTCCTGTGCCACCCGCCTCGCGGGCTGGCTCGACCGGGCCTCGCCCGCGTACGCCGGCAGGCCCCGGCTGTGCCAGGTCAGGGCGGCCCGTAAGTGGCTCAAGGAGGCGCGTGCCGAGCTGCGCGAGGAGCGGCTGCGGCCGTTCGAGGGCCACTCGCAGCGGATCTGGGAGGAACTGCGCCAGCAGAGCAACGTGGACCTGCGTTCCGTGCGCCTGACCGGCAGCGAGAAGGCCACTGTGCGCAAGCTGGTGATGGACGTGTCCGTCGACGGCACTCAGGCGTCGGCCCTCGGCGTCATGAGCCAGGGCGAACTGCACTCCCTCGCGCTCTCGCTCTTCCTGCCGCGCGCCGCCGCGCCGGACAGCCCCTTCGGGTTCGTCGTCATCGACGACCCCGTGCAGTCCATGGATCCCGCCAAGGTCCACGGCCTCGCGAAGGTCCTGCACGACCTCGGCCGGACCCGGCAGGTCGTCGTCTTCACCCACGACACGCGGCTCCAGCGGGCTTTCACCAACCAGGAACTCCCGGTGACCGTACTGGAGGTGGAGCGGCAGGGCCGGTCCGTGGTGACCGTACAGCGAGTGACCGATCCGATCGGCCAGGCCCTGTCCGACGCGCATGCCCTCGCCCGCACGCCGAACCTTCCGCCGGTCGCGGTGACCCATGTACTGCCCAGCCTCTGCCGCACTGTCCTGGAACGCGCCTTCTCCGAGGCCGCGTGGCTGCGGCTGCACCGGGCTGGGCTGGCCGAACACGAGGCAGAGAAGACCGTCGCGGGGGCCGTCACGCTGATGGACATCGCCGCCCTGGGGCTCTTCGGAGACCCCGCGAAGAAGGCGGGTGACGTCTACCGCGAGCTGCGCAGGCGGTGCGGACCCGGGGCGGTGGACCTCATCCGGCAGTGCCAGGAGGGTGCCCACCCGTCGGGCACCTCGATGCCGGACCCCCACCGGTTCGTGGACGACGTCAAGGCCGTCGCTCTGACGGTACGCAAGCCCGAGGAGGGGCCGTGAACCAGACGATTCGCCAGCTGCTCGACACCGCCGACCTGCTCCTCACGGACACCGGCGAGCCCGCCACGCCCGCTGCCACGACCGTACCCACTGCGTCCGCTGCCGCCACGGTGAGCCGGTGTCGAGGTGTCGCCTTCGCCCTCCGTGTCGCGCTGGAGAGCGCGGTCGCCGACCGCCTCACCGCCCACCGGGCGCCGCGCGCGATCCGGGAGGGCACCCAGCGGGCTGCGTTCCTCTGGCTCCGCGGTTGCGTCGAAGCAGGAACGGCCCGTCGCGCTAAGGCCGTGTGGAGCCAGCTCTGCCTGGGATGCCACTACCACCAGTACGAGATCGGTCCCACGGAGGACCAGCTCCGCGCGTGGCGTACCGAAGTCGCGGCGATCGTCGCCCTGTTGGCCCGCTGATCCGCTTCGGCGCCAGGAGAGGCGCTGCCAGGAGGAGACGCGCGTGAGAACGACACCACGAGGACGGTTATCGCGACCGTCCACAAAGACCAGAATGAGGAGCGGCACCATGACGGCCCGTACGTCCAAGCGAACCCTGTACCGGCTTAGGGGCGTGCCTCCCACTGCCGACGCGATGTTCGACGCCCTGGACGCGGACCAGTTGGAAAGGGTCCACGCGGAATTCGATGTCCCAGAGAACCTCGGTGTACCGGCCGTCCTGGTCACCGGGAGCTTCGAGCAGCCTGTGGCGAGCTGGTGCGACGAGATCTTCCGAACGACGGGCATCGAGGTGTCACGGCCCGTCAACCGCTCGGCCGGACTGCTGATGCTCGCCGTCGACGGGGAGGTGTACGCCATTGGTTACGACCAGGGCTTCCGCCTGGTGCCCGACCGCCTGAAGGATCACCGCTTCGGGCTAAGTTTCGCGTCCCGCCGGGTGGACCCCGGGAAGATCCGGGACCTGGTGTCGCACACTCCGGGCGGAGGGCGCACCGACATCACCCTGATCCCGAGCGGCGCCTCTGTGTGGAGCCTGGGCATCGTTGAGCACGCCCAGATTGTGCGCCGCCTCGGCGGTCACCTGGACGACATTCCGCTCACGATTTCCCGGGACAACCCGGCGAAGATCTCCAGCGCCGAGGGCGGTGCTGGTCTGCGGGTGCGGCTAGGTGTGGAGGGCGCCGACCTGATTGCGGATATCCGTGCGATCGCCCGCGTGCTGCGCGAGGAGAAGCCGAGCCCGGAGTTGGAGTTCGTCGAGCATGTCGTGCCCGTCGACGATCCCAACCTTGTTACCCGCCTGGAAGCCGCCCTCGACGACCTCCTTGGGCAGGAGCCCAACGAAACGATCAGCGTCGCCGTCCCCGCCGACCGATGGGACGACTACGCTGCGGCCCGGGCGTTCAGAGCCAGGATCAACAGCGACGCGGTCGGCCGGTCGACCGACGACTTCGACCTGGATTACGTCCTCGGCCGTGCGCGTATCCAGCGTGCGGGCAGCCGCGTGGCCGCGCTCCGGGAAGGAAGTGTCACCCTCTACCGGCACAGCCGCGCCGACCGGGCCGACGAGATCTGGACGTCCAGCGCGCTCCGGTGGATCGAGGTGGAAGTGTTCCTCGACTCCCGCCGGTTCTTCCTGATGGACGAGCACTGGTATGAGATCGACCAGGAGTATCTGAAGATGATCCGTTCGCACGCCGAGCGGCTGATCGCCGCCTCTCCGTCCGTCGACCTGCCCCCGTGGACCCTCGGAGAGAAGGAACGCGTCTACAACGAGTCAGTGCCGGACCAGCGGCCCGGGTACGTCTGCTTCGACCGCCACAACGTCCAGACCGCGCTGCACCGCGGGAACGGCGTGGAGATCTGCGATCTGCTGAGCCCGGACAACTTCCTCGTCATGGTGAAGCGCGCCAAGGGCTCCGACGCACTGAGCCATCTCTTCAGCCAGGCGCTTGTCGCCGTACAGACTCTGCGAAATTCTCCGGAGGCCAGGGAACGGTTCGCCGAGAAGGTGGCCACGGCCCGGAAGGGGTGCGGGCTGCCGGAAGGCTTCCGGCCTTCGAAGGTCGTCTTCGCGATCCTGCTGAAGGACGGAGCCGACCTCACCGCAGACACCCTGTTCCCGTTCTCGCAGGTCACCTTGGTGCAGACGGCCAGGATGCTCGAAACATGGGGTGTACAGGTCGAGGTCGTCGGCATCGCCTCCACTCCGTCGGCTGCCACCTCGACCGGGACTCGGCGGTTGGCGGCGTAGCCGAGCCGCGCGCCGCCTGGCATCGTTGAAGTCCCACCAGGGCTGGTTGATGAGTTCGGCTGTCTTGTCGAGGTCGTCGACTTCCGGTGCGCGTGCTCAACGAGCTTCTACGAGCAAGGGCGGCCGCCGCACACCAGCAGTAGAGGCACCGACGTCGTGCCCTTGGACCAGGGCGCTACGCCTACCGGGGGCGCCGCTTCGGCGGTACTGGTCCGGGGATGACGTCGAGGCCCATATGTTCCTTGAACAGATGCACCAGGTTGGCTCCGTCGAGGAGTTCGAGCCGCCCGTGCTCGTTGGCGAATGCCTCGCTGGCCCGGCCGAACCAGGAGGTCGTCACCAGGATGCCTTTGGCGGCCCGCTTGTGTTCCACGACGCCCGCGAGCGCGGAGACGGTCTCGAACGGCACCACGTTCTTGGTGCGCTTGGCCTGGATGACGCACAGTCCCTTCATGACAGGGTCGGTGTTCATCGCGACCGCGTCCACACCCTCGTCCTTCGACGGCTGCGTGTTGACGCTGTCCAGGCCGATGGCCTCGAACAGTTGCCTGATGAGATGTTCGAACTCTGTGGGCTTCAGATCCATCAGCACCGGCCGGCTGTCCAGCCCCGCCACGACGTCCATGCTGTCCATGAGGCGGAACTTGGACAGGTCGAACGTGACCAGCGGGCGTACGGGCTCCAGTTCGTACGGGTTCGGTGAGATAAGTGACCGCAGCCGCTTCAAACAAGCCCGCGGATCCACTTGGGTCAGGACCAGCTGACTGAACTCGGCCCGGTCTGCTTGGAGCGTGATCAAGCACGGATGGACGTCACGCCCTGTGGCGCGGTCGATGGTGGCCACATGTCCGTTCAAGGCGATGGACTGGACTACACCTTCCATGTCGGAGGCAAGGAGCTCGTGCACGGTGCGCAACGCGGTCTGCGCAAGGACTGACGCGTACAGTTCCTTGCGCTCTTTCTCCGGGCGTGGAACGGGAGTGATCTCGTCGCGCGTCTTTACATACCGGTAGGCGCGGGCCGCAGGGACCACATCCTCCAGCGGAAGGTCGATCTCGACCAACAAGTCGCCGGTGTCCGCCTGGAACGAAACCTTATTGGCTTTCGGGAACCCGTGTGGATACACGGAGGCGGCCAAGACCTGGTTGACGAACCACTTGACAGCCTCGACGTCTCGGTCTTGATAGGCGCTACGGCGCTCCGCAAGACCAGTGTTCCATTCCTCGGCCCGAGCAGCTTCTTCCTGGTTGCGTTTCTTGTGACGCGCACGGGCCTTCTCCAGCTTCTCCGCGCGTTTCTTCTCGTCGCGAGCGTGATCCCGCAGCGCTCTGTCGAACCGCTTGCGGGCGGCTTCGACCTCCGCGTCGTGTCCACGACGTCCGAATCCCAAGGCACCGAGCAACCCCCGAGGTGCCTCCGGCTCGTACTCTTCCCAGCGGGGCAAGGGTGCCGCTTTGGAAGAGCCCTTGGGCGGGACGAATGGTGAGGGCACGAAGTCCTGTTTGAGCCGCTCGAACGTCAGCGGCTGCCCATCCAGTACAGATGAGCGCAGCAGCCCTGCAAGTTGCTCGGCGTCATGCTCGGCCACGCTGGTGCGGTCCACCGCCTCCTGAGCGCGGGCCGCTTCATACGCCAGTTTCTCCGCACGTGCCTTCCTCTTGGCCTCGGCCTCAGCGGCTTTTCGGGCCCTCTCCCGTTCCCTGGCCTGCCGCGCGAGCTCCCGTGCGTATGGATCATTCCTGCCCGCCACTGCTTGCCCCCACCTCAGTGCATGATCAATCTGAATCTGCAGCAGTATCTCGCACCGGGCCGATGGCGTCGGGAGGCACTGGCTGATTGCAGATGGTCCCTGCTGCGGACTGCCCCTGCGGACCCGCTGCCGAATGTGGTGTCACTTTTCCGGATATAGAGGAGCAGAGGCAGGGCGCGTTCGCTTCCCCATCGGGCACAAGATCGCCGTTCCTGTACGGAAGCGCGTCGGAAGAACGCGGTTGAGGCGAGCGGTTCAGCGCGGCACACTCGCCCCGATGAGCGACAGTACACAGTCGGGCAGATGGGACGGGCCCTGGTACCGCGTCCGGACGGACCAGTTCGAGGCCGCATTCCTGCCGAATGTCGGCGATGACCTGGAGGCGGTGAACAATGTCGATGTCTTTGTGGACCTCAATGACGGCTCCCGGTGGAGCGCGACCATCATTACCCTCGATCAGATCGAGATCCTGATGACAAGATGGGCCGCAAGCGGGGAAGCTCTGGGAGGCCGTTACTTCTGGTGCTCGGACGGTCTCATCGTCCGCGACACCGGCATCAGCAGCATGCCCCGGGTACTTGTGGGCCTGGTCGAGAACGGTGAGTTCACGCGGATCCTTCAGCGCCTCGATGACTGACAAGCGTCCTGCGGACGCCGCAGTCTGCTCCTGAAACGATCAGTTAAGCGTGAGGTCCGTATCCACGGCCGCCCGGCAAGCGCCGCCCGCGCCGGTCCGCTGGGGAGCCGAATCTCGCGGTTGGCTCCCAAACGGCTCCCAAGCGGCCCCCGGAAACCACTCAGGGACCCGACCCGCGTTGCGGATCAGGCCCCTGACCTGGTGTTTCGGCTGTCGGGGTGGCGGGATTTGAACCCACGACCTCTTCGTCCCGAACGAAGCGCGCTGCCAAGCTGCGCTACACCCCGATGTCGCCCTTGTCGCGGCGACATCGATTACTTTAGCCCACCGCTGGCCGGAGACGAAATCCGGTTTCGGGGGCACGGCGGGGGCTCCGTAGAGGCCGATGGGGGGGCAGGAGGCCGGGTGGACGTGGGTCGGTCAGGGGCGGGGGGTCAGGGTCAGGAGTGTGGCCTCCGGGGGGCAGGCGAAGCGGATCGGGGTGTAGCGGTTGGTGCCGCAGCCCGCCGAGACGTGGAGGTAGGCGGTGTGGCCGCCGGAGCGGTGGGTGGAGAGGCCCTTTACGCGGTCCGTGTCGAGGTCGCAGTTGGTGACCAGCGCTCCGTAGAAGGGGATGCAGAGCTGGCCGCCGTGCGTGTGACCCGCCAGGATCAGGGGGTAGCCGTCGGCGGTGAAGGAGTCCAGGGAGCGCAGGTACGGGGCGTGCACCACGCCGATCGAGAGGTCGGCGTCCGCCTCGGGGCCGCCCGCGACCCGCTCGTACCTGTCCCGCTTGATGTGTGGGTCGTCCACGCCCGTGAAGGCGATCTCGTGGCCGTCGATCTTCAGCCGGCCACGGGCGTTGGTCAGGCCCACCCAGCCCGCCGCGTCGAAGGCGTCCCGCATCGGCTCCCAGGGGTTGTGCACCGCGTGGACGGCCGGGGCGTTGCCGTTCAGACCGTGTCTGCCCTGGGCCTTCTCGAAGAGGTAGCGGGCCGGATTGCGGAGCTTCGGGCCGTAGTAGTCGTTCGAGCCGAAGACATAGACGCCCGGGAACTCCATCAGCGGGCCCAGCGCGTCCAGCACTTCCGGTACGCCCTCCGGGTCCGAGAGGTTGTCGCCGGTGTTGACCACGAAATCGGGGCGCAGCCCCGCCAGTGACTGGAGCCAGCGCTGCTTCTTCCGCTGTCCGCTCACCATATGGATGTCGGAGACCTGGAGAACCCGCAGGTCACGCATGCCGCGCGGCAGCACGGGCACCGAGATCCGGCGCAACCGGAACGAGCGAGTTTCAAAGCCCGCGGCGTAGGCGAGGCCGGCCGCGCCGACTGCCGCGATGCCTGCGGTGATTTTCAGGGGGACCCCGTAGCGTGCGCGCATGCGCCCATCGTCGCAGACGCCGTACGGGCACGAAATCCGCGGGCGGGTCCGGTTCGGCACCTGCCACACTTGGCCCTATGACCAGCCTTAAGTCCAAGCTGAAGGAAGACCTCACCGAGGCCATCAGGGCGCGTGACGAGCTCCGCTCCGCCACGCTCCGGCTGACCCTCTCCGCGATCACCAAGGAGGAGGTCTCGGGTACGTCCGCGCGCGAGCTCTCCGATGACGAGGTGCAGAAAGTGATCGCCAAGGAGGCGAAGAAGCGCCGTGAGGCCGCGGAGGCCTTCGCCCAGGGTGGCCGCGCGGAGCAGGCCGAGCGGGAGAAGGCGGAGGGCGTGCTCCTCGACGCGTATCTGCCGAAGCAGCTGACCGACGAGGAGCTGGCCACGATCGTCGCGCAGGCCGTCGAGGAGGCCAAGGGCGCCGGAGCCGAGGGCCCGCGCGCCATGGGTGCCGTGATGAAGATCGTGAACCCGAAGGTGGCCGGCCGCGCCGAGGGGGGCCGGGTCGCCGCCCTCGTGAAGCGCTCCCTCGCGGGCTAGCTCGCGGGCTGGCTAACTCGTGGGCTGGGCGGAGATCCTGCCCGGCTCGCGACGTAGAGAGACGTAGAGCGACGTAGAGAGACGTAGAACGACCTGGAACGACGTACAGCGATGTGAAGCGACGTACGGGGATGTCGTGCGACGTGACGGAGGGGCGCTCCATCCCATCGGATGGAGCGCCCCTCCGCACATCATCAAAGCTTCCGCGGTTTACGGGAAGCCTCCGCCGTTCTGGCCTCCGCCGACCTGGCCTCCATCGCTGGTGCCGACGTTTCCGCCGTTCGCGCCGTTCCCGCCAGTCCCATTGCCCTCGGACTGGCCGCCACCGATGAAGCCCGGCGGGAGCGAGACCCCGGGGAACGGATCCTCTTCGCCGTCGCCCGGCTTGTTGTCGCCCCGGCCGCCGTTGCCCTGGCCCTGGTTGTTCCCGCCCGGCTTCTCGGTGTCCCGGCCCCTGGAGGTGTCCGGGATGTCGACCGTCGTGAAGCCGGGGGCGGGCTTGCCCTCCAGCGCGCCCGACACCGCGTCCTTCCAGATCGGACCCGGGACCTGACCACCGAAGACCTTGTCGTGGTACTCGCCCCCGATCGTGATGTTCTCCATCTCGACCTGCTGGGACGGGCTGCCGACCCAGACCGCGCCGGACATGTTCGGCGTGTAGCCCACGAACCACGCGTTCTTACGGGCGTCCGTCGTACCCGTCTTACCCGCGTTGTCGCGGCTCGTCAGTCCGGCCGCCTCACCCGTACCGGAGTCGACCACACCCTTCAGCAGGGTGTTGATCGTGTCGGCGGTCTTCTCCGACATGGCCTGGGAGCACTTCGACTCCGGCACCTTGAGGCTCTTGCCCGTCGCCGTCTTGATGGAGTCGATGGCGATGGGGGTGCAGTACGTGCCGCGGTTCGCGTACGCCGCGTACGCGCTCGCCATCCGCAGCGGCGAGATGCCCTGCGAGCCCAGCGTGAGGGCCGACGGCGACTCGGGAAGCTTCTTGCCGTCTCCCTGGACCACGCCCAGCTTGGCGATCGTCTCCGTCACAGGGCAGAGACCGATTTGCCCTATCATCTGCACGAAGTAGGTGTTGACGGACTTCTCCATCGCCTCCTTCAGCGCGTACGGGCCGACCTCGGACTCGTTCTCGTTCTCGGCCGTGTCGCCCTCCGTGTTGACCCACGGCTTGCCGCTGCACGTCTGGATCGAGGCCGGGTACGGCATCTGGTACGGCGCCGGATACGACTGTGTCGGCGGGACACCGCGCTCGATGGCTGCCGTCGCGAGGAACGGCTTGAAGGTCGAACCGGTCGGGAAGCCGTAGTTCGAGCCCCCCATGCCCTTGTCGACCGAGAAGTTGATCTGGGTCTCGTTCTTCCCGAAGCCGTACGGCTTGGACTGCCCCATGCCGAGGACCTTGCCGGTGCCCGGCTCGACCAGGGTCACCGCCGCGGCGACCTTGTCGCTCTGGTTGACATGGTCCTTTATCGACGCCTGTACCGAGCTCTGGGCCTTCGGGTCGAGCGTCGTACGGATCGTCAGACCGCCCTGGTTCCAGACCTTGGCCCGCTCCTTGCGGTCCTTGCCGAAGACCGGGTCGGTCAGGAAGACCTCGCGTACGTAGTCACAGAAGAAGCCCGCCCCGGCGACGGCCGTGATGCAGCCGTTCTCGGGACGGCTCACCTTCAGTGTGATCGGCGTGGCCTTGGCGCGGTCGGCCTCCGCCTGGGAGATGTCGCGGACGTCGGCCATCCGCTGTAGCACGATATTGCGCCGCTTGGTGGCCTCCTCCTCGTCATTCACCGGGTCGTACCGGCTCGGCGACTGGACGATGCCCGCCAGCATGGCCGCCTCTTCGAGCTTCAGGTCCTTGGCCGGCTTGGAGAAGTAGCGCTGGGCGGCCGCCTCGATGCCGTAGGCCTGCTGTCCGAAGAAGGTGATGTTCAGATAGTTCTCAAGGATCTTCTTCTTGCCCAGCTCCTCCTCGACCTGGATCGCGTACTTCAGCTCCTGGATCTTGCGGCCCAGGGTCTGCTGGGTGGCCTGCGCGACCTTGTCCGGGTCGTCGCCTGCCTCCTCGACGAAGACGTTCTTCACGTACTGCTGGGTCAGTGTCGAGGCGCCTTGGGCGACGCCGCCCGACTGCGCGTTGCGGTTGACCGCGCGCAGGACGCCCTTCAGGTCGATGGCCCCGTGCTCGTAGAAGCGCGAGTCCTCGATCGCGACGATCGCCTTCTGCATGTACGGGGAGATGTCCTTGAGCGGGACGACGGTGCGGTCACGTGAGTAGACCGTGGCGATACGGCCGCCCTGGGAGTCCAGGATCGTGGTCCGCTGACTCAACGGCGGCGTCTTGAGGTTGGCGGGGATCTCGTCGAATCCCTCGACCGTCCCCTTGGCGGCGAGCCCCAGCGCCCCGAAGGCCGGCAGGGCGATTCCCGCGAGCACCGCTCCCGCGAGCACGCTGACACCGAGGAACTTGGCGGCCTGCTGGGTCCCGGTCAGACCCCCGCCCGAGCGCTTCTTTGGCATGAGGGCAGCCTACGTTCTCAATCGCCGGACACGCGTCAAGGCTCTGGCCTAAGCTGTCCCCAACTGTCACAGCGGTGCGGTTGTGTATCAAGCACCCGGCGTGAACTTTCCATGATCCCGAAACATGGAGAGTTGACGCCTGAGTCCTCCGTATTTGGCGTGAGATGCCCGTTGTGGCCCTAGTGAAATACCCGACTCTGTCGGATGTGCCGGTTATGCCCTCGGCTCACTCCCCTGGGTGATCTGCCGCGTACGCATAGTCCGTTCGGGCCATTCAAGATTGGGCCCGAAGGGGGTGTTGCGCTGTGTCCGCCTTCCGTAACGTCCTCAACTGGCAACGGTGAATATGCCGCTGCCGCCGTGGGGGAGCCTCGATTCGGGAGAGGACGGCGCCAGCATGGGCTGGGTAACCGACTGGAGTGCGCAGGCAGCTTGCCGCACTACCGATCCAGATGAACTGTTCGTGCAGGGTGCGGCGCAGAACAGGGCCAAGGCGGTGTGCACCGGATGCCCGGTGCGGACCGAATGCCTGGCCGACGCGCTGGACAATCGCGTCGAATTCGGCGTGTGGGGCGGAATGACCGAGCGGGAGCGCCGCGCACTGCTGCGCAGGCGGCCGACCGTCACCTCGTGGCGCCGCCTGCTTGAGACCGCCCGCACGGAGTACGAGCGCAGCGCGGGCCTGCTGCCCGTGGGCTTGGAGGATGACGAGACGTACGAGACGTACGCCGCGGTGGGGTAACCGGGCGGTGGGGTGACCCGGCGGTGCGGTAACCGGTAGGGGGGCCGGTGGAGTGACCAGGCCGGCCGTACGATGCTCAACTCGTCGTGACGATGGTCAGCTCGTCGTGACGATGCTCAGTTCGTCGTGACGGTGGTCAGCTCGTCGTGCCGCCCGCCGCGAGGCGATCCGCGATGGCCCTGAGCCCGGCAAGGTCGTGAACGTCGCCGGGCAGGGCGGGGACCTCCGCCACCGCCACCTCGGGGTGCAGCGCGGTGAAGCGGTCGCGCGTGCGCTCTTCACGCGCGAGCACCTGCATCCGTTCGGCATGCAGGCGCAGCAGACCCGCCGTCAACTGTTCCACAGTTGTGACAGAACTTGTGCCAGAACTTCTGCCGGAAGTCGCGGCAGACGCTGTGGCAGACGCGACCGATTCGGGTGCGGCCGAGGCGGCGGGCGTGGTGGATACGTCAGATGTGTCAGTTACAGCAGATTTGGCAGACGCGTGAGCTGAGGTGGGTGCGAGGGGCTCGTGCGTCTCGGAGGCTTCGGGAGAAGAGCCGTCCGGGACTGCACTGCCACGACTCTGAGCATTCCCGGCCCCCTGATCCACAATGCGGCCGTCTTCAAGATTTTCCGCCGCGGCCCGCGCCCGCTCCGCCGACAGCCGTGCCGCGCCGCTGCCATGGACACGATTGAGCACCAGCCCGGCCAGCGGCATCTCCTCGGCGGCCAGCCGCTCCACGAAGTACGCCGCCTCCCGCAAGGCGTCCCGCTCCGGCGCCGCGACCACCAAAAACGCTGTACCCGGCGCCTGAAGCAGCCGGTACGTCGCGTCCGCGCGCGTACGGAAGCCGCCGAACATCGTGTCCATCGCGGTGATGAACGTCTGTACATCGCGCAGGAATTGGCCACCGAGCAGCTTTCCGAGCGTGCCCGTCATCATCGACATACCGACATTCAGGAACTTCATCCCCGCCCGGCCGCCCATCTTGGCCGGGGCCATCAGCAGTCTGATGAACTTCCCGTCGAGAAAGGAACCGAGCCGCTTCGGCGCGTCCAGGAAGTCCAGCGCGGAGCGCGACGGCGGCGTGTCGACGATGATCAGGTCCCAGTCGTCGCGGGACCGCAGCTGCCCCAGCTTCTCCATCGCCATGTACTCCTGCGTGCCCGCGAAGCCGGCCGACAGGGACTGGTAGAACGGGTTCTCCAGAATGGCGCGGGCCCGGTCCGGGTCCGCGTGCGCCTCGACGATCTCGTCGAAGGTGCGCTTCATGTCGAGCATCATGGCGTGCAGTTCGCCGGGGCCCTCGACGCCCTTCACCTGCCGCGGCGTGTTGTCGAGCGAGTCGATCCCCATCGACTGGGCCAGCCGGCGGGCCGGATCGATGGTGAGGACGACCACCTTCCTGCCGCGCTCCGCCGCCCGTACGCCGAGTGCCGCCGCGGTCGTCGTCTTGCCGACACCGCCCGAGCCGCAGCACACGACGATACGGGTGGCCGGGTCGTCGAGCAGCGGATCGATTTCGAGGGGGGCGGCGGTGGAGTCCAGGGTCATGCGAAGACCTCCCCGAGTTGCCGTAGCTCCCCCGCCAGTCGGTACAGACCGGCGAGATCCATTCCCTCGCCGACCAGGGGGAGTTCGTACGTGGGCAGCCCCAGCTTGGTCAGGACGGCCCGCTGTTCGCGCTCCAGCTCCACGCGCTGCGCGTGCTCCGCCGCCTGGTCGAGCAGCGGTCCGACGAGCTTCGTGGGCGCGGGCACGCCGGCGGCGGCGAGCGCCTTGGCGACCTCTTTGCGGCGATCGCCGGCCGCGGCGCGCACGGCGGCCTCGTCCAGGAGATGCGGCCTGACCATGTTCACGATCACCTTGCCGACCCGCAGCTCCGCGCCCCGCAGTTCGGCGACGCCGTCCGCGGTCTCCTGGACCGGCATCTCCTCCAGCAGCGTCACCAGATGCACGGCCGTCTCGGGCGACTTCAGGACCCGCATCACGGCCTGCGCCTGATTGTGTATCGGGCCGATCTTCGCCAGCCCCGCCACCTCGTCGTTCACATTGAGGAAGCGGGTGACGCGGCCGGTGGGCGGGGCGTCCATCACGACGTAGTCGTAGACGAAACGTCCCCTCTTGTCGCGCCTGCGCACCGCCTCGCACGCCTTGCCGGTCAGCAGTACGTCCCTGACCCCGGGCGCGATCGTCGTCGCGAAGTCGATCGCGCCGATCTTCTTGAGCGCCCGGCCCGCGCTGCCGAGCTTGTAGAACATCTGGAGATAGTCGAGGAGGGCGCGCTCGGCGTCGATGGCCAGCGCGTACACCTCACCGCCGCCCGAGGCGACGGCGATCTTCCGCTCCTCGTACGGAAGGGCCTCCGTCTCGAAGAGCTGTGCGATGCCTTGTCTGCCCTCGACCTCGACGAGGAGCGTGCGCTTCCCCTCGGTGGCGAGGGCGAGCGCGAGGGCGGCGGCGACCGTCGTCTTACCGGTACCGCCCTTGCCGCTGACGACCTGGAGCCTGCTCACGTATTCGAGCCTAACCAGTCGGGCGGCGGGCTACGCACGAGGCTGCCCCGCGCTACGACTCGCGCGGTACGGCTACAGTCGCCTCCATGACCAAGTGGGAATACGCGACCGTGCCCCTTCTCGTGCACGCGACCAAGCAGATTCTGGACACCTGGGGCGAGGACGGCTGGGAGCTCGTCCAGGTCGTTCCCGGGCCGAACAACCCGGAGCAGCTGGTGGCCTATCTGAAGCGGGAGAAAGCCGCATGAGCGGAGCCGTCGAGGCCACCCTCGCCGGCCTCGGGCTGAGGCTGCCCGAGGTCGTACCGCCGCTGGCGGCCTATCAGCCGGCCGTACGGTCCGGCGCGTACGTCTACACCGCGGGCCAGCTCCCGATGGTGGAGGGCAAGCTTCCGGTCACCGGCAAGGTCGGCGCCGAGGTCACCGCGGAGGAGGCCAAGGAACTGGCGGCCACCTGCGCGCTGAACGCCCTGGCCGCCGTGAAGTCCGTCATCGGCGATCTGGACCGGATCGCGCGCGTGGTGAAGGTCACGGGCTTCGTCGCCTCGGCCGCCGACTTCACCGGCCAGCCGGGTGTCCTCAACGGTGCGAGCGAACTGCTCGGCCAGGTCCTCGGGGACAAGGGCGTGCACGCGCGCAGCGCCGTGGGCGTGGCGGTGCTGCCGCTGGACGCGCCGGTCGAGATCGAGATCCAGGTGGAGCTGACCGAGGGCTGAGCTGACCGAAGGCTGGGCTGACCGAAAGCTGGGCTGACCGAAGGCAGAGCTGATCGAAAGCTGGGCGCGTGCGTCCTGCTGTTGGCGCTTTCGCTTCCGCTTCCGGTGTTTCCACGTCTGGAGTTCCTGCGTCTGGAGCTTTCCCGTCCGGCGCTTCGCTGAAGATCCCGCCCGGTGCGTGTATGTATGGCGGCACCGGGCGGGATCTTTCTGTACGTGGTGCCCAACACATGGCCCCCAGCGCCTCTCGAACATCCCCGTGCCAGCGCATAGCATCCGGCCATGCCCAATGGTCAGTGGTACCCGCCCGAATGGCCCGCGCGGATCCGGGCCCTCGCCGCCGGTGAGATCACCGCGATGACTCCCCGGCGGGCCGCGACCGTGATGCTCCTGCGCGACGATCCCGCCGGCCCGGCCGTCCATATGCTGCGGCGCCGCGCCTCCATGGCGTTCGCCGCGGGCGCGTACGCCTACCCCGGCGGCGGAGTCGATCCCCGGGACGACGACCCGGCCGTCGGCTGGGCCGGCCCCGGCCGTGACGTATGGGCGCGACGGCTCGGCGTCGACGCCGCGTCCGCGCAGGCCATCGTGTGCGCGGCGGTCCGCGAGACCTACGAGGAGGCCGGCGTCCTGCTCGCCGGGGAGACCGCCGACACGGTCGTCGGCGACACCACGGGCGACGACTGGGAGGCCGACCGCGTCGCCCTCGCAGGGCACGAGCTGTCGTTCGCCGAGTTCCTCAACCGGCGCGGGCTGGCGCTGCGCAGCGATCTGCTCGGCGCGTGGGCCCGCTGGATCACCCCGGAGTTCGAACCGCGCCGCTACGACACCTGGTTCTTCGTGGCCGCGCTCCCACCGGGCCAGCGGACCAGGAACGTTTCCACGGAGGCCGACCGTACGGTGTGGATCAGACCGGCCGAGGCGACGCAGGCGTACGACAGGGGCGAGCTGCTGATGATGCCGCCGACCGTCGCGACGCTGCGTCAGCTCCAGTCGTACGGTACGGCCGACGAGGCGCTCGCCGACTCCGACGGCCGCGATCTGGCGCCTGTACTTGCCACGGCCCGGCTGGAGGGCGAGGAGCTGGTGCTCAGCTGGCCCGGTCACGAGGAGTTCACCAAGCACGTGGAACCGAGGCCGAGCGAACAGCAGGGCCCGAGCCCGAGGCCGAGCACCGACCCGGGCCTCGAACCGAGGCAGAGCCCCGACCCGGGCCCCGACCCCAGCCCCGACCCGAGCCCCCATCCGTATCCGTCGGGAGGTCCCCGATGACCGACGCCGCCGCCCTCCCGGGCCAGCCGCGCGGCGGGGTGCTCTCCGGTCCCGCCACGGCCCGCGCCATCAATGTCCTCGCCCCGAACGCCTCCGCGATGACCCTCGACGGCACCAACACCTGGATCGTCTCGGAGCCGGACTCGCCGTCGGCGGTCGTCATCGACCCCGGCCCGCTCGACGAACTCCATCTCAAAGCGGTCATCGAAGTCGCGGAGAGGGCCGGGAAGCGGATCGCGCTGACCTTGCTCACCCATGGCCACCCGGACCACGCGGCCGGCGCGGCACGCTTCGCCGCGCTCACCCGTACCCCTGTCCGAGCCCTGGACCCGGCGCTGCGCCTCGGGGACGAGGGGCTGACGGCCGGGAACGTCATCACCACCGGGGGTCTTGAGCTGCGGGTGGTGCCCACCCCGGGCCACACCTCCGACTCGCTCTCCTTCCATCTGCCCGCCGACCGCGCGGTGCTCACCGGCGACACCATCCTGGGCCGGGGCACGACACTCGTCGCGCACCCGGACGGCAGGCTCGGCGACTACCTCGACTCGCTCCGCCGGCTGCGCTCGCTCACGGTCGACGACGGAGTCCATACGGTGCTGCCGGGCCATGGGCCGGTCCTGGACGACGCCCAGGGCGCCGTCGAGTTCTATCTCGCTCATCGCGCGAACCGGCTCGCCCAGGTCGAGACGGCCGTGGAGAACGGGCACCGTACGCCCGCAGAGGTGGTGGCGTATGTGTACGCGGGGGTGGACAGATCCCTGTGGCCCGCGGCCGAACTGTCCGTAAGGGCGCAGCTGGAGTATCTGCGCGAGCACGGCCTCATCTGACGGCCGCGTTCGGGGGAACGAAGGGCAGAAGGGCGAAGGGCGAAGGGCGGAAAGCAGAAGGGCCCCGCCAGGAGGCGGAGCCCTTCGTAAAGCCGGTCTGGTGGTCCCAGTGCCCAGTGGCGGGGGGCAGCGGGTGTCAGCCCGTGTCGGCCCGCGTCAGCGGGAGCGCTTCGCGAGGCGCTCCACGTCCAGCAGGATCACCGCGCGCGCCTCAAGACGCAGCCAGCCGCGCTGCGCGAAGTCGGCGAGCGCCTTGTTGACCGTCTCGCGGGAGGCGCCGACCAGCTGGGCCAGCTCTTCCTGGGTCAGGTCGTGGACGACATGGATGCCCTCCTCCGACTGGACGCCGAAGCGGCGCGACAGATCGAGGAGCGCGCGGGCCACGCGGCCCGGGACGTCGGAGAAGACCAGGTCGGACATCTGGTCGTTCGTCTTGCGCAGTCGGCGTGCGACGGCGCGCAGCAGGGCCGTGGCCACCTCCGGGCGGGCGTTCAGCCAGGGCTGGAGGTCGCCGTGGCCGAGCCCGAGGAGCTTGACCTCGGTGAGCGCGCTCGCGGTGGCGGTGCGCGGGCCGGGGTCGAAGAGGGACAGCTCGCCGATCAGTTCGCCGGGGCCGAGTACGGCCAGCATGTTCTCGCGGCCGTCGGGGGAGGTGCGGTGAAGCTTGACCTTGCCCTCGGTGACCACATAGAGGCGGTCGCCCGGGTCGCCCTCGTGGAAGAGCGCGTCACCGCGCGCGAGCGTCGCTTCACTCATCGAGGCGCGGAGCTCCGCCGCCTGCTCGTCATCGAGCGCCGCGAAGAGCGGGGCACGCCGCAGAACGTCGTCCACGTGTTCTCTCCTTGTCGACCTGCTCAGGGAACTGTGGTCCCCACCTGCGAAGGGACCGTGGTCCCCATGATGCCGTACGGGCCGCTTGTTCTCGGGTGGCTTGGCATCCCCGGGCTGATTGGTCCGGGTACCGAATTCCGGTTGTTCGAAACCGTGCGATCAGTCACAAGTTTGACGTACGCGCGTGCCCCACTGTGCCCTGGATGCCGATTCGGGTGGCGATGGGCCGTGGCCGGGGCGGATGTCAGTGCGGGGCTTTACGCTGGCCGAGTGTCCAACTCGCCGGTGACAGCGCAGGCCAAGGGGGCTGGAAGAGTGTCCGCGGAGAAGAATTCCGCTGTGGGCGAACAGCCTTCAGTGAAACGGAAAAAAGCCGCAAAAGGGTCAACGGGCAAGGCGGTGACCAAGACCGCGGCCGCAGAGCCCGCCGCCAAGACCACGACAGAGGCCACGGCCAAGACCACGACAAAGGCCACAGCAAAGGCCACGGCCCAGACCACGGCCAAAACCGCAGCCAAAGCCACGGCCAAACCGGAATCGCATCTGGCGATGGTCCGCCGGGCCCGCCGGATAAACCGCGAGTTGGCCGAGGTCTATCCGTATGCCCATCCCGAGCTCGATTTCCGGAACCCGTTCGAGCTCCTGGTGGCGACGGTCCTGTCCGCCCAGACCACCGACCTGCGGGTCAACCAGACGACGCCCGCGCTCTTCGCGAAGTACCCGACCCCCGAGGACATGGCCGCGGCCGTGCCGGAGGAGTTGGAGGAGGCCGTCCGCCCGACGGGCTTCTTCCGGGCCAAGGCGAAGTCGCTCATCGGCCTGTCCACGGCGCTGCGTGACCGGTTCGACGGCGAGGTCCCGGGCCGACTGGAGGATCTGGTGTCGCTGCCGGGCGTGGGCCGCAAGACGGCGAACGTCGTTCTCGGCAATGCCTTCGGCGTCCCCGGCCTCACGGTCGATACCCACTTCGGCCGGCTGGTCCGCCGCTGGAAGTGGACCGAGCAGGAGGATCCGGAGAAGGTCGAGGCGGAGATCGCCGCTATCTTCCCCAAGAGCGAGTGGACGATGCTCTCGCACCGCGTGATCTTCCACGGCCGCCGGATCTGCCACTCCCGCAAGCCGGCCTGCGGTGCCTGTCCGATCGCGCATCTCTGCCCCTCGTACGGAGAGGGCGAGACGGACCCGGAGAAGGCGCGCAAGCTGCTGAAGTACGAGATGGGCGGCTATCCCGGCCAGCGTCTGAGCCCGCCCGCCGACTACCCGGGCAAACCGGCCCCGGCGCGCGTTGAGTAGGCGAGGGGTCCTCGCCGTATGAGGACACGACGGCACCAGCTCAACACGGGCACGGAGCACGCACCGCGCGCATGAAGTACGAAGCAAGAAGCACGAAGCAGGAAGCACGAAGCGCAAGCACGAAGCGCCAAGCGCAAGTACGAAGCACGAACGAGTGGAGCCGGATGCGGGCGGAACGATCCGGCCGACGGCAGGCGTTGTACGACAGGGGTGCCTATGACGCGAGCTGAAAAGACCTACCGAGCGAAAGAGACCTACGGCGACCCGGCGACGGCCGGGGTCGCCGTCTCCGCCGACGGGCTGCCCGACTGGCTGATGCCCGTCGTGCGCGCCGCGCGGACCGTCGTACCGGAAGAGCTCAGCCGCTTTCTGCCGCCGGAGAGCGGCGACGGGCGGCAGTCCGCCGTCCTGATCCTCTTCGGCGAGGGCGCCCGCGGCCCCGAGCTCCTGCTGATGGAGCGTTCCAGCACCCTGCGCTCGCATCCGGGACAGCCCTCGTTCCCCGGCGGCTCCCTCGATCCCGCCGACGGCGATCCGGCCACCACGGGACCGCTGCGGGCGGCGCTGCGCGAGGCCGAGGAGGAGACCGGTCTCGATCCGTCCGGGGTCCAGCTCTTCGGCGTGCTGCCCAAGCTCTACATCCCGGTGAGCGAGTTCGTCGTGACGCCCGTGCTCGGCTGGTGGCGCAGCCCCACCCCCGTGGGCGTCGTCGACCCCGGCGAGACCGCCCGGGTCTTCACCGTCCCCGTGGCGGATCTCACGGACCCGGCCAACCGCGCGACCGCCCGGCACCCCAGCGGCCACCGCGGCCCGGCCTTTCTGGTCGCATCCGCGCTGGTCTGGGGCTTTACGGCCGGAGTGATCGACAGGATCCTGTACTTCGCGGGCTGGGAGCAGCCATGGGACCGCTCCAAGCTGGTCCCGCTCGACTGGCGTGCATGACAGGCTGACCCCCAATGTTCCACCCTTCGGAGGTTCCTGACCTCGGTGGCTCCGCCGCCGGTCGCCAGGGCCGCCGGAACCTCCGTACCGACGGCCGGGCGGGGCACCCCGCCGAAGGGGCGGGGCGATGGAGACGTATCCGCGAGGCAAGCGAGGCTATTGACGGTGAACGTGCTGGACATCCTGCTGCTGCTCGCCGCCGTGTGGTTCGCGGTCGTCGGCTACCGCCAGGGTTTCGTGGTGGGCATCTTGTCGGTGATCGGCTTTCTCGGTGGCGGTCTCGTGGCGGTGTATCTCCTGCCCGTGGTCTGGGCGGAGATGACCGCGGACTCCGAGGTCTCCACGACGGCCGCCGTCGTCGCGATCGTCATAGTGATCGTCTGTGCCTCGGTGGGCCAGGCCTTCACCACGCACCTCGGCAACAAGCTGCGCCGCTACATCACGTGGTCGCCGGCCCGCGCCCTGGACGCCGGTGGCGGCGCGCTGGTCAATGTCGTGGCCATGCTGCTCGTGGCCTGGCTGATCGGCTCCGCCCTCGCCGGGACCTCACTGCCCACGCTCGGCAAGGAGGTCCGCAGCTCAAAGGTGCTGCTGGGGGTCTCCCGCGTGATGCCCACCCAGGCGTCCAGCTGGTTCACGGACTTCTCGTCGGTACTGGCCCAGAACGGCTTCCCGCAGGTCTTCAGCCCGTTCGCCAATGAGCCCATCACCGAGGTGCAGGCCCCGGATCCGGCGCTCGCGGGCAGCCCGGTGGCGGCCCGCGCCCAGCAGTCGATCGTCAAGGTCGTCGGTACGGCGCCCACCTGCGGCAAGGTCCTCGAAGGATCAGGCTTCGTCTTCGCCGACCGACGGGTGATGACCAACGCGCATGTGGTCGGCGGCGTGGAGGAGCCCACCGTCCAGATAGGCGGTGAGGGACGGCTGTACGACGCCAAGGTCGTCCTCTACGACTGGCAGCGCGACATCGCCGTACTCGACGTGCCGAACCTCCCTGCCGAGCCGCTCCAGTTCACCGACAAGGACGCGGTCAGCGGCGACAGCGCGATCGTCGCGGGCTTCCCGGAGAACGGCTCGTACGACGTACGCTCCGCGCGCGTCCGGGGCCGTATCGACGCCGACGGCCCCGACATCTACCGTCACGGCGAGGTCCGGCGCGATGTCTACTCACTGTTCGCGACCGTACGCCAGGGCAACTCTGGAGGCCCGCTCCTCACCACCGAGGGCAAGGTGTACGGAGTGATCTTCGCCAGGTCGCTCGACGACCCCCAGACCGGCTACGCCCTGACGGCGGACGAGATCCGCGACGACATCACGCTCGGCCGGAGCGCCAACCAGCAGGTCGACACCCAGGGGTGCGCACTCTAAGCGCTCAGAGCCGTGTCGCTCAGAGCCGTGTCGCTCTCGGCTGTGTCGTTCTGGGCCGTGTCGCTCTCGGCTGTGTCCTCAGAGTTCCGCCCGGCCCGCCGGGCGGAACTCTGAGACATGCCCTCAGGAACGCTGATGGCGCAGCCGGGCGGAGACCCAGCGCGCTCTGCGGCGGAGGATCAGGGAAATACCGAGCCGGGGATCATGGCCCTGCTCGTCGGACCCGCCCCTTCTGTGGGTGATCGGCGCAGAGGCCGAGCGGCGGTTGCGTGCTGCGTCACCGTAGTCGTGCGTCCAGCCCATACTTCGACCTGTGCCCCTGGCCCATGGTCGGTAACCGCGCGAGAGAGGGCCAATTGGCCTATGCGCGAGGCATTTGGCTGTTCGTAGGACAAGCGTTCAAAGGGTGATAACCGGGGCGGGCGGCGCGTCGCTCTTCACCAGTCCGTGTCAGCCGCCCGCAGCCGCAGGAGCCGGGCGGGAGCCGCCTGTAGTCGCAGCCGCGCCCAGCCGCAGGAGCCGCCCGCAGCCGCAGCCGCCCGCAGCCGCCCCCGGTCGCCGTCGACGGGCCTCGCCGCCCACGTGCCTCGCCGCCCCCCACACCCCCGTTCAGCGGTCCGGCTCGGGGTCCTTGAGCCAGTTGATGAGTTCCGCCGAGAACGCGGCGGGGTCCTCCTCGTGCGGAAAGTGCCCCAGACCATCGAACAGCCGCCAGCGATAGGGCGCTTCCACATACTCGGCCGACCCCGCCGTGCTGCGCGTTCGCATCGCCGGGTCGAGTGACCCGTGCAACTGGAGCGTCGGCACCCGCACCGGCCGCTTCATCCGCCGGTTGAACTGGATGCCGTCCGGCCGCGCCATCGACCGCACCATCCAGCGGTACGGCTCGATCGAGCAGTGCGCGGTCGACGGGATGGTCATCGCGCGCCGGTAGATCCCGATCGCCTCGTCGTCGGGCGGCCGGGGGCCCGACCAGTCCCGGATCAGCTGCCCCACCAGCGCCGCGTCGTCGGCCACGAGCTGACGCTCCGGCAGCCACGGTCGCTGGAAGCCCCAGATATACGATCCGGCGCGGCTCTGCGAGAGGTCGGAGAGCATCGCCGAGCGCCAGCGGCGCGGGTGCGGCATCGAGGACACCGCGAGCCGGCGCACCAGCTTGGGCCGCATCACCGCCGCCGTCCAGGCGAGATAGCCGCCCAGATCATGGCCGACGAGCGCCGCGTCCGGCTCGCCGAGAGAGCGCACCACCCCGGTGATGTCGAGCGCCAGATTGGCGGGGTCGTACCCCCGGGGCGTACGGTCGCTACCGCCCACCCCCCGTAGATCCATGGCCACCGCGCGAAACCCGGCGTCCGCCAGCGTGGTCAGCTGATGGCGCCAGGTCCACCAGAACTGCGGGAAGCCATGGAGCAGCAACACCAGCGGCCCCTCGCCCATCTCGGCGATATGGAAGCGCGCACCATTGGCCGCCACATCGCGATGGGTCCAGGGACCATCGAGACGGACGGCGGAAGCCGGTGTCGCTCCTGAGGTCCCACCGAAGGGCGTGCCAGGCACCGTGCCGGAGGTCTTGCCGGGGTCGGATTCAGGGGCGGTCATGCAGACGAGCGTGCCACAGACTTGGTGACTTCCCGGACCTGGCGGGGATGCGGCTTCACGTTCTGAAGGACGGCCGCCGTCTCCTTGGCCGAGGCGATGGACTTCTCCGGCGGCTTCACCTTCTTGAACTTCAACAGCGCGAGCCCGGCGAGCAGCGCCGCGAGGATCAGAAACGCTCCGCCCACGATCAGGAACGACCAGGCGAGCCCGAGCCCCAGATTGTGGATCCCGTACGCGGCGGCGAAACTCAGCACCGGCAGGGAGAACAGGGCGAACACCGCCGCGATCGCGATGGCGGTCCCGCCCGTCACACCACGCTTGACGTCCTGTCGGATCTCGGCCTTGGCCAGGGCGATCTCATCGTGCACCAGCGCGGACATCTCGGCGGTGGCCGAGGCGACCAACTGGCCAATGCTGCGGTCGCCGGCGGCGGCTTCGATCACGGTGCCGGTCCGGACGGCGTCGGCGACATGCTTGCCGGGGTCGCTCATCGGTGACTCCCTCTTCTCGCTCTTCTCGGCTACGGACCGTCGGCTACGAATCCGTTGTCCGATCATGCCGGACCGTCGCCGTCTCCGCGCGCTGCCCCGCGTGTTCCGCCAGCCGACGGTGCTCGGCGGCCTTCGCCTCGTACAGCTCCGCCATGCGCAAGTGGTATGCCGGATCGTCCTGTTCATAGATGTCGGGGATACCGTCCCGGTCCTCGTCCCGCTCCTCCTCCTCGTACAACGCACGGTACGTGCGGACCCGCAGCTTCAGCAGTACCCCGGAGAAGACGGCGGCTATGACCGAGCCGGTCAGCACCGCGGCCTTCACCTCGTCGGTGAGCGCGGGGTTCGTCGAGAAGGCCAGCTCGCCGATGAGCAGCGAGACGGTGAAACCGATCCCGGCGAGCGAGGCGAGCGCGAAGACATCGGGCCAGGCCAGGTCCTCGTTCAGCTCGGCCTTGGTGAAGCGCGCGGCCAGCCACGTGCCACCGAAGATACCGACCGCCTTGCCGACGACCAGCCCCAGTACGACACCAAGGGTTTCCGGCTGGGTGAAGACCTCGCCGAGCGCATGGCCCGAGACCGAGACTCCCGCGGAGAAGAGCGCGAACAGCGGTACGGCCAGACCTGCCGAGATGGGGCGCACCAGATGCTCGATGTGCTCGCCGGGGGATTGGTCCTCGCCCTCGTTCTTGGTGCAGCGCAGCATCAGACCCATCGCGACACCGGCGATGGTGGCGTGGACGCCGCTGTTGTACATCAGGCCCCAAATGACCAGCGCCAGCGGGATGTACACATACCAGCCGTGTACGCCCTTGCGCAGCAGGATCCAGAAGACGACGAGACCGGCGACCGCGCCGCCGAGCGCCGCGAAGTCCAGATCGCTGGTGAAGAAGATGGCGATGATCAGGATGGCGAAGAGATCGTCGACGACCGCGAGGGTGAGGAGGAAGGCACGCAGCGCGGAGGGCAGGGAGGTGCCGATAACCGCGAGGACGGCGAGCGCGAAGGCGATATCGGTGGCGACGGGCACGGCCCAGCCGCTCAGAGACCCGCCGCCGGTCGTGTTGACCAGCACATAGACCAGTGCGGGCACGATCATTCCGCAGAGCGCGGCGATCACGGGGAGTGCGGCGGCCTTGGGATCGCGCAGTTCCCCGGCCACCAGTTCGCGCTTCAGCTCGATACCGGCGACGAAGAAGAAGATGGCGAGCAGACCGTCGGCCGCCCAGTGCTGTATGGAGAGGTCGAGGCCGAGCGCGGCGGGTCCGATGTGGAAGTCGCGTACGGCCTCGTAGTTGTGGCTCAGCGGGGTGTTCGCCCAGAGGAGGGCGGCGATGGCGGCGACGAGCAGAAGGACGCCGCCGACGGTCTCCGTGCGCAGTGCCTCAGCGAGATAGTTCCGCTCGGGCAGCGGGAGCCGTCCGAGGAACTTACGGCTGGTGGGTGTGGGCGCGGATATGGGCACAGCGGAGTCCTCCGGTCGATCTGCGGGCATGACGCATCACATGCCGACCAGACTTCCCGGCGCACCTTGAAAATCTTGTTGTGTTTTTTACGCGTTGCCTACTTTACCCGGCCGCGGCTGTCGCCGCGCAGGGGAGCACACAGTAGGGCGCCCGGCATCGAATACCGAGCGCCCCACTGCTTACATACCGACGGACCGAAGGACCCGACGGACCGAAGGACCTGACGTACCTGACGGACCCGACGTGCCGACGAATCTACGGACGTACGGACGTACTTACGTACCCGCCCCGCTCAGTCCTCGCTGGTCGCGCTGGGCAGCTGGGACTGGATGAGCTCCATGACCGACGAGTCGGTGAGCGTGGTGACATCGCCGAGCTGGCGGTTCTCCGCGACATCCCGCAGCAGCCGCCGCATGATCTTGCCCGAGCGGGTCTTCGGCAGTTCCGCGACGGGGAGGATCCGCTTGGGCTTCGCGATCGGACCCAGCGTGGTGCCGACATGGTTGCGCAGCTCGGCCACGAGACCGTCGTCGACGACGGCCGAGCCCCGCAGGATCACGAAGGCGACGATGGCCTGGCCGGTCGTCTCGTCCGTGGCACCGACCACGGCGGCTTCGGCGACCTTGGGGTGCGAGACGAGGGCCGACTCCACCTCCGTCGTCGAGATGTTGTGGCCGGAGACGAGCATGACGTCGTCCACCCGCCCGAGCAGCCAGATATCGCCGTCGTCGTCCTTCTTCGCGCCGTCCCCGGCGAAGTACTTGCCCTCGAAGCGGGACCAGTACGTGTCGATGAACCGCTGGTCGTCGCCCCAGATGGTGCGCAGCATCGACGGCCAGGGCTCGGTCAGGACGAGATAGCCGCCGCCCCCGTCGGGTACCTCGCGGGCCTCGTCGTCCACGACGGTCGCCGAGATCCCTGGCAGGGCGCGCTGGGCGGAGCCCGGCTTGGTCTCCGTCACGCCGGGGAGCGGGGAGATCATCATGGCGCCGGTCTCGGTCTGCCACCAGGTGTCCACGATCGGGGTCTTGCCTGCGCCGATGTGCTCGCGGTACCAGATCCACGCCTCGGGGTTGATCGGCTCACCGACCGAGCCCAGCACCCGCAGGGAAGTGAGATCGAACTTCGCGGGGATGTCGTCTCCCCACTTCATGAACGTACGGATGGCGGTCGGCGCCGTGTAGAGGATCGTCACCCCGTACTTCTGGATGATCTCCCAGAACCTCCCCTGGTGCGGGGTGTCGGGAGTGCCCTCGTACATCACCTGGGTGGCGCCGTTGGCCAGCGGCCCGTACACGATGTACGAGTGGCCGGTCACCCAGCCGATGTCGGCCGTGCACCAGTACACGTCCGTCTCGGGCTTGAGGTCGAAGACGGCGTGGTGGGTGTAGGCGGCCTGGGTGAGATAGCCGCCCGAGGTGTGGAGGATGCCCTTGGGCTTACCCGTCGTACCCGAGGTGTAGAGGATGAAGAGCGGGTGCTCCGCGGGGAACGCCTCGGGGGTGTGCTCCGGGGACTGACGCCCGACGATGTCGTGCCACCACACATCACGGGAGTCGTCGAAGGCGGTGTCCTGGCCGGTACGGCGGACCACCAGCACCCGCTCGACCTGCGGGCACTTCGCCACGGCCTCGTCGATGGCCGGCTTGAGGGCGGTCGGCTTGCCGCGGCGGTAGCCACCGTCGGAGGTGATCACCAGCTTGGCGTCGGCGTCCTGGATACGGGAGGCGACGGCGTCGGCCGAGAAGCCGCCGAAGACCACGGAGTGCGCGGCGCCGATCCGGGCGCAGGCCAGCATGGCGACCGCGGCCTCGGGGATCATCGGCAGATATACGGCGACCCGGTCGCCCGCGCGCACCCCCAGCTCGGTGAGCGCGTTGGCGGCCCGCGACACCTCGTCCTTCAGCTCCGCGTAGGTGATCGCGCGGCTGTCGCCGGGCTCACCCTCGAAGTGGATGGCCACGCGGTCTCCGTGACCGGCCGCCACATGGCGATCGACGCAGTTGTAGGCGACGTTCAGCTCGCCGTCCGCGAACCACTTCGCGAACGGTGGGTTCGACCAGTCCAGCGTCTCGGTCGGCTCGGTGACCCAAGTGAGCCGCCTCGCCTGCTCGGCCCAGAAGCCAAGCCTGTCCGCCTCGGCCTGCTCGTACGCCTCCGCCGTCACATTGGCGTGCGCGGCCAGCTCGGTCGGCGGGGCGAACCGCCGGTCCTCCTTGAGCAGGTTGGCCAGGCTTTCGTTGCTCACGACATCTCCCTTTCCCAGGGCGTCCTATGTCCTATGTGTCCCGGGCCAAGCTCATCAGGCGGATGCCCGGGTGACAAGGGGCTTCCAGGAATTGGTTTAGACCTGTGTGATGGGGTCGGATCCGCCGCCCGGACACGGGCCCGGATCCGCTGTCCCCGCGTCCGACTGAGATGTGGCCCTCCTCCCCGGGGTGGTGGGAAGGGGGGCCACAGACTCTCACGGATGCGGTACGAGTTCGGTTCAGGCGCGCGACTCCTCCAGCGTGGTCGGGGCCACCAGATCGAACACCTCTTCGTCGCCGCGGTCACCGCTGGACCCGACTCCGTCCGCCAGCAGATACGCCTGGGCCTCGCCCACATGGAAGTACATCCCGTGCAGTTCCAGGGTGCCCTCGGCCAGCCGTCGGGCCACCGACTCATGGGCCCGCAGATGCTCCAACTGCTGGACGACATTGGTCAGACAGAGCTGCTCGACCGCGTCGGCGGGCAGCCGTCCGGAGATCCTCGCCAAGGAGTGCTGACGGTTTCGCATCCGCTCCAGGCTGGGCAGCCCATGGCGCAGCCAGCGCCGCAGCGGGGTCCCGGACCCGTCCGCGCCGGCGGGGGTGTTCAGCAGCGCCTGCATCGCCCCGCATCCCGAATGCCCGCAGACGGTAATGGACTCCACGCGCAGGACGTCCACCGCGTACTCGATCGCCGCGGCCACCGAATCGTCCGCGCCGTCCGCGCCGGGCAGCGGGACGAGATTCCCCACGTTCCGTACGGTGAACAGGTCGCCCGGACCACTGGACGTGATCATGCTCGTCACCAGCCGGGAGTCGGCGCAGGTGAGGAAGAGCTGAGAGGGCCGCTGCCCCTCGCGCGCCAGCCTGGCCAGCTCAGCGCGTACCAGCGGGGCCGTATTGCGCTGGAAGGAGCTGATCCCGTTGGCCAGTTGACGGATTCCGGGTGAACGCGCCACGCCTGCGGACGGGTGGGTCCCGGACAGGTCGGCCGTGCACAGGTCAGCCGCGCACAGGCTGATGGTGGATGGGTCTGCTGTGGATGGGCCGGCCGCGGGCGGGACGGTTGACGACAGTCCGGCCGCGTACAGGCCGACTGCGGATGGGTCGGTTGTGGGTGAGCCGAGTGCGGGTGGGCAGACCGTGGGCGGGTCGGTTGTGGGTGAGCCGACTGTGGGTGGGCAGACCGTGGGCGGGGCGTGGTCCGTCTGCCCAGAACGCGGCGAGGCGTTCGGCTGCGCGAGAGCGTGCTCTCCGCACGGGTGGTTGCGCCATGGCGTCCAAGGCGGGCAACAGGTGGGCGACTCCATGGCGGGCTCGGCGATCCGGCCGCCCGCCCGGCCGGTGAACTCGGCCGTACCGCCATGGGCGATATGCGCCGTCTGCCAGTCGTGCAGGGCCTCGAACGCCGCATGGTCCATGAAGGATCCATCCAGCTCGACCACGCAGTCCACGTCCCAGGGCACCTGGTGCAGCACCCGGCTGAGCCGAGGCACTGCGAGGAACGTCAACTGGCCCCGCGCGCGTACGCGGTGGACTCCGTCCCGCACCTCGACCGTGATCCGGGTCCTGGTGAGCCGGTGCAGTGCCACCGCGACCGCCACCGCGATCCCGATCACCACGCCCTCCAGCACGCCGGTGAACACCACGGCGGCCAGCGTCACCACATACACCAGCATCTCGCGGTTCCGCTGCACACTGCGGAGATGGACGAGGTTCACCATCTGGACCCCGACGACCATCACGAGCGCGGCCAGGGCGGCCAGCGGGATCAGGTCCAGCACGGGCACCAGCAGCAGGGCCGCGATGGCGATCCACAGCCCGTGCAGCATGGTCGAGTTACGGCTCACCGCGCCGGTCGCCACATTGGCGGCGCTGCGTACGGCGACGCCGGTGATGGGCAGGCCGCCGAGCGCACCCGAGACGACATTCCCGGCCCCTTGTCCGGCCAGCTCCCGGTCCAGCCGGGCGCGCGGGATCTGGACGCCGGGCTTCTTGCGGGCCGCCGCCAGTTTGTCCACGGCGACCGCGGACAGCAGTGATTCGACACTGCCGACGAGAGTGACCGTGAGAACGGCCGCGAGCAGTCCGAGCACCGGCCCCTCTGGCAGCGCGGGCAGGGCATGGCTGCTCCAGGACGGCAGATCGACGCGCTCCAGGCTGACCCCGGCGAGCGCGGCCAGGGCCGTCGTGATCGTCACCGCGGCGAGCGTGCCCGGGATCTTGCGTACGATCCGCCCCGTACGCCCCGGAATCCGTGGCCAGCCGAGCAGTACGGCGATGGTCAGAAGGCTTACGGAGAGCGCGCCCGGATGCAGATTGGCCAACTGGGCGGGCAGACCGCGCACATTGTCGATGGCGGAACTCTGCGGCTTGCCGCCGAGCACGATATGGAGCTGGGCGAGCGCGATCGTGACGCCGATGCCGGCGAGCATGCCGTGCACGATCGCCGGGCTGACGGCGAGCGCCGAGCGGGCGACCCGCAGCGCCGCGAGGCCGAGTTGGGCGAGTCCCGCGCAGATGGTGATGGCGCAGGTGACGCGCCAGCCGAACTGATGGATCAGATCGGCGGTGACGACGGTGAGCCCGGCGGCGGGACCGCTGACCTGAAGCGGGGCCCCGCCCAGCCGGCCGACGACCAGACCGCCGACGGCGGCGGCCACCAGTCCCGCCTGGAGCGGTGCGCCGGTGGCGAGCGCGATGCCCAGGGAGAGCGGCAGCGCGATCAGGAAGACGGAAATCGACGCGGACACGTCGGCTCCGGCGATCCGGAACCCGCGCCCTCCGCGTCCTTCGCCCCCTCCAGGGCCGCGGCGGTCGTCGCGGTCTCCACCGGGCGGTCTGCGGGGCCGTCGGAACTGCGAGATGCGCGTGAACCGGGACACGGTCTCAATGGGAGTGGTCCGGATCGTGGAGTCGACGCGGGCGGTCCAGGACACGGGGTTGGTGCGGGTGGGGATGGCGGCAGTCATATTTCCCGTCTCCTCCGGGCGGCGCGGTCGCAATGTGTGGGGGGCGCGGCCGTGGGTCACGGCGTGCAGTGGCGGGACGTCTTCCTCAACACTCGGTAAATAGATCGTAATGGAGAGTAAAGACTCCGGCATGACTTTCCGGGCAAATGGGGCAATGGTTCACCTGGGGGAGTGATTAGTGATCTTGTACGGCTTGTCGTTTCTTCTTCTTATCGGTCTCAGTGCGACGTTGTCGGCGCTCGGCGCCGTGCCGGCAGTCGTCGCCGCTCGGCACTTCGGTACTGAAATCTGAAGGAAGAGGTGGGCGGATGCTGGCCGCCACAAGGAGAATCGGCTGGGGGGCCGCCGTCATGGCGCTCGCCGTCGGGCTCGCGGGGTGTTCCGGATCTCAGGGAGCCAATGGCAAGGTCACCAATGGCGCACCCGGCCCCGGGAAGGCCCCCGGAGCCGCCGGGAACGCCGTACAACTCATCGGTGACGGCTCGACCGCCTTCACCGGTGCCCAGCCACATATGCCGAAGCCTGAGCAGCTGAAGCCGGGCCAGAAGCCGCCCCAGTTCGTTGTGTTCTCCTGGGACGGCGCGGGCGAGGACAGCCAGAAGCTCTTCTCCCACTTCCGCGGGGTGGCCAAGAAGTACAACGCGAAGATGACGTACTTCCTGAGCGGCGTCTATCTGCTCCCCGAGGAGAAGGCCGACCTGTACGCCCCGCCCCAGCACGGTCGCGGCACCTCGGACATCGGCTTCAATGACAACGACGGGATCAGGGACACGCTGCGGGAGCTGCGGGGCGCCTGGCGCGACGGCAATGAGATCGGCACCCACTTCAACGGTCACTTCTGCGGCAACGAGGGCGGCGTCGGCACCTGGTCCGTCGATGAGTGGAAGAGCGAGATCAACCAGGCCAAGTCCTTTGTGAAGAACTGGAAGACCAACTCGGGCCTGACGGACGAGGCCCCGCTCCCCTTCGACTACGACAAGGAAATGATCGGCGCCCGCACGCCCTGCCTGGAAGGGCAGAAGAACATGATGCGGGCGGCGAAGACGATGGGGTTCCGCTACGACTCCAGCGGCATCGGCGACCAGGTCTGGCCGAAGAAGACGGACAGCCTCTGGGACATTCCGCTCCAGCTGGTACCCGTGCCGGGGCGTGATTTCGAGACGCTCTCGATGGACTACAACTTCATGTTCAACCAGTCGGGGACGGTCAACGGCGATCCTTCTCAGCACGCGTACTGGGGCAACCAGATGCGTGACGGTCTGCTGGAAGCCTTCGACCGCGCCTACAACGGGAACCGCGCGCCGCTGATCATCGGCAACCACTTCGAGTCCTGGAACGGCGGCACGTACATGACCGCCGTCGAGGACACCATCAAGACGGTCTGCGTCCAGAAGGACGTGCGGTGCGTGACGTTCCGCCAGCTCACCGACTGGCTGGACGCGCAGGACCCGCAGACCCTGGAGAAGTACCGCGGCCTGGGCGTCGGCAAGGCACCCAAGGGCGGCTGGACGGCGCTCGCGGCCGCCCCCGCGAGCAAGAGCCCGTCCCCGCCGGCCCGCCCGGCCGACCACTCCGAAGAGCACTGACGGCGCCGCCGGCGGAACGGGGGACGAACGCTTCGGAGTTTCTGGTTCAGGACGGCTGGGGCACGGCGAGTGCTTCGCTCAGGACGAAGGCGGGGTCGACCTGCGCGGCGAGGCAGATTCCTCCTTTTCCTCCTTCTGCGTTCCTCGCACCGGTCGGCGCCGGGGCGCCTTCCGGGCTTCGGGACGCGTGTCGGACTCCGTCCGCCGACTGGGCTGAGGTGTGTGACTCAGGACGGCTGGGGCACGGCGAGTGCTTCGCTCAGGACGAAGGCGGGGTCGACCTGCGCGGCGAGGTCGACACCCGTCTTCGCGTTGCCCCAGCTCTCCGCGTTCCTCAGGTGGAAGTGGACCATCTGCCGCGTGTACCGCTCCCAGTCGCGTAGCTCGTAGGAGTCCTCCGCCGCATCCTGGAGGGTCTGGAGCGCGCAGCGGTTGTCCGCCTCAAGGAGCTCGAAGCGGATCGGCCGGCCCTTCTCCATCGCCCGGACCCAGTCGGAGTGGCCTACGGTGACGAGCAGGTCGTCGCCCACCTCCTCGCGCAGGAAGTCCAGATCGTCCCTGCCCTGGACCTTGTTGCCGATGACCTTCAGCGAGATGCCGAAGTCCCGCGCGTACTGCTTGTACTGGCGGTATACGGACACGCCCTTCCGCGTCGGCTCCGCCACCAGGAACGTCATGTCGAACCGGGTGAACATCCCGGAGGCGAACGAGTCCGAGCCCGCCGTCATATCGACCACCACGTACTCGTCCGGGCCGTCGACCAGATGATTGAGGCACAGCTCGACCGCGCCGACCTTGGAGTGATAGCAGCTCACCCCCAGATCGGACTCGGTGAAGGGGCCGGTGGCCATCAGCCGGATCTCGCCGTCGTCCAGTTGGACGGTACGGGCGCACGCCTCGTACACCGGGTTGTTCTCGCCGACCCGCAGGAGGCGTGACCCCTCACCGGGAGGTGTTGTCTTGATCATCGCCTCGGCCGACGGGATCCGCGGATTGCTGCCCCGCAGATAGTCCTTGATCAGCGGAAGATGCCCACCCATGGCGGGCAGCGCGGCCGCTTCCGTCTCGTCGAGGCCGAGCGCGGCCCCGAGATGCTGGTTGATGTCGGCGTCCACCGCGACGACGGTGGCCTCGTTGGCGGACAGATGACGGATGAAGAGCGAGGACAGCGTGGTCTTGCCGCTGCCGCCCTTGCCCACGAAAGCGATCTTCATGTTCACCTAGAGTAGTGGCAATCTCGCTCAAGGTGAGGTGACTGAGTGAGGAAGACCACTCCAAGGTGGGGCGCGCGGCGAGGGCGCGTAGCCTCCCTACTTATGAGTACGACTGCCTCTGACGCTTCCTTCGCGCCTCGGCCGGACGACCCACTGCTCGCACTGGCCTCCCTGCCCGGTGTTCCCGACGCGGTGGATTCCGTGCGCAGGGCGGTCGACCGTGTCTACAGCCACCGCGTGATGCGCCGCCGCAGCAATGAGGTCACCTCCGAGGCGGCCCTGCGCGCCGCACGTGGCTCTGCGGCGCTGTCCGGTGCGGACTGGGCGCTCGAAGAGGTGCGCCGACGCAGCGACTTCGGTTCGGAGGCCGAGTCCCGTACGGTCGGCGCGGCGCTCCGGCTGAATGCCGAGGCGGGTCAACTCCTCTCCATCTGGGGGCAGTCACCGCTGCGTGTGCTCGCCAGGCTGCATCTGGTGGCCGCCGGGGGCGCGGGTGTCACGGACGAGACCGTGGGGCGGCCCCGGCTCGCCGGCGAGCCGGTCGTGGAGGCGCCCGGAGACGATGTGCCGGAACCGCTGACCAAGGCGCCGCTGCCGGACGCCGACGAGGTGGCCGGGCGGCTGGAGGGACTGTCGCGGCTGGTGATCGCGCCCAGCAGGGCGCCGGCCCTGGTGACGGCGGCGGTGGTGCACGGCGAGCTGCTGGCGCTGCGCCCCTTCGGCTCGTACAACGGCCTGGTGGCGCGGGCGGCCGAGCGCGTCGTGCTGATCGGCAGCGGCCTCGACCCCAAGTCGGTCTGCCCGGCTGAGGTGGGTCACGCGGAGCTGGGGCGCACGGCGTATGCCGCTGCCTTTGACGGTTACGCGTCGGGCACCCAGGAGGGCATGGCGGCCTGGATCATCCATTGTGGTCGGGCGATCGAGCTGGGAGTACGCGAATCGACCGCCGTCTGCGAAGCGCTTCAGCGGGGCGCGGCCTGAGTGGAGGCCGCCCGGGCGAACGTGGCCCGGGTGAAGGCGACCCGGGCGAAGGCGGCCTGAACAGGGTTGCGGCGGCGCCTCGTTGGCACCGCCGCTGGCATGTCCACTGAGTTACCAAGCGTCCTCGTTGTGTTGCCCATCAGGTCGGGTACTTCGCCCGTCACCTGGTGCGGCTGGCCCGTATTCGACGGGTCGACGTCGCGTGGGTGCTCAGTTTTCATGCTCGGTCCGTGGGGCCTGGTGCGTAAACAGGTGATCCTCTCGGATGTCCTTGGTCTCGCGGGCCGTTGACTCCTTTCTACTCCTGTCCGCAGGGATGTGAAACCCCTGGCTGGACTTCTTTACTTTTAGGTTCAAATAATGGCAAAACGGTCATACTGTGAGGGTCTTGGCCGGCCGGGTGCCCCTGAGACCGGACGGCCTCAGGGGGCGGCTTCATGGGCGGTTCAGGGGGACGGCATCAAGCCGGCGTCGACTGCCGTCGCCTGCTTGCGTACCAGACCAGCCCGGCTGTCGCCGCAGCCGCGCCCACGGCTGCCGCGGCGACCAGTGCCGGCCGGGGCGGCATGGAGAAGTCGGGCAGGCGCTGTTTGAGTCGCACGGGACGGTTGAAGACGAGAATCGGCCAGTCGCGCGCCGTCGCCTCCCGGCGCAGCGCGCGGTCGGGGTTGACCGCGTAGGGGTGCCCCACCGACTGGAGCATGGGGACGTCGGTGATGGAGTCGCTGTACGCGTAGCAGCGGGAGAGGTCGTACCCTTCGGACGCGGCGAGCGCCTTGATCGCCTCGGCCTTGGTCGGCCCGTACGCGTAGTACTCCACCTCGCCCGTGAAGCAGCCGTCGGCGCCGACGACCATCCGGGTGGCCACCACCCGGTCGGCGCCGAGCAACTCGCCGATGGGCTCGACGACCTCCGCGCCGGAGGTGGACACAATCACCACATCGCGGCCGGCGATGTGATGGTCCTCGATGAGGGACGCCGCCTCGTCGTAGATGATCGGGTCGATGAGATCGTGCAGTGTCTCGGCGACGATCTCTTTGACCTGCTGGACGTTCCAGCCCTTGCAGAGCGCGGAGAGATACTCCCGCATCCGCTCCATCTGGTCGTGATCGGCGCCTCCGGCGAGGAAGACGAACTGCGCGTATGCGGTGCGCAGTACGGCGCGGCGGTTGATCAGGCCGCCTTGGTAGAAGGACTTGCTGAAGGTCAACGTCGATGACTTCGCAATGACCGTCTTGTCCAGGTCAAAGAAGGCTGCTGTGCGCGGCAAGGAGTGGTTTTCCACGAGGCCGAGCATATGCGCCCACCATTCGGCGTAAGCTGGGGCGCGTGGGTTTGCCTGAGAAGGCTCTCGGGTACACCATGGAAGTCACGGATCGTTCGCGACCGTGCTAACCCGGTCCGGCTCCTCCCCCCCCGAGTCGGCCGTGGGGACGACCCCCGCTCTCCCCCCCGGCGGGGGTCGTCGCATGTCCGGACGCGTTTTTGGCTCTTCGAGGCCACTCGTCCCCCTTTCTGAGGCTCTGCGCGTGGTGGCGCCTCCGCAAGCATGCCCGTCACTGTGTGTAGCCAATGCGCTGCTCTCCGGAAGTCACTGGTATGAGCTACCGGGATATTCACAACTGGTGAGTTGTCCACAGTTTTCGAGCAAGATCCACACGATTTCTTGTTGCCCTGCACGGTGATTCCTGTCGCGAAGTTCGCGGAAGCCGGAATCGCGGATACCGGATCACTGCGAGATCGCGGAGAGAAGTGCTCGCGGATAGCCGGATCGAGAAGAAGAGATAGGGGGTTGAGATCGTGGCTGGATCCATGACATCGGATCGTTCACGGATCGGTGGGGGTAACGGGGCGGGACCACTGATCCTGACCGAGGACGTGGAGTTGCTCGACGATCTGCTGAGGCTCTGCGCGGCGGCCGGTGCCGAGCCGCAAGTCCATCATTCGGTGCCGGAGCGGAAAGGGTGCTGGGAGGACGCGCCGATGGTTCTCGTCGGCGACGACGCGGCGGCGCGCTGCCGTGGCGCCACCCGCAGGCGGGGCGTGCTGCTCGTCGGGCGGGACCAGGACGACCCGGGTGTATGGCGGCGAGCGGTGGAGATCGGTGCGGACTGCGTGCTGCGGCTGCCGGACGCCGAGAGCTGGCTCGTCGACCGGATCGCGGATGCCGCTGAAGGCGTCGGCCGCCCCGCGCTCACCGTCGGTGTGATCGGCGGGCGAGGGGGCGCGGGGGCGTCCACGCTGGCGTGCGCCCTGGCCGTCACGGCAGCGCGCGCCGGGCGGCGCACGATGCTCGTCGACGCCGATCCGCTCGGTGGCGGCCTTGACGTGGTGTTGGGCGGCGAGCAGGCGGAGGGCAGAAGGTGGCCGGATTTCGCCGCTTCCAAGGGACGTGTCGCGGGCGGCGCGTTGGAGGAGTCGCTGCCCCGGCTCCATGAGTTGCGGGTGCTCAGCTGGGACCGCGGCGATTCGGTGGTGATTCAGCCGGAGGCCATGCGGTCGGTGCTCGCGGCGGCCCGCAGACGCGGTGGGGTCGTCGTCGTGGATCTTCCCCGGCGCGTCGACGAAGCCGTGTCGGAGGCCCTGGCACAGCTGGATCTGGGGCTGTTGGTAGTGCCCGCCGAGCTGCGGGCCGTCGCCGCGGCCGGCCGGGTGGCCTCGCTGGCGGGCATGGTCCTCAGGGATCTACGGGTGGTGGTCCGGGGTCCGTACGCCGCCGGGCTGGACGAGCGGTGGATCGCCGACGCGCTCCGGCTGCCTCTGGTGGGCGAACTGCCCTTGGAGCCGGGGCTGCCGGAGTCCCAGGACGGCGGTGCGCCCCCGGGATCGCGTGCGCGCGGACCGCTGGCCGCGTTCTGTACGGCCTTCTGGGAGCGGGCGCTGGCCGGGGACGGGAGTGTGACCCCTTGAACGGCGCTTCGGTGGCTGGGAGGAAAAGCGGCGCGGTGGCGCACGGGCTGCTGGACGCCGTACGGCAGCGGCTCGCGGAGAGCGGGGCGGACCCCACACCGGCGCGGGTGGCGGCGGCGTTACGGGCTCAGGGGCGGTTGCTCGGCGATACGGAGGTGCTCGGAGCGGCGGCGGAGTTGCGGTGCGAGCTGGTGGGGACGGGCCCTCTGGAGCCGCTTCTCGACGACCCCGAGGTGACGGACGTGCTTGTCTCCGCGCCGGACCAGGTGTGGGTGGACCGGGGCGGCGGCCTTGAACTGACGGCCGTGTCATTCGCCGACGCCGCCTCCGTACGGAGGCTGGCGCAGCGGCTCGCCGCCGTGGCCGGGCGCCGGCTCGATGACGCCCGGCCCTGGGTGGACGCGCGACTGCCCGACGGCACACGGATGCACGCGGTCCTGCCGCCGGTGGCGGTCGGCTCGACCTGCCTGTCACTGCGGGTGGTGCGGCCCAAGGCGTTCTCGCTGGCGGAGCTGACCGCGGCGGGGACGGTACCGCCGGGCGGGGAGGGGGTCTTGCGGGCACTGATCGAAGCTCGGCAGTCGTTCCTGATCAGTGGTGGCACGGGCACAGGAAAGACCACGCTCCTGTCCACCCTGCTCGGTCTGGTCGGGGAGCGTGAGCGGATCGTACTGGCCGAGGACTCCGCCGAGTTGAGGCCCGACCATCCGCATGTGGTGCGGCTGGAGGGGAGACCGGCGAACCAGGAGGGCGCGGGCCTGGTGACGTTGCGGGATCTCGTCAGACAGGCGTTGCGGATGCGGCCGGACCGGCTGGTCGTCGGTGAGGTCCGAGGCCATGAGGTCACCGAACTGCTCGCCGCCCTGAACACGGGGCATGAGGGAGGTTGCGGCACCGTACACGCGAATACGGCGGCGGACGTGCCCGCGCGTCTGGAGGCGTTGGGAACGGCGGCAGGCCTCGATCGTGCGGCGCTGCACAGCCAGCTGGCGGCCGCGCTGTCGGTCGTGATCCATCTGGTACGGGACCGCGACAGGCGGCGGAGGATCGCCGAGGTGCATGTGCTGGAGCGGGACGGCGCGGGGCTGGTGGTCCCGGTGCCCGCGTTGCGCTGGGGCGCCGGAGGCTTCGTGTACGACCGTGGTTGGCCGCGGTTGCTGGCGCTGATCGGAGGCGCGCGGTGACATCTCTGATGGTGTCTCTCACCTCCTTCGCGGCTGTGCTGTGTGCCGGGAGAGCTGTCCGGCTGGCCGTCGGCCAGGAACGGGGAGGGCGGCGGGCCAGACGGCTGCTCGCGGCCCCGGGCAGCCCCGTCGCCGCGATGCCGGGGGCGCCGCCATGGGAGCGATGGCTGCCGAAGGCCCGTGAGCGGGCGCGACGGCTGCGCGGGAAATGGCTCTGTCTGCCGCCCGCGGTCCTGCTCGCGCTGCTGGGCGAGTCGGTACTGCCGCTGTTCGGGGGCGCGCTGGCGGTGCCGATGGTGGGGCGGTGGCTGCGCGCCAGGGAGCGGAGGAAGGCGCGTGAGCGGCTGGCCGACAGGATCGTCGCGTTGTGTGTCATGGCAGTCGGCGAGCTCCGAGCCGGTATGCAGCCCACCCAGGCCCTGCTGGCCGCGGCGGGATCGACCGGTGGCCTGGGAAGCGCGGAGGGAGTCGTACTGGCGGCCGCGCGCTTCGGTGGCGACGTACCCGACGCGCTGCGGAAGGCGGCGCGTCAGCCGGGAGCGGACGGTCTCGTGGGACTCGCAGCCTGCTGGCGGGTGGCCGTGGACGGCGGGGCGGGGCTCGCCGCCGGGCTGGATCGCCTGGACGCGGCGCTGCGGGCGGAAAAGGAGCAACGGGAAGGATTGCGGGCCCAGTTGTCGGGGGCCTGGGCGACCGTCACCGTGCTGGCGCTGCTTCCCGTGGTCGGCCTGGCGCTGGGCTGGGCCCTGGGCGCGGATCCGCTGCGTGTCCTGCTGCACACCCCGGCCGGGCTCGGCTGTCTGCTGGTGGGCGGTCTGCTGGAGGGTGCGGGCCTTTGGTGGGCCGCCCGGATCGTACGGACCGGGGAGGCGTCATGACAGGGGAGTTCGTCCACAGGCTGTGGGTGGTCGTCGTGGTGCTCATCGCGATCGGCTCGTTGGCCTTCGCGATGGCGGACCGGCGGTGTGAACGACGGGTGCGGCGGCGATACGCGGTCCTGCTCGCGGTCGATAACGGACGGCGGCGGCCCCGGCCCCGGGCGGCGGAGTGGGCGCGGCGCTGGGGTCCACCGACCGGCGCGGTGATCTTCGGCTGGGTCATGGTCGGCGGGGTGGCCGGCTGGCTGGTCGGGCTCGCCATGGCGTACGGGGTCCGCAGGTGGCTGCGTACGAGAAAGCCGGACGACGGTACCGGTACCGACGAGGCGGCCCGCCGGCAGCTCCCGCTCGCCGCCGATCTGCTGGCCGCCTGTATCGCGGCGGGGGCAGGACCGCGCGACGCGGCGGAGGCGGTCGGCGAATCGCTGGGCGGCCCCGTCGGTGACCGGCTGGCCCGGACAGCGGCGGAGCTGCGGCTCGGCGGCGAACCGACGGAGGCGTGGCGGCGGTTCGGGGAGATACCGGGCGCGGCGGGGCTGGCCCGCTGTCTGGAACGGGCGGCGTCGACCGGAGCGCCCGCCGCCGAACCGGTGTCCCGGCTGGCCGACGGCTTCAGGGCGGAGCGGGCCCGGGCAGCGGTGGCCAGAGCCCAGCGGGCCCAGGTGCTGATCACGGCTCCGGTGGGGCTGTGCTTCCTTCCCGCCTTCCTGGCGGTGGGGGTGGCGCCGGTGGTCATCGGTCTGGCGAGCGGCCTGCTGAACGGTGGCTGACCCATTCTCTGCGAATTGACCAATTCCTACTGTTTCTACGGGGAGATGACATGTGGATGAGGATCCGACGGATCCGGTGGACACGGCCGCGCCGGGCGCGAGCCGATGCGGGGATGACCACGTCCGAGTACGCGGTGGGGACGATCGCCGCCTGCGCACTGGCCGCGGTGCTCTACAAGGTGGTCACGAGTGGGCCCGTGGCGGGCGCCTTGCAGTCGTTGATCGGGAGGGCTCTCAGTGCGCAGTTCTGAGACGGTCCGTAAGCGGACGGTCCGTAAGCGCCCGACCGGCGGCCCTCGCCTTGGCTGTCGCCCAGTCCGTCGCCTGGTCCGTCCCCGCGACCTGGGGTTCGTGACGGCGGAGTCGGCGGTGGCGGTACCGGCGCTGGCCGTGTTCGCCCTGGCTCTCGTCTGGGCGCTGATGGCGGCCTCCGCGCAGATCCGGTGTGTGGACGCGGCTCGGGCGGGGGCGAGAGCGGCCGCCAGAGCCGAGCCGCGGGCCGCGGCGGTGGCCGCCGCCCGTTTGGCTGCCCCGAAGGGCGCCAGGGTCGCTCTGGGGCGTACAGGCGATCTGTGGCGGGTGCGGGTGGAGGCGCCGACGCCGGGGCCGGGCGCGCTGACCCTCACGCTCACCGCCGAGGCTGTCGCGTCAGCGGAGGACGCCATGGACGCCCTGGACCCCGTACAGGCCGCGAGAGACGGCTCCGGAGGCCCGCACGCGGCCGGGGCGGCGCCATGACGGGGGCGGCCAGGACCAGGGACCGCGGGTCGGCGACGGTGTGGGTGGCGATGGCGGCGACCGCGTTGTGTGCCGTCTTCGCCCTGGTGCTCGCCATGGGACAGGCGGTCGTCGCCCGGCACCGGGCGGGAGCGGCGGCCGACCTGGCGGCCCTCGCCGCCGCGGACCACTCGCTTCTCGGCTCGGCGGACGCCTGCCGCCGGGCGGCCGAGGTCGCGGCGGCGCAGGGAGCGGAGGTGGTGCGGTGCGTGGTGAGCGGTGAGATCGCGGACGTGACGGCGCGGGCGGCGTTCGGACCGTACGTCCCGACGGTCAGGTCACGGGCGGGCCCAGCGGGCCCACCGCCGCCCGTGCCCCCGCCAGGCGCCCTGTCAGGCCTCGCGGGCACGCACTAAGCCACGGTGGGCGCTTCTTCCGCTTCCACGCCCGCTTCCGCTTCCACGTCCGCTTCCACGTCCGCGTCCATGCCCGTTTCCGGATGCGCGATCGGAAGCACGTCGGCCTCGGGCTGTGCGTCGGGGGCGGCGCTGAGGAGCTCGGTCAGGAGTCGTACGGCGCCTCGTTTGTGCAGAGGGTCGTTGCCGTTGCCGCACTTCGGGGACTGGATGCAGGACGGACAGCCGGCGTCGCACTCGCAGGAGGCGATCGCCTCGCGGGTGGCTGTGAGCCACTCACGGGCCGTTCGGAAGGCCCGCTCAGCGAAGCCCGCGCCGCCGGGATGGCCGTCGTAGACGAAGACCGTCGGCAGCAGCGTGTCCGGGTGGAGGGGCACGGACACCCCGCCGATGTCCCAGCGGTCACAGGTCGCGAAGAGCGGCAGCAGCCCGATCGAGGCGTGTTCGGCGGCGTGCAGCGCGCCGCCCAGCTGCTCCGGGTCGACGCGGGCCCGGTCGAGCTGGTCCTCGGTGACCGTCCACCACACGGCCCGGGTACGGAGCGTCCGTGGCGGCAGATCGAGTTTGCTCTCGCCCAGTACCTCGCCGGTGATGAGCCGTCGGCGCAGAAAGGAGACGACCTGGTTGGTGACTTCGACGGAGCCGTAGCACAGGCGCCCCTGGCCCCACGGGATCTCCGTGTCGGTTTCGAGTACGGAGATGGCGGTGGTGTCACGGGCGGTGGTGGAGTAAGGCGGGTTCGCCTCCTCGACCAGGGCGACCGAGTCGGCCAGGTCGAGCCGCTTCACCAGATACGTACGGCCCTGGTGGAGGTGGACGGCGCCGTCGTGGACGGCGGTATGGGAGGCGGCTTCGTCGACCGTGCCCAGCAGCCGTCCCGTCCCCGCCTCGACGATCTGGACGGGGCTGCCGCCCTCACCCCGGATGTCGGCGAGGTCGGCGGCCCGCTCGCGGCGGGTCCAGTACCAGCCCGAGTTGCGGCGCCGCAGCAGCCCCGCGCTCTCCAACTGCGGGAGCAGGTCGGGTACGGCGGGTCCGAAGAGCGTCAGATCCGCTTCGGTGAGCGGGAGTTCGGCCGCCGCGGCGCACAGATGGGGGGCGAGGACATACGGGTTGTCGGGGTCGAGGACGGTGGACTCGACGGGCTGCCGGAACAGCGCCTCGGGGTGGTGGACGAGGAAGGTGTCCAGCGGATCGTCCCGGGCGACGAGGACGGCGAGCGCCCCCTGCCCCGAACGTCCGGCTCGGCCCGCCTGCTGCCACACGGAGGCGCGGGTGCCCGGATAGCCGGCGATGACGACGGCGTCCAGGCCCGACACGTCGATGCCCAGTTCCAGCGCGGTGGTGGCGGCGAGGCCGAGCAGCTCGCCGGAGTGCAGGGCGTTCTCCAGCGCGCGGCGTTCCTCGGGGAGGTAGCCGCCGCGGTAGGCGGCGACCCGGCGGGCCAGCGAGCGGTCCACCTCGGCCAGCCGTTCCTGGGCGATGACGGAGATGAGCTCGGCGCCACGCCGGGAGCGTACGAAGGCGACCGTACGGACGCCCTGGACGGTCAGATCGGTGAGGAGGTCGGCGGTCTCGGCGGTGGCGGTACGCCGGACGGGGGCGCCCTTCTCGCCGTGCAGATCGGTGAGCGGCGGCTCCCAGAGCGCGAAGACCAGTTCGCCGCGCGGTGACGCGTCGTCGGCGACCTCGTGGACGGGCAGACCGGTGAGCCGGCCGGCGGCCTGTGCTGGTTCCGCGGCGGTCGCAGAGGCGAGCAGGAAGACCGGATTCGCTCCGTAGCGGGCGCATACGCGGCGGAGTCGGCGCAGTACCTGCGCCACATGGGAGCCGAAGACGCCGCGATAGGTGTGGCACTCGTCGATAACGACATAGCGCAGGGCGCGCAGGAAGGAGGCCCAGCGGGGGTGGGACGGGAGTATCCCCCGGTGCAGCATGTCCGGATTGGTCAGCACGTAGTTGGCGTACTGCCGGACCCACTCCCGTTCCTCGACCGGGGTGTCACCGTCGTAGACGGCGGGGCGCACGCGGTTGCCGAGCGGGGCGGCCAGCGCCTTGACCGCGCGGCGCTGGTCCGCGGCGAGAGCCTTCGTCGGCGCGAGGTAGAGCCCCGTCGTACCTCGGCCGTTGGGCGCCTCCGAGCCGTCGAGGAGGGTGGTGAGCACGGGGGCGAGATAGGCGAGGGACTTGCCGGAGGCGGTGCCGGTGGCGATCACGACGGACTCGCCGTCCAGCGCGTGCTCGGCGGCCGTCGCCTGGTGGGCCCACGGGTGGTCGACACCGGCCCGCTGAATGGCGTTGATCACTTCCGGGCGGATGCGGTCGGGCCAGACGGCATGACGTCCCGCACGCGGGGGCAGGTGCTCCGTATGGGTGATGCGCGCAGCACGGCCCGCCCCCGTGGCGAGCCGGTCCAGGACCGTACGGGGGGAGGGGCGGTTGCCCCCGCTCTCGGGGGGTCCACTGGGGCGGTGATTCCTGGCCATCGGCATCGAGTGTGTCACTGGCGTGACGGACAATGGTCTCAAGGCGTCGTGCATGACTGCTGGTAAGTGATTGAATGCCATCGCGGCTGGCGATACGTCCCCTGGCTCCGTAGGGGAGACCCGAGGGGCGACCGCTCGATAGCAAGGTGCTGGAGGATCCGTGGACCTGTCCCTGTCGACTCGCAATGTGTCCGGCCCTGGTGGCGACCGTACGGTCGTCGAGGTCGGTGGCGAGATTGATGTGTATACCGCGCCCAAGCTGCGCGAGCAGTTGGTCGAGTTGGTGAACGACGGCAGCTACCACCTGGTTGTCGACATGGAGGGCGTGGACTTCCTGGACTCGACCGGGCTCGGCGTGCTCGTGGGTGGCCTGAAGCGTGTGCGCGCCCATGAGGGCTCGCTGCGCCTGGTCTGCAACCAGGAGCGCATTCTCAAGATCTTCCGGATCACCGGTCTCACCAAGGTGTTCCCGATCCACACCACGGTCGACGAGGCCGTGGCGGCCACCGACTGAGGTCGGCCGAGTCTTCCGGAGGAGAGGGCAGAGGCACCGGGCGTGATGCCCGGCGCCCGCGCCCATGAGTTTTCACGCTCGTACGTTCGAGGGGGATCGCATGGCCACCGTTGAACTCCGCTTCAGCGCCCAGCCCGAACATGTCAGAACGGCCCGTCTTGTGGCGGCCGCCGTGGCTCGTCGGGCAGGTGTCGATGAGGCTGTGTTGGACGAGGTCAGACTCGCGGTCGGTGAAGCGTGCAGCCGGGCGGTCGGACTGCACCGCAGCCATGGCATCACCGCCCCGGTGAGAGTCGTGCTGAACGAGGAGGAGAAAGCCTTCTCCATCGAGGTCGGCGACGGGGTCACGGCCGTGAGCGGAGCCGCCGGGGAAGCCCGTGACGGCGTGGCTCCGGGCGATTCCCACGAGAGCGATGCCGAGGGCGAGGACGAGATGGGCCTCGCGGTCATCAGTGGGCTCGTCGACGATGTGGAAGTCACCTCGGGCGACGACGGTGGCGTCATCCGGATGAGCTGGCCGACGGCCTCGGCCGTCGCGTTGCCCTGACGGCGTTACCCCGGCCCTTTCGGGCAGCCGGACGGAGAGCCGGTGATCCATTCTCCAGGAAGGCCCTGCTGAGCAGGGCCTTTCTCTTTTCCATGGGATTACCGATCACCCATTAACGTGCTTATCCCATTACCCCTTCCAAGGTCATTCGATAAGTGAAGGTCAATTGCATGTGGCGTGCTCTGTTTTGATCAGGTTCCGCTCCCTACAATCCGTCCATCTTGAACGCTGAGCGTCAAGGAGGACGAATGGCGGGGCACTACCAACCACAACTGTCCGAGCACCCCACTTCGCTCGCTGCCGCGATACTCACGGACGACAACCGCGTCATCGTGATCGTCATCGCGGTCGTCGCGCTGGCGGCGCTGTTCGTGGCCCAGCTGCTGGTGCGCCAGGTGCTGGCGGCCGGCGAGGGCACCGATTCGATGAAGGAGATCGCGGCCGCCGTACAGGAAGGCGCCAATGCCTATCTGGCACGGCAGTTGCGCACCCTCGGCGTATTCGCCGTCGTGGTGTTCTTCCTGCTGATGTTGTTGCCGGCCGACAACTGGTCACAACGCGCGGGACGTTCGCTGTTCTTCCTGGTCGGTGCGCTTTTCTCGGCGGCCACCGGATACATCGGCATGCGTCTGGCCGTACGCAGCAATGTGCGCGTGGCGGCGGCCGCGCGTGAGGCGACACCGGCGGAAGGCGAGCCGGAAAAAGACCTCACGGCCGTTTCGCACAAAGCCATGAAGATCGCATTCCGTACGGGTGGCGTGGTCGGCATGTTCACGGTGGGCCTCGGTCTGCTCGGCGCCTCCTGCGTGGTCCTCGTCTATGCCGCCGACGCCCCCAAGGTGCTGGAGGGCTTCGGTCTCGGCGCCGCGCTGATCGCCATGTTCATGCGAGTCGGAGGCGGCATCTTCACCAAGGCGGCCGACGTCGGCGCCGACCTGGTCGGCAAGGTGGAACAGGGTATTCCGGAGGACGATCCGCGCAACGCGGCGACCATCGCGGACAACGTCGGCGACAACGTCGGCGACTGCGCCGGGATGGCGGCCGACCTGTTCGAGTCGTACGCGGTGACGCTGGTGGCCGCGCTGATCCTCGGCAAGGCGGCGTTCGGGGACTTCGGGCTGGCCTTCCCGCTGATCGTCCCCGCGATCGGGGTGATCACGGCCATGATCGGCATCTTCGCCGTCGCCCCACGCAGGGCCGACCGCAGCGGGATGACCGCCATCAACCGCGGTTTCTTCATCTCCGCGGTGATCTCGCTCGCGCTGGTGGCCGTGGCGTCCTTCGTCTACCTGCCGTCCTCGTACGCCGAACTGGACGGGGTCACCGACCCGGACATCCTGACCCACAGCGGTGACCCGAGGGTGCTCGCCCTGCTCGCGGTCGCCATCGGTATCGTGCTGGCGGCCCTGATCCAGCAGCTCACCGGCTACTTCACCGAGACCGCCCGGCGCCCGGTCAGGGACATCGGCAAATCCGCCCTGACGGGCCCCGCCACCGTCGTCCTCGCGGGCGTGGCCATCGGTCTGGAGTCAGCGGTCTATACGGCGCTGCTGATCGGTCTCGCGGTCTACGGGGCCTTCCTGGTCGGCGGTGCGTCGATCACGCTCGCCCTCTTCGCGGTGGCCCTGGCGGGCACCGGTCTGCTCACCACCGTCGGTGTCATCGTCGCCATGGACACCTTCGGGCCGGTCTCCGACAACGCCCAGGGCATCGCCGAGATGTCCGGCGACGTCGAGGGCGCGGGCGCGCAGGTGCTCACCGACCTCGACGCCGTGGGGAACACCACGAAGGCCATCACCAAGGGCATCGCCATCGCCACGGCCGTACTCGCCGCGTCGGCGCTCTTCGGCTCGTACCGCGACGCCATCGCCACCGCCGTCGCGGATGTAGGGGCCAGAGCGGGCGAGCTGACGCTCAGTCTGGACATCTCGCAGCCCAACAACCTGGTCGGGCTGATCCTCGGTGCCGCGGTTGTCTTCCTCTTCTCGGGGCTGGCGATCAACGCGGTCTCGCGGTCGGCCGGTTCGGTGGTCTACGAGGTGCGCCGGCAGTTCCGCGAGCACCCAGGGATCATGGATTACACCGAGAAACCCGAGTACGGCCGGGTGGTCGACATCTGCACCAAGGACGCGCTGCGTGAGCTGGCCACCCCGGGGCTGCTCGCCGTCCTCACCCCCATCGCCGTCGGCTTCTCGCTCGGAGTGGGCGCGCTCGGCTCGTTCCTGGCCGGTGCGATCGGTACGGGCACGCTGATGGCCGTCTTCCTCGCCAACTCCGGAGGTGCCTGGGACAACGCGAAGAAGCTCGTCGAGGACGGTCATCACGGCGGCAAGGGCAGTGAGGCCCATGCCGCGACGGTCATCGGGGACACGGTGGGAGACCCGTTCAAGGACACGGCGGGCCCCGCCATCAATCCGCTGCTAAAGGTGATGAACCTGGTGGCGCTGCTCATCGCCCCGGCGGTCGTGCAGTTCAGTTACGGAGCCGACGCCAGTGCCGGTGTCCGCGTGCTGGTGGCGGTGCTCGCCCTCGCCGTCATCATCGGCGCGGTCTATGTGTCCAAGCGGCGCTCGGTCACGGTGGACGGCGGAGGTGAGGGCGGCGGGGACGGTTCCGGCGGCGGGAACGAGAAGTCGCCCGACCCGGTGGCGGCCTCCTGACGACCCGGTCGATCCTGATGGGGAGCGGGCGGGTGGCGCGGAGTGACGCGCGCCACCCGCCCGCTCGCGCCGCCTCCGGACAGCGCCCCCGCTCGCGCCGCCCCGGACAGCGCGCCCGCCCGCGCCGAGCCTGGACAGCGCGCCCGCTCGACGCAGCCCCCGGACGGCGCGCCCGGCGTGAGGTGTCTCTCCCTTGGTGCAAATGGCTGCAATAGGGCACGGACCGGACGCTCGGCGTGTGGTTGTCGCCCACTTGGCGTGTATGTTCCGGGGCCGAGAGCCTTGGAAGGGACCCAACCGGTGAACAAGAAGCTTGTGGCCGCGCTGTCCGGCGGTGCGGTGGTGCTCATGGCGCTGTCCGGCTGCAGTGGTGATGACAGCGACCAAAAGGTGAACGCCTGGGCCAAGAAGGTCTGTGACCAGGTTCAGCCTCAGCTGACGAAGATCGCGAACTCCAACACCTCCATCCAGCAGGCGACCTCCGACAGCAGCAAGCCCGCTGATGTCCAGAAGGCCGACTCGGCCGCCTTCCAGTCCATCTCCGACGCCTACAAGGCGCTGGGTTCCGCCGTGGACAGCGCGGGCGCACCGCCCATCACGGACGGCGAGAAGACCCAGAAGGAGGCCGTCAAGGAACTCAACGCCACCGCGACGGCGTACGCGGGCCTCAAGACGAAGGTCGACGCGCTCGACACCAGGGACCAGGCGGACTTCGCGGACGGCCTCAAGGGCGTCGCGGACGAGCTGGACAAGCTCAGCAAGAGCGGGGACCAGGCGCTCCAGAAGCTCCAGTCCGGCGATGTCGGCAAGGCGATGGCGAAGCAGGCAGGCTGCCAGAAGCCACCGGTGGCGGCCGGCGGGTCCGGCTCTCCGGCGGCCGGGTCGTAAGCTCCCGGGCCGGGTCGTAGCCTCTCCGGCATCCCCTGCTGGACGCCCTCAGGCGTCTCATGCCGCTCCGGAACACGGTCGCACGCGGCCCGCGGCCCGGTCCCCCCGAACGGAGGGACCGGGCCGCGGGCCGTTGTCAGTGGCAGCCGCCACAATGTGTGGGTGAGTACGACCAGCCTTCCCGCGTCCGACCACTCGCCCCGACTCCGCGCGGCCCTGCTCGCCGCCGACTTCACCGCCGACGGCCTGCTCGATCTGCTCGGCGCACCCGCCTATGCCGCGCTGGCACGCAGCGAGACCGTGCCGGCGCTGCGTGCCACCCCCGGTGACACCCCGCTCGAAACGCTCGTACGGCTCTTCCTGCTCCAGCGCCCGGTCTCCAAGGAGCGCGCGGCTGCCGCGCTGCCGCTCGACGAGGTGCTGGCCGACGGCTGGGTCGTCCAGGACGAGGACGACATCCACGCGACGGTGGACGTACGGCCGTACAGCGGGCCCGACGGACAGGACTGGTTCATCGTCTCCGACCTGGGCTGCGCGGTCGGCGGCGCCTCGGGCGCGGGCGGCCATGACGAGGGGGTGGTGCTCGGCGTCGGCGGCGCCTCGACGACCCTGGCCGGGATCACCGTACGGACACCGGTCGGGAGCGCGCTCGATCTCGGCTGCGGCTCCGGCATCCAGGCGCTGCACGCCGCTCAGCACGCCACGCGCGTCACGGCCACCGATCTCAATCCGCGTGCGCTCGGCTTCACCCGGCTGACCCTGGCCCTCTCCGGCGCCCCCGTCGCCGATCTGCGCGAGGGCTCGCTCTTCGAGCCGGTCGCGGACGAGACGTACGACCTGATCGTCTCGAACCCGCCGTTCGTGATCTCGCCAGGGGCCCGGCTCATCTACCGCGACGGCGGGATGGGCGGGGACGATCTGTGCCGCACGCTCGTCCAGCAGGCGGGGGAGCGGCTGAACGAGGGCGGATTCGCGCACTTCCTCGCCAACTGGCAGCACGTGGAGGGGGAGGAATGGCAGCAGCGGCTGCGCTCCTGGGTGCCGCGCGGCTGTGACGCCTGGATCGTGCAGCGCGAGGTCCAGGACGTGACGCAGTACGCGGAGCTCTGGCTGCGCGACAGCGGTGACCACAGGAGCGACCCGGAGGAGTACACCGCGCGGTACGAAGCGTGGCTGGACGAGTTCGAGGCCCGTAAGACCAAGGCCGTCGGCTTCGGCTGGATCACGCTCAGGAAGACGGGCGCCGCGGAGCAATCGGTCGTCGTGGAGGAGTGGCCGCATCCGGTGGAGCAGCCGCTCGGCGAGACCGTACGGGCGCACTTCGAGCGTCAGGACTATCTGCGGACGCACGACGACGCGGCGCTTCTCGCGGGCCATTTCGTCCTGGCGCCGGAGGTGGTGCAGGAGCAGGTGGGGCTGCCGGGCGCCGAGGATCCGGAGCATGTGGTGCTCCGTCAGCACCGAGGCATGCGCCGGGCCACGAAGGTCGACGCGGTCGGGGCCGGCTTCGCGGGGGTCTGTGACGGGACCCTGAGTGCCGGACGGATCCTGGATGCGATCGGTCAGTTGATGGGGGAGGACCCGGTGCTGCTCCGGGACCGCACCCCGCAGGCGATCCGGCTGCTGGTGGAGGAGGGATTCCTGGAACCGACGCCCGTGGCGCGCTGACGGCCGGCTGTGCGGGGTGAGGGCGGCTGCCCCCCTCGGCTGGCCCTCGGTTGTCCGCTCGACTGCCCCCTCGGTTGTCCGCTCGACTCGACTGTCCTGTCCGTCAGCGCTCGACTGCCGGTCACGCCGAGCCCTCGGACTCGGCGTGCGGGTGAACGCGTCGCGGCGTTCACCCGGAATTCGCGCAGGTGACGTCCCGAGGTGCCAGCCTCGGGCCCCCAGAGGTCTTGGCGCCCCCGAGCGGGTGCCCACGGAACGAGCGGGGTGCGGACATGGAGAGTGGGCCGGCGATCTTCGCGGGGACGGCGTTCACGCTGTTCGGGTGTGCGCTGCTGCTGTGGACCGGGGCGCGCGTTCTGCACCGCGCGCCGGTGGCCCATGGCGTGCGGCCTGCGGCCTCCATCACGCTCGCGACACTCTCGGGCGTGGTCTTTCTCGCTCTCGGCGTGTGGTGTTTCGGTCGTATCTGAGCGCTCCCGATGTATCCGGGCCCGGTTCGAGGAAGCCGGACCGGAATCTCGGGCCATGATCGATCCGGGCCCGCGCGCGGCTTCGGCAGGCCGTCGGACCTGCGCAGGACGCGCCGAGGGACCGTGATCCGGAACCGTCGTCCCGTACCCCGGCGGAAGCACCGGCGCCGCTTTCCGACGCGACGAGCCCGGGGGTCCGGGCGGCAGGAATGACTGGAGTCGGGTTACCGTTCGAGTGGCCGTTGCGGGCTTTCGCCGTTTGACACGGGGGCGGGTTGTACCGTCACACTCCGCAGCGAAGCAGCGTCACCGCTGGGCCGTACCGGGCCCCGCCAAGGCGTACTGCCGTACTGCCGTACGGGCCCACCGAGCGTCGACCGGAGAGAAGAGCGAAGTTGTCCCCGACCAGCGAGACCGCACACGGCGGCCGCCGACTCGTCATCGTCGAGTCGCCTGCCAAGGCGAAGACGATCAAGGGCTACCTCGGCCCTGGCTATGTCGTCGAGGCGAGCGTCGGGCACATCCGCGACCTCCCGAACGGCGCCGCCGAGGTGCCGGAGAAGTACACCGGCGAGGTGCGCCGCCTCGGCGTGGACGTCGATCATGACTTCCAGCCGATCTACGTCGTCAACGCCGATAAGAAGGCCCAGGTCAGAAAGCTCAAGGAGCTGCTGGCCGAATCCGACGAGCTCTACCTCGCCACCGATGAGGACCGCGAGGGCGAGGCCATCGCGTGGCACCTCCAGGAAGTCCTCAAGCCCAAGGTCCCGGTCCACCGGATGGTCTTCCACGAGATCACCAAAGACGCGATCCGGGCCGCCGTCGCCAATCCGCGCGAGCTGAACACGCGCATGGTCGACGCCCAGGAGACCCGCCGTATCCTCGACCGGCTCTACGGCTACGAGGTCTCGCCCGTCCTGTGGAAGAAGGTCATGCGCGGCCTCTCGGCGGGCCGTGTCCAGTCCGTCGCCACCCGTCTCGTCGTCGAGCGCGAGCGCGAGCGCATCGCCTTCCGCTCCGCCGAGTACTGGGATCTGACCGGTACGTTCTCCACCGGCCGCGCCGGAGACGCCTCCGACCCGTCCTCGCTGGTCGCCCGGCTCAACGCGGTCGACGGCCGGCGTGTCGCCCAGGGCCGTGACTTCGGTCCGGACGGTCGGCTCAAGTCCGACCAGGTGCTGCATCTGGACGAGGCCAACGCACGGGCGCTCGCCATCGCCCTGGAGAACGCCTCCTTCTCCGTGCGCTCGGTCGAGTCCAAGCCGTACCGCCGCTCCCCGTACGCCCCCTTCCGTACGACGACCCTCCAGCAGGAGGCCTCGCGCAAGCTGGGCTTCGGGGCGAAGTCCACGATGCAGGTCGCGCAGAAGCTGTACGAGAACGGCTTCATCACCTATATGCGTACGGACTCGACGACCCTCTCGGACACCGCTGTCTCGGCGGCCCGTGCGCAGGTCACGCAGTTGTACGGGGCGGGCTATCTGCCGGACAAGCCGCGTACGTACGCGGGCAAGGTCAAGAACGCGCAGGAGGCGCACGAGGCGATCCGCCCCTCGGGCGACCGGTTCCGTACCCCCGCCGAGACCGGACTGACCGGCGACCAGTTCAAGCTCTACGAGCTGATCTGGAAGCGGACCGTCGCCTCCCAGATGAAGGACGCGGTCGGCAACAGCGTCACCGTCAAGATCGATGGCAGGTCGAGCGACGGCCGGGACGCCGAATTCTCCGCTTCCGGCAAGACGATCACGTTCCATGGCTTCATGAAGGCGTACGTCGAGGGCGCGGACGACCCGAACGCGGAGCTGGACGACCGCGAGCGCCGGCTGCCGCAGGTCGCGGAGGGCGACGCGCTGTCCGCCGAGGAGATCTCCGTCGACGGCCATGCGACGAAGCCGCCGGCCAGATACACCGAAGCCTCGCTGGTCAAGGAGCTGGAAGAGCGGGAGATCGGCCGTCCGTCGACCTACGCCTCGATCATCGGCACCATCCTCGACCGCGGCTATGTGTTCAAGAAGGGCACGGCGCTCGTCCCGTCCTTCCTCTCCTTCGCCGTGGTCAACCTGCTGGAGACGCACTTCGGCCGACTGGTCGACTACGACTTCACGGCCAAGATGGAGGACGACCTCGACCGCATCGCGCAGGGCGAGGCGCAGGCCGTGCCGTGGCTGCGGCGCTTCTACTTCGGCGAGGGCGACGACCACAACGCGGGGGTCGCGTCGGGCGCCGGGAACGGCGACGGCGATCACCTCGGCGGCCTCAAGGAACTGGTCACCGACCTCGGCGCGATCGACGCCCGGGAGATCTCCTCGTTCCCCGTCGGCGACGGCATCATGCTGCGCGTCGGGCGGTACGGCCCGTATGTCGAGCGTGGTGAGAAGGACGAGGAAGGCCACCAGCGCGCCGATGTGCCGGAGGATCTGGCGCCCGACGAGCTGACGGTCGAGTACGCCGAGGAACTGCTGGCCAAGCCGAGCGGCGACTTCGAGCTGGGCGCGGACCCGGAGTCCGGCCATCAGATCGTGGCCAAGGACGGCCGTTACGGGCCGTATGTCACCGAGATCCTGCCGGACGGGACCCCGAAGACCGGCAAGAACGCGGTCAAGCCGCGTACCGCCTCGCTCTTCAAGTCCATGTCCCTGGACACGGTGACGCTCGCCGACGCACTCAAGCTGATGTCGCTGCCCCGGGTGGTCGGTACGGACGCCGAGGGTGTCGAGATCACCGCGCAGAACGGCCGGTACGGCCCGTATCTGAAGAAGGGCACGGACTCGCGTTCGCTGGAGAACGAGGACCAGCTCTTCAACATCACGCTGGAAGAAGCGCTGGCGATCTACGCCCAGCCCAAGCAGCGGGGCCGGGCCGCGGCCAAGCCGCCGCTGAAGGAGCTGGGCACGGACCCGGTGAGCGAGCGGCCGGTCGTGGTGAAGGACGGGCGGTTCGGCCCGTACGTCACGGACGGCGAGACGAACGCGACACTGCGGACCGACGACAGCGTCGAGACGATCACTCCGGAGCGGGGTTACGAGCTCCTCGCGGACAAGCGTGCGAAGGGGCCGGCCAAGAAGACCGCGAAGAAGGCGGCGAAGAAGGCTCCGGCGAAGAAGGCCCCCGCCAAGAAGGCGACGACCGCGAAGAAGGCCGCCGCGAAGACGACGACCGCCAAGACGGCGGCGAAGAAGACGACGGCGAAGAAGACGGCCGCGAAGTCGTCGGCGGCGGCGTCGGCGAAGTCGGACGAATAGGACGTCGATCGGGCACGGTGATCGGGAACGTTGATCGGCACTCGATCGGGAACGTTGATCGGGACATCGATCGGGAACGTTGATCGGGACATCGATCGGGACTCGATCGGGCCGGAAGCCGGACCAAGCGGTCGGCGAAGCAGCCGGCGAGGCGGCCGGATGCTTGGACGGCTGAGCCGTGGGGAGTGGCGGGGGACCGCGAGAGCCGGGTGATTCGCCGCTTCTCGCCGTCTCTGTCGCGTTCGTCTGTTCGGGTGGGGCTCCAGGGATGTCACTGGCTCCGGATAGGCTGGGCGGATGACGCGAGCCGAGCAGCCAACGGTCGTGAGCCCCACCTCCGACTCCGACGCACTTGCCGCAGACTCACGAGAGCGCGCCGTACGATCCTTGTTGCGCCTTGCACCGCTGCGGCGGCTTTGGGGTGCCCAGTTCGTCGGCGGGATCGGCGACGTACTCGCCGTACTCGTGCTTCTGCTGCTGTCGTTGCAGGCGGCGATCGCCGAGGGCTCATTCGGTGCTGGATACCGGGGTGTGGCGTTCGCCGTCGCCGCCGTGTTCGGGGCCCGGGTTCTGGCCACGCTGCTGTTCGGGGCGGTGCTCCTTGGGCCGCTGACGGCGCTGATCGCGCCCGGTGGCGCCACCAGTGGCGGGGCCGGGGCCAAGAAGACGGCGGACGCGGCGGACGCGGCGGACGCGGCCGACGCGGGAGCACCTGAGACGCCTGAGGCAGCTGGAGCCACGGCGGTCAAGAAGCCCGCCAAGTCGGGTAAATCCGTGGGTAAATCCGCGAAGCCCGCGCGGGACGGCGGCCCGCTGGACCGCCGCTGGACGATGATCGCCGCGGACGTACTGCGCCTCGCGCTCCTCATCGTCGCGCCGCTGTGGCTCGAATGGACCCCCGACCGCGCCCTGCCGATTCTCCTCAGCACGGTCTTCGTCGCCGGCGTCGCCGAGCGCTTCTGGACGGTCGCCAAGGAGAGCGCGGCTCCCGCGTTGCTGCCGGCTCCGCCGCTGGAGGGCGCCGCGGTACGCCCGCTGCCCGACCACCCCGACGCGCTGCGCCGGCTCTCCCTCCGTACGTCCTTCGCCGCCGTCCCCGCCGCCGCCGCGGTCCTGCTCGTCGCCACGCTGATCGGCAATCTGCTGGGCTTGGGAATCGACTGGTTCTCGCTGCACCAGGCGGCCCTTGGGTCGTATGTCGCGGCCGGCCTGTTCGCCGCGTCCGTGTCGACGCTTTACTTCCTCGAACTGCCCGACGGCCATACGCCCCGGCCGCGTTCCCCGCTCGAAGGGCTGCGCCGGTCCGTGGGCGCCACGAGCGGCAAGGGATCCGGCGGCAGCGGCGGCAATGCTGGTGGCGGCAGCGGTGGCCGGGACAAGGGGCGTACGGGCGCGGTGTCGCTGCTCGTCCTCGCGTGCGGCACGATCGCCGGCGCTGTCGCCGCCGCCGTGGGTGTCTCCGCACTCCAGGCCATGGACCTCGGGGGCGGTCCCGTCGCCTTCGCGCTCCTCGTCCTCGCCCTGACCGGCGGTACGGGACTGGGTATCCGCGGCGCCGCCAAGGTGCTGCCCGCGCTGTCCCGGCGCCGTCTGTTCGCGCTGGCGATCGCGGTCACCGGCATAGCGCTGCTGGTCATGGGCCTTGTGCCGGACATGGCGACCGTGCTGTTCCTGGCGCTGATCGCGGGCTTCACGGCCGGTGTCGCGGCGAATACTGGACACACCCTTATCGACCTGGAGACGGAGGAGTACCGTCGTAGTCGGGTCACCGAACATCTACAGGCTGTAGCCAGGGTGTTTGTGGGGCTCGGAGTGGTCGTCGCCCCCCTCGTCGCGGCGGCCATCGGCCCGCACCGCCTCGCCAGTGGCAATTCCGTCTTCGCTCACGACGGAGCGGCCTTCACGCTGATACTGGTCGGCGCGCTGCTGCTGCCCGTAGCCGCCGTCGTTCTCGCCAAGACGGACGACCGGTCCGGTGTACCGCTGCGTCGGGATCTGCGCGACGCGCTGCGCGGCGGAGCCGACCCGGCGCAAGCTCCTGCCGCGACTGGCTTCTTCCTGGCGATAGAAGGTGGTGACGGCGCCGGAAAGTCCACCCAGGTGGAGGCGCTCGCCGACTGGATCCGGGCCAAGGGCCATGAAGTGGTGGTCACACGCGAGCCGGGCGCCACCCCGGTCGGCAAGCGGCTGCGCTCGATCCTGCTGGATGTGTCGAGCGCCGGCCTGTCGAACCGCGCCGAGGCCCTGCTGTACGCCGCCGACCGCGCCGAGCATGTCGATTCGGTCGTCCGTCCGGCGCTGGAGCGCGGCGCGATCGTCATCTCCGACCGCTATATCGACTCGTCCGTGGCCTACCAGGGCGCGGGGCGCGATCTTTCGCCGACCGAGATCGCCCGTATCTCGCGCTGGGCGACGGACGGGCTCGTTCCGCATCTGACGGTGCTCCTCGATGTCTCCCCGGAGACGGCGCGCGAGCGGTTCACGGAGGCGCCGGACCGGCTGGAGTCCGAGCCGGCGGAGTTCCATCAGCGGGTACGGTCCGGCTTCCTCACCCTCGCCGCCGCCGACCCCACCCGCTATCTGGTGGTGGACGGCGGCCAGGAGCCGGAGGCGGTCACCACGGTCGTACGGCACCGGCTCGACCAGATGCTGCCGCTCTCCGAGGCCGAGGTGAAGGCCCAGGAGGAGGCGCGGAAGGCGGCCATCGAGGAAGCCCGCCGCAGGGCGGAGGAAGAGGCCGCGCGCAAGGCGGAGGAGGAGCGGCTGGAGCGCGAGCGGCAGGCGCAGCTCGCCAAGCTCCGTGCAGAGGAGGAGGAGCGCAAGCGCCGCGAGCTGGAAGAGGCGCGCCGGCGCGAGGCCGAGCGGCAGGCGGAAGAGGCCAGGCAGCGCGCCGAGGAGGCGCGCAAGAAGGCCGAGGAGGAGCGCAAGCGCCGCGAGGCCGAGGAGCGGGCCTACGAGGCGGAACAGGCGCGCCTCAGGCGACAGGCACAGGAAGAGGCCAGGCTCCGGGCGGAGGCAGAGGAGCGCCGCCGGGAGAAGCAGCGCAAGGCGGAGGAGGCGCTGCTGCGTGCCGAGGAGGCGCGGCGGCGCGCGGAGCAGGCGGCGGCCGAGGCGGCTCCGGCCGAGGCTCCGACGGCTCCGACGGCCCCGGGGGTCTCGCCGAACGAAATCACGGTCCCCACTCCCTTCGTCAAGGGGCCGGCGGTCGCGCCGGACGAGGTGACGCAGGAGGTCCCGGCGGTACGTCCGGCGGATCCGGATGAGACGGCCGTTATTCCGCAGGTGCCGGATCCGGATCGGCCTGCCGAGCGGGGGGACCGGGGTAAGCGGGGCGAGCAGGGCGAGCGGGGTGACCGTACGGATCAGGCGGGTCGTACGGACCGGGCGGGTCGTACGGACCGGGCTGCCGACGAGACGACGGTGCTCCCGGCGGTACGGGACGACGGGCGCGGCGACGCGCGGGGTACGGGTGACTCGGGAGGCAGCCGGGACGCCCGCGCGGCCGACGATACGGCCGTACTCCCGCCCGTATCGCACGCGGACCCGGCCGACCGGGTGCCGCGGGGCTTCTTCCGGGACGACGCGCGGCCGTCGCCCGCCGAGGGCGGCAATGAGCGCACGCGCGAGCTGCCGCAGGTCAACCCGGAGGCGCATCGGGAGGCTGGTCCGGAGCGTACGCCCGAGCGCCCGCGCCGCCGTTCCGACTGGGCGGAGGAGACTCCGCTGGACGACCTTCCGACCCTGGCCGACGAACTGCTCGGCCCACACGACGAGGCTGACGACCACGACGGCGGGCGCCGTCGGCCCTAGGTCCTGGGGCCGGGGTCTGACAGTCCGGCCGGACTGTCAGACCCCGGCCCCACAATGGGATCCGGGGCTCACTCAGGTGGGGGCCGCACATGCATGGAGGTGGTGACGGCGCATGACCGTATGGGACGACTTGGTCGGACAGGACCGTGTTCGGGCGGCGCTCGCCGACGCCGCTCGTGACGCGGACGCGCGCGTGACCGCCGAGGCCGCGGGCGCCGAGCCGCCGGAGGCGTCGAGGATGACGCACGCCTGGCTGTTCACCGGGCCGCCCGGTTCGGGCAGGTCCACCGCGGCCCGCGCCTTCGCCGCCGCTCTGCAGTGCACCAGCCCGGACCGGGCGCTCGGCGGTGAGCCTGGCTGCGGGTTCTGCGACGGCTGTCATACGAGCCTGATCGGCACGCACGCCGATGTGGACATCATCCGTACCGATCTGCTCTCGATCGGCGTCAAGGAGACCCGCGAGCTGGTTCGCCGCGCCCAGCTCGCACCGGCCGGCGGACGCTGGCAGGTCAATGTGCTGGAGGACGCCGACCGCCTTACCGAGGGCGCGGGAAACGTCCTGCTCAAGGGGGTGGAGGAGCCGGCGCCCCGTACGGTCTGGCTGCTCTGCGCGCCCTCCCTGGAGGACGTCCTGCCCACGATCCGTTCGCGCTGCCGCCATCTCGTGCTGCGTACTCCGCCCGTGGAGGCCGTCGCCGATGTCCTGATCCGGCGCGACGGTATCGAGCCCGAGGCCGCCCACGCCGCGGCCAAGGCCACTCAGGGGCATATCGGCCGGGCCCGCCGTCTCGCCACCGATGAACGGGCACGGGCCCGCCGCGCCACCGTTCTCAAGATGCCGCTGCGTGTGGACGACATCGGCGGCTGCCTCAGGGCGGCGCAGGAGCTGATCGACGCCGCCACGGAGGACGCCAAGCAGGTCGCGGAGGATGTCGACGTCAAAGAGACCGAGGACATGAAGGCCGCGCTCGGTGCCTCGGCGGGCGGCCGGATGCCCCGGGGCACGGCGGGCGTGATGAAGGAGCTGGCCGACCGCCAGAAGCGCCGTTCCACCCGTACGCAGCGGGACAGCCTGGATCTGGCCCTCACCGATCTGACCGGTTTCTACCGCGATGTGCTCGCCATCCAGCTGGGCTCCCGCGTCGCGCTCGCCAATGGGGACGTACGGGACGGTCTGGACCGGGTCGCCCGTGCTTCGACGCCCGAGCGGACGCTGCGCCGGATAGAGGCGATCGTCGCCTGCCGTCAGGCGCTGGACCGCAATGTGGCGCCGCTGCTGGCGGTGGAGGCGATGGCGGTCTCGCTGCGGGCGGGCTGACGGGGACCGGGCTGACGGGGAGCGGGCTGCCCGTACGGGGCCGTGAACAGCCTGAACGTACGAGCGGGCCGACTGCCCGGGAAATCACCCGTACGAGCACGGACGGGCGGTGTACGCGATTCGGCGGCTAGGCTCCCAGAATGGACACCAGGCGCCTGTTCCGTATCACCGCCACCGCGTTCGTGGCGGCCGGTCTGCTGATCTCCGGTTGCAGTTCCGGCGGTTCCTCGTCGGAGGCATCGTCTTCGGGCGGGGATTCGGGCTCGGGCGCTGTGTCCATCGATCCCGCCGCCCTGAAAAAGTACTACGACCAGAAGCTCACCTGGCGCGCGTGCGGAGTCCCCGGTTTCGAGTGCGCCACGCTGAAGGCCCCGCTCGACTACACGAAGCCGGACGGGACCCGGATCGATCTGGCCGTCTCCCGCAAGAAGGCAACGGGCCCCGGCAAGCGCCTCGGCTCCCTCATGGTCAACCCGGGCGGTCCCGGCGGCTCGGCCATCGGCTATCTCCAGGCGTACGCGGGCATCGGCTACCCCGCGCAGATCCGCGCACAGTACGACATCGTGGCCATCGACCCGCGCGGTGTCGCCCGCAGCGAGCCCGTCGAATGCCTCACGGGCAAGGAGATGGACGCGTACACCCAGGTCGACCAGACGCCCGACGACCAGGCCGAGATCGCGAAGCTGGCCGCGTCCTTCAAGAAGTTCGCCCAGGGCTGCGAGAAGCGCTCCGGCGCGGTCCTCCCGCATGTGTCCACGGTCGAGGCGGCCCGTGACATGGACATCTTCCGTACCGCGCTGGGCGACCAGAAGCTGTCGTACGTCGGGGCCTCGTACGGCACGTTCCTCGGCGCGACATACGCCGAACTGTTCCCGAAGCGCACCGGCCGCCTCGTCCTCGACGGCGCGATGGATCCGTCCCTCCCGGCCCGTGAGCTGAACCGCGATCAGACGGCGGGCTTTGAGACCGCCTTCCGGGCCTTCGCCGAGGACTGCGTCAAACAGTCCGATTGCCCCCTCGGGACGAAGTCGGCCGCCGACGTCTCGAATCGTATGAAGACCTTCTTCACCACACTGGACGCCAAGCCCGTCCCGACCGGCGCGAGCCGCCCCCTGGGCGAGTCGCTGGCTACGACCGGCGTGATCGCCGCAATGTACGACGAGTCCGCCTGGCCCCAGCTCCGCCAGGCGGTCGGCGACGCCATGAAGGGCGACGGCGCGGCCCTGCTCTCCCTCGCCGACTCGTACTACGAGCGCGACAGCGATGGCTCGTACGCCAATCTGATGTACGCCAACTCGGCTGTGAACTGCCTGGACCTCCCGCCGGCCTTCAGCAGCCCCGAAGAGGTCACCCAGGCGCTCCCCTCCTTCGAACAAGCCTCCCCGGTCTTCGGCAAGGGCCTGGCCTGGGCCTCCCTGAACTGCACCTACTGGCCCACCAAGGCCACCGGCTCCCCCCACCGCATCGAGGCGAAGGGCGCGGCCCCGATCGTCGTGGTCGGCACCACCCGCGACCCGGCGACCCCATACAAGTGGGCCCAGTCCCTGGCGTCCCAGCTCTCCTCCGGCACTCTCCTCACCTACAACGGGGACGGCCACACGGCATACGGCCGTGGCAGCGACTGCATCGACACGGCGATCAACACGTACCTCCTGGAGGGCACACCCCCGACGGACGGCAAGAAGTGCTCCTGACCTGCGGGAAGACCCCCGCAGGAGGGGTGTACGGAGCACCCTCCAAAACTGTGTAGACTTGGCCGCGCTGCTGATCGCACCATGGTGCGGAAGGCGCGCCGCCTTAGCTCAGTTGGCCAGAGCAACGCACTCGTAATGCGTAGGTCTCGGGTTCGAATCCCGAAGGCGGCTCCGAGAAACCCCAGGTCAGACATTGTCGGCCTGGGGTTTTCTGATGCTCGTGGAGGGTGCGGCATAGGCTGGTGATCCGTGTCACGAGGGGGGCTGATGCCGAAGGTGCCTGAGAGCCGGCGTATCGGACGCATGGCGGTGAATGAAGTACGTGCTCTGCTGGAGAGACACGGCCACATCGTGCAAGAGATTGACGGCGGTAACGACCACGGCGAGGACCTGCACGTCACCTTCGTGCAGAACGGGCAGCGGACCGAGGACTCCCTGGCCATCCAGGTAAAGGGCGGCGTCTCGACGCGGACCAGAAGGGGGCACCGCGTCCCGGTCGGTGATCACGGGGACAACTGGCGCGATGGCAGTCTCCCGGTGCTCTGTGTAGTCCACGATGCCGAGCGGGGCGGCCTCTTCTGGGCCAACGCGACCCGCCAGCTCCGCCGGGCCGACGCACTGCGCAAGAAGGTGAAGTCCATCGTCGTCTCCAGAGAGTCTGTCTTGGACGACGCGAACCTCGATGGGTTCGTGGAGGGCATGCGCCACTACTTGGCTCGGGAACGTCAGGGTGTTGGCAGGTGGGCGGATATGGCGGGCGTCGAGTTCGCCCCGAACGACATCGTCAAGCCCTTCGAGAACGAGGTCTCCGAGCCCATGGTCTTCTGGCAGCGTCGCGGGGAGCCCTTCGCGGTGCTGCTCCACCACGATCTGGATTGGGAGCCAGTGCGCATCCAGGAGCGGATGCTCCGCTTCGAGCCGATTCCGTTGGTCGGCAACATCATCCTCGATATCGCGGAAGCCCACTGGCTCATGGGCTGCTTCAAATCCACGGGGTGGTGGCGCCGACCGGTCGAGCAGGACGACCCCGCCTGACGCGCCGCGGGCGGTTCGACCCGTTACCGGGTTCGTGGGCGACCTGCTGGTCAGGTGCAGCGGATGAGGAGCGGGGTGGTGGCGGTGCAGGTCCCGTTGGCTGTGTCGACGGATACTCCCTCTTCGCTCTGGCAGGGCAGGCGCGGCGCGCACTGGGTGCCCCGTTCAACCGCTGTTCAGGGACGAAGCAGCAGGTCCGGAACGGCGCGGACCCGGCGGCTGGAGAGCACGAACCTTGACAGTCCGTCATCAGCGACACCAGAACGGGAACCGGACACCCCCCTGCCCCTGCCCCTGCTCCGCCCTCGTCGCCGCCTGGCCGCTGGTCGCGGTACCGGGCGGGCCCGGCCAGGGTGGCCCCCGCCCCGCCCCACTCCTTTTGGTGGGTGGTGGCGATCCATATGTTTTGACAACGACTGATAGCGGACGAAAATTGTAAAAGTGTGCGATTTTGCGCTCCGACTACGCAGCGAGGTCGACGCGCCGACCTCGGGGCGGGAAGGCTGAGCAATGGCCAGGGCCAGGACACCGGAGAGCTTGAACAGGCCGATCGAGCAGGACGCGCCTCTGCTCAGGCGCGGCAAGTTGGTGAAGCCGGGAGAGGGTGTCTCCATCTGGTGGATGGGCGACGACCGGATCACCTTCGCCGCCGTCAGTGAGGACACCGGAAGCGAGTACGCGTTCTGGCTCGACTATCCACCGGCCGGAACCGGCCCGCCCCGGCATGTCCATTCGCGCGAGGAAGAGGGGTTCTTCCTGCTCCGGGGGAAAATCGAACTCAAGGCGGGGGGCATCAACACCACTGTCGGCGACGGCACGTTCTTCGCGGCGCCGCGCGGCATCGCTCATGAGTGGCGCAATGTCGGGGACGACAGCGCGGAACTCATCACATTCACCACCCCGGGCGGCAACGAGGGCTTCTTCCTCGAATTGGGCGCACCGGGCGATGAGCCTCCGGGGAAACGCGGGACGATGCCGGTCCAGGAGATCAACGCACGGACCCCGCGCTATGGAGTCACCTACCTGGAAAACACCGCGGACGGGCGCGAAAGGCCCCTTTCCATGGGCGAAGGACGCGGTCCCACCCTGGTGCTCCCGGATGAGGGTGACCGTCGGTACGCCGCCGGAGTGACGTACAACATCAAGGCGGCGGGCCTCGCGACCGCCGCCGCGTACACGGTCACCGAGATCACGCTGGAAGCGGGCGGCGAGATGCCCGCGCATCGTCATGCCCGTTATGAGGAGGCCTTCTACGTGCTGGAGGGAACCGCCGAAGTCTTGCTGGACGGAGAGAAATATGAAGCCTCCGCGGGAACAGTCGTGGTCGTTCCCTGGGGGGTGCACCACCGGGTACGCAACCGCGGCGGGCAGACCGTACGGCTGTTCAACCTGACGGTGCCCGGCGGGATCGAGGAGTACTACCGCTCCGCGTGCCGCCCCTCTCCCGGGCCCGGCGGCGACCCGGACGGAGATCTGAACCGGTTGAGGGCGGCCGGGAGGCAGTTCGGTATCGAAGTCGACGCCGACGAGGGTGCGCCGGACTGAGCGCCCCAACCCGAAGCGTCCATACCGAAGTGCCCGTACCGAACTGCCCATATTCAAGCGCTCATAGCGCGCCCATCGATGGGATCGGACAGGAGAGTCGTCATGGCAGACGCCAACTTTTTGACCGGCGGCAAAGGCCTCGTGGCGATCGACAAGGTCGGAAATCAGGTGCTGTTCCTCGATCCGGAGACATACGAGGTCGAGTTGGCCCTCGAAGGTTTCGCGCCGAGGGTGCACGAACTTCTCATCTCGCCCGATCACCGTTTCGCGTATGCCCCCATCTACGGGGCCGGTATCCACGGGGACAACCCCCATCCGGGCCACCTCATCGCGAAGTTCGACCTGGAGGAACGGAGGCACGTCGGTGACCTCAGCACCTATCCGCATCTCGCTCCGCATGGCCTGCGCTGGGGAGCGGACGGCCAGTTGTACTGCGTGTGCGAGAACAGCGGCGTGGTGCTCGAAATGGCCCCCGAGAGCGGCACCATCGAGGACGTGATCGAGGTCGGTTCCAACAAGGCCCACCGCGTCGAGGTGCTGCCGGACAACAGCAAGCTCTATACGGAGAACGAGGAAGACACCTTCGCGTCGGTCGTCGATCTGGCCACGAAACGTGTGGTCAACAAGATTCCCACGCCGAACGGCACCGCGGGAATCGGCATGCCCCCCGACGGGGAGTCGGTCGTACTCGTCGACGCGCGGCAGCCGCAGTTCTTCGTCGTTGACACGGACTCGGACGAGATCCGCTCGACGGTCACACTCGACGGGCACGAGAAGGCGGCTCAGATCGCGCGCTACAGCCCCGACGGCAGATATCTGGTGGTCACGAACTTCGAGGAGCCGCTGGCCACGATCTTCTCCGAGGACCTCACGTCACAGACGCTTCTCCACCTCGGCCAGGGCCCCATGAACATGGCCTTCCACGAGGACGGGGAGACGGTGCTGATCGCGAATCACAACGAGGGCTCGCTGGCCGTGTGCAACCTCGAACGCGGCGAGGTCCTGCGTACCGTGCAAGCGGGGGTCGGTATCGAGACCCTCTCGTTCTTCTAGAGGTCGCTCATGACCACCGACTGGGAATCCAAAGCCGTACCAGGCTTCCACACCGTCAGCGACTTTCCCTTCGATGACGGACACCGTCTCGATGTGAACCTCGCGTACCACACACTCGGTTCGTTGAACGCGGGCGCCGACAACGCCGTGATGCTGTTGCACGGCACAACCGGCTCCGGCCGGCAATTCCTCCGACCGTCCATCGCCGACTTCCTGTTCGGGAGCGGTCGGCCCCTCGATGTGAGCAGATACTTCGTGGTCCTGCCGGACGCCCTCGGTCACGGCGGGTCGAGCCGGCCCGGCGAAGGGCTCGGACCCGACTTCCCGCACTACGGCTACAGCGACATGGTCGAGGGCCAGCATCGGCTGCTGGTGGACGGGCTGGGCATCGAGCGACTACGGCTGTTGCTCGGCACCTCGATGGGCGGGATGCAGACGTGGATCTGGGGCCAGCGCTATCCGGACCAGCAGGCGCTGATGGCGATCGCCAGTCTTCCCGAGCGGATCACCGGACGGAATCTGCTCTGGCGAAGGATGCTCATCCAGCTGATCACGTCCGATCCCGGATACGCCGATGGCCGCTACAACAAGCAGCCGGCCGGACTCGGCCACGCGATGGCGCTCTTCCAGCTCATGGTCGGCAGCGCCCGGCACATGGCGTCCGATCTTCGGTCCGTCGATGCCGCCGACACCCAGATCACGCTGACCGAGTCGCAGGCGATGGACAACGAGGACGCCAACGACGTCGTCTGGGAGTTCGACGCGTCCAGGGATTACGACCCGGCCCCCGGCCTCCGGTCGATACGGGCCCCGCTGCTGGCCGTCAACTTCGAGGACGACGAACTCAACCCCGTCGAACTCGGCGTACTGGAAAGGGCCATCGCCGAGGTTCCCCACGGACGAGCCCTGACGGTCCCCGCGGGACCGAAGACGCGGGGCCATCAGACGCTCCATGTCGCCGAGGTCTGGTGCGACCACCTCGCCGAGCTGCTCGCGGCGACCGAGAGCTGACCGAGAGCTGACCGTGAGCTGACCGAGAGGCTGGCCGAGCCGCCGACGGGTGCGTTCTCTGGCGGGACCATCCGTCTGGCCGGACCACCCTCCGGCCCGACCACCCCTCTGCTCGGTTACTCCGTGCTGAGTTGGCGCAGGTTCGACTTGGTGAGCTCGAAGATCTCGTCCCCTCGCCCGGAGAGGATGGTCCGGGTGGCGAACAGGGTGAAGCCCTTGAGCTGCTCGAAGGTGATCTTCGGCGGCAACGACAGCTCGTACCGTTCGGTACGAGCGTCGATCAGCGCAGGTCCGTCGTGCGCGAACGCCTCGCGCAGGACGTCTTCCAGCTCGTCCGTGTGCTCGACGCGCGCCCCGAACAGGCCGGCGGCGCGGGCCTGGGCGCTGAAGTCGGGGTTGTCCAGGCCCGTGCCGTACGTGACGATGCCCGCGGCCGTCATCTCCAGCTCGACGAAGGACAGCGCCGAGTTGTTGAAGACGACGATCTTCACCGGAAGGTTCAGCTGGCGCAGCGTGATCAGCTCCCCGAGCAGCATGGCCAGGCCGCCGTCACCCGCCAGCGCGACCACCTGGCGGCCGGGCCGGCCGGCCTGGACGCCGATCGCGTGCGGCAGCGCGTTGGCCATCGAGCCGTGGGTGAAGGAGCCGATGAGCCGCCGCTGACCGTTCATCCGCAGATAGCGGGCCGCCCATACCGTCGGAGTCCCCACGTCGGCGGTGAACACCGCGTCGGGCGCCGCCAGCCGGTCGATCGCGGCGGCCACCTGCTGCGGGTGCATGGGGGAGTCCCCGCGCTTGGCCTCGGCCAGCCGGTCGAGCCGGGCCCGTACCCGCCGGTAGTGTCCGGTCATCCGCTCCGCGAAGTCGTCGTCCGTCCGGTGCTTCAGCAGGGGCAGCAGCGCCGGCGCGGTGTCCTTGACGGTCCCCACCAAGGGGACGTCCACCCGCGTACGGCGGCCGATCTGCTCGCCGCGCACGTCGACCTGTACGACGGGGACGTTCTCGGGGTAGAACGACCGGTAGGGGAAGTCGGTGCCGAGCATCAGCAGCGCGTCGCAGTGCTCCATCGCCCGGTAGCCGGAGCTGTAGCCGATCAGTCCCGTCAGACCGACGTCGTAGGGATTGTCGTACTCAAGGGAGTCCTTGCCGCGCAGTGAGTGGACCATCGGCGCCTTGAGCGCCGCGGCCAGCGCGACCGCCTCGTCGTGGGCGCCCGCGCAGCCCGCCCCGGCCAGGATGGTCACCCGTTCGGCGGCGTTGAGGAGACGCGCCGCCCGGTCGAGCGACTGGTCGTCAGGACGGATGATCGAGGACGACTTGAGCACCGGGCGCGGCGGCGGCGAGGGGGTGGCGCGGTCGAGGAACAGCTCGCCCGGGACGACCAGTACCGCGACGCCGCCGCGCTCCAGGGCGGTGCGCATGGCGATCTCCAGCAGTCTCGGCAGTTGCTCGGGCACGCTCGCCATCTCGCAGTACACACTGCACTCGCGGAACATCTCCTGCGGGTGCGTCTCCTGGAAGTAGCCCCCACCGATCTCCACGCGCGGGATGTGGGCGGCGATGACGAGCACCGGTACCCGGCTGCGCTGTGCGTCGAACATGCCGTTGATGAGATGCAGGTTTCCGGGGCCGCAGCTGCCGGCCGCGACCGCGAGTTCGCCGGTGAAACCGGCCTCGGCGGCGGCGGCGAACGCGGCGGCCTCCTCGTGCCGCACATGCTCCCAGGCGATACCGCCGTCGCGGCGCAGGGCGTCGGTGAACCCGTTGAGGGAGTCTCCTGGCAGGCCGTAGACGCGCCGTACACCGGCGGCCTTGAGGGTAGAGATCATGGCATCCGCGACGGTGGCGGCCATCTGTTCCTCCTTGGACTGGGGTGGGCACGCTCCTGGGGTGGGCACGCTCCTGGGGTGGGCATGCTCCCGACCGGCTGTGCGCCGCAGGACCGGCACCCTCGGCGGTGCCGCAGAGCCGGCACCGTCGGTGGCGCCTCGGGACCGGCACCGCCGACCGGCATCGCCGTACACCGGCGCCGGTTCAGGGGCTTCAGGTGACTTCCGGCTCCCCGGACCGCCCGTTCGCCCGCAACAGCGCACGCCGTGTGGTCAGGCCCCCCAGTACTCCGGCCGCGCAGCCGGCGATGCCGGCGGACGCGGGCCAGTTGACGCCGGTCAGCCGGTCGAGTGACCAGGCGCCCGGCCCGGTGAGCCCGGTCACGGCCACGGACACGACCAGGACCAGCGGATACTCGTAGCCGTCATCCTGGACCCACAGCCCGTGCGGGAGCTTCACCGTGGCCGCGACGGTCATGACGCCTGCGACGGCCGCCACGGCGAGCGGCGTCAGCAGCCCGGCCGCGAGCAGCAGACCCCCGCCTGTCTGACCGCATCCGGCCGCCACCGCGGTGAGCCGGCCGCCGCGGAAGCCGTCGCGCCGGAACTCCTCGGCACCGGCGGCCAGGCCGCCTCCGCCCAGGAGGTGCGTCATCTTCTGTAGGCCATGGGTGGCGACGAGACCTCCGACGACGATACGGAGGGTGAGCAGCCCGGCGTCGGTCCAGCCCGCGCCCTGGCCGCGGACGCCCCGTGCCGTACGCAGCGAGCGTTGTCTGAAAGTGAGACATGGATTCCGCATGGTCACTTCTTTTCTCGTGCCGCGGACGGTGAGTAAGGGGACGGCGGAACGGTGAGTAATCGGACAGCCCGACAGCCCGACAGTCCGGCCCAACAGTGAGATTTGGCGCTTTTAGTACAACGTTCCCCTCTCCCCTGTGCAAGCCGTGGACCGGGCGTGCTCCCCACCAGCGCGGTGGCGGCGAGGACGCCGACGCCCAGGGCCCTGGAGACCAGCCCCAGGCCCACCTGCGTGAGCATCAGAATGGTGTGCGGGCCTAGGGGGACAGTGAGAGAGGTATGGGCCGGCCCCATGGCCGTACGGGAACGGCCCCAGCACGATATGGCGGCGCACCCACCCGTATCGCCACTCCCCGGAGGCCCGCTCCTATGCGTCTGTCCCGAGGCATCCCGGTTCTCGCCGCTCTCGCCGCCCTTGTGATGGGGCTGTCCTCCATTGGCCCCGCCGGAGCGGTGGGCGCGGCGCCACCGGACCGCGCGGACGCGCACTGCGCCCGGCAGCACCGGCTGGATGTGCCGGGAGCCGACCACCAGCGGACCGCGTGTCTGGCGGATCTCACGACGACGGCGCTCGCCGGCACTCCGTACACCGATCCCGCCGACCAGGCGGGACTGTCCGCGGCGGGGACGGAGAGGCCCTCCGGGGTGCCGGGGGACCAGATCGACGGGTACTTCCCCGACGACTCGCGCTCCAACGCCACCCACGGCTGGCGGCACGACGCCCAGTTCGTGATCAGGCTGCCCGACAAGTGGAACGGCGGCCTCGTCGTCACGGGCGCGCCCGGCAACCGCAGGCAGTACTCCACGGACGTCCTGATCTCCGACGCCGTGCTGGCGCGCGGATATGCCTACGCGGCCACGGACAAGGGCAATACGGGTACCGACTTCTTCACGGACGGCGAACGGCCGGGTGACGCCGTCGCCGAATGGAACAGCCGGGTCACCGAGCTGACGCGCGCCGCCAAGAAGGCCGTACAGCAGCGTTACGGGCACGGGCCGCGCCATACGTATATGACGGGCATCTCCAACGGCGGATATCTGACCCGCTGGCAGTTGGAGAACCATCCCGCGCTGTACGACGGAGGTGTGGACTGGGAAGGCACGCTCTGGACCACCCGCGGGCCCAATCCCCTGACGAGTCTGCCGGTCACCGTCGCCCGGAGCCTCGGCACGGCGGACGACGACGATCTCCTCGCGGCCGGGTTCGCGGACGGCTCCCAGTTTCTCTGGCCGTACCACCAGACGGCGTACTGGGGACTGACCCAGAAGATCTTCCGCGCGGAGTTCGACCCGTCGTACGACCCCAAGTGCCCGGGGGCGTCGGCCGGTTCGGGGCCCGAGGAGATCTTCGCCGCGTGTCCCTCCGACGCCGCCTACGACTACGCCTCCCGCCCCTCGTCCGTCCATCGCGCCGTCGCGAAGGTCGCGCTGACCGGACGGATCGGCAAGCCCATGATCACGCTCCACGGTGATCTGGACTCGCTGCTGCCGATCGCCACCGACTCGGATGTGTACACGCGCATGATCGACGACCGGGGCCGCGGCCGGCTGCACCGCTATTACACCGTCGAGAACGGCACGCACACCGATGGCCTCTACGACACCTATCCGGACAGGCTGCGGCCGATCCTGCCCTGCTACCGCTCGGCGTTCACGGCCCTCACGGCCTGGGTGGAGGACGGGACGGCCCCGCCCGCGGACCGTACGATCCGGCGGCCCGCGAGTGGTGATGTGGTCAATTCCTGCGCGCTGGACTGAAGCGCGGCCGGCCGGTGACGTCGGCTGTGCTCACGGTGCTCACTGTGCTCAGGTGGCCGACGCCGTCGGACAGGACGACGATGGAGGCATCAGCGGGCATCACGGGCATGAGCGCGTATCAGCGTGTCCGCGCGCGGGGGATCCGAGGCTCCGGAGGAAGACATGGTGACGACGGAAGCCCGCCGGGGAGCCGGCATGTGGCCGCGGTTGCGGCTCGCCGAGTGGGCCGAGACGCGCGACACGCTGCACATGTGGACACAGATCGTCGGGAAGGTCCGGCTGGCACACGCCCCGCTGCTCAACCACTGGTGGCAGGTGACGTTCTACGTCAGCCCACGGGGGTTGACCACCTCGGCCATTCCCCACGACTCGGGTGCCTTCGACATCGAGTTCGACTTCATCGACCACGTGCTGAGTCTGCGTACGAGCGAGGGCGGCGCCCGGCGCATCGCCTTGGAGTCCATGCCGGTGGCGGACTTCCACGCCCGTGTTCTGCGGGCCCTGGCGGAGTTGGACGTCCCCACCACGATCCAGGGGCATCCGAACGAGGTCGAGCCGGCGATCCCGTTCGCGGAGGACTTCTCGCACCATACGTACGACCCGCGGGGCGCCCACCTCTTCTGGCGCCAGCTTCTCCAGGCCAACCGGGTGCTCGGCGAGTTCCGCAGCTACTTCGTCGGCAAGGTCAGCCCGGTCCACTTCTTCTGGGGTGCCATGGACCTGGCCTGCACCCGGTTCTCCGGACGAGGCGCCCCCCGCCACCCCGGTGGCGCGCCGAACTGCGGTGACTGGGTCATGGAAGAGGGCTACTCACACGAGCTGAGCAGTTGTGGTTTCTGGCCCGGCGGCGGTGACGAGGGGGCCTTCTACTCGTACGCCTACCCCGAACCCGACGGATTCGCCGAGAGCGCCGTCACCCCCGCCGAGGCGTTCTACAGCCGGGAGAACGGCCAGTTCCTGCTGCCGTACGAGGCGGTGCGCACCGCTTCCGAACCCGATCGGACGCTGCTGGGCTTTCTGCGCGGTACCTACGAGGCCGCCGCCGAGCGGGGCGGATGGGACCGGGCGGCTCTGGAGGAGGACCCGGCCCGCTGGAGCCGACACAGGTAGCACCACGCTCCGGACTCCTCTCCTCTCTTCTCTTCTCTTCTCTCTTACCGCCGTTGGGGCGGATTCGTGTGGGCGGAATGTGTGGTGCGCCGGTGTATCGGGGTTCGTTCCCTAATCTCCGGTTGTTCCCCTCCCGTGCTCCGGGCCATGACCCCGGAGCACGACATGCCGCCCCTAGGGAGAGAGTTGTGACTCGGTCGCGTTCCAGGCTCACCTGGCTCGTCGTCGGCCTGGTGTTCGCCGCGGCCTGGCTGGCCGGCTGCGGCGGCTCGGTGTCCGAGCGGGTGACCCGGGTCAACGAAGGGCCGTTGCCCGGGGCGTCGCAGGCCGAGCGGACAGGGAAGGGCGAGCCGCTGCGGAATCCCCCGCAGATGGTGAGCCACAACGGAGTCCTGCGCACCACCGTTGTCGTCGAACGGCAGAAGGTGCTGGTGGGAGACCGTCGGCTGTGGGGCCTCACCTACAACGGCCGCTATATGCCGCCCACTCTCCGCGTCAAGCCCGGCGACCGCATCGAACTGGCGATGGTGAACCGGGTCACGGAGAAGGTGCAGGGCGTGACGAAGGACACCAATCTGCATGTGCACGGGCTCCATGTCTCACCGCGCCGGCCCGCCGACGACATCTTTCTCTCCATCAAGCCGGGCACGACGTACCACTACTCGTACCAACTGCCGCGCGACATCACACCGGGCACCTACTGGTACCACTCACACATCGACATGTACTCCGCCGGGCAGGTCGCCGGCGGGCAGTCGGGCCTCATCATCATCGACGGACTGCGGACGTATCTGCCGCCGTCCCTGAAGAACATCACAGAACGTGTCATCGCCCTGAAGGACAACCAGATCCAGGGCGACGCGATCAAGGTCAATCCGCTGAGCATCCAGGCGAAGACCAACCGAACCGTCAACGGCCAGCAGAATCCGGTCATCGGCATCCGTCCCGGTGAGACCCAGCTGTGGCGGCTCGCCAATATCGGCGCGAACATCTACTACAAGCTGCGTCTGCCGGGCGCCACCTTCCATGTCATCGCCCAGGACGGCTATCCCGTCCAACGGGTCTACGCCGCTCAGACGCTGCTCATCCCGGCCGCCGCGCGGTTCGACGTCCTGGTACAGGGAGGCAAGGCGGGCACCGCCCAGCTGGAGACCCTTCCGTTCGACACCGGGCCGGCCGGGAACACCTTCCCTCAGGTGAATCTCGCCAGCGTGGTCACCGGCGGAACTCCCGTGACTCCGGCCGCGATCCCCACCACCTTCGCGCCCGGCGAAGATCTCGCCAAGGCCACCATCGCCGACCGGAAGAATCTGGTGTATACGGAGACGGCCACCCCGGAGCGGTATTACATCAACGGCCGGTATTACGACCCCCATCGGATCGACTTCACCTCCCGCCTCAACACGGTGGAGGAATGGACTGTCCGCAACGACACGGAGGAGGACCATTCCTTCCATCTCCACACCAACCACTTCCAGTTGATGAGTGTCAACGGAAAGGCCACCGATCCCGGCCACCGCTGGTACGAGACGGTGAATGTCATCCGGGGCCAGTCCATCGTGTTCCGCGTCCACTTCACGGATTTCACCGGCAGGACGGTGGCGCACTGCCATCTCCTCAACCACGAGGACAAGGGCATGATGTCCGTGCTGGACATCGTCGACGGTCCGGGCGCCAAGGCCGGTTCCCGCCCGCCGAAGTCAGGGTGACCGGGCCCGCCGAAGTCAGGGTGACCGGGGTGCCCGGGGCGCCGCGTGGTCCACAAGGTTCGCGTGCGGTACGAATTCCGCGCGCAGGGCATCGGAGCGGTTGTTCAGCTCCGGCGACGGGATCATGGTGCCGAGCGAGTTGTACGAGCCGAACTTGATCGGGTTGCCGGGGACCTGGAAGCCGCCGACGTCCTTGACCATGCCGCGTACCTTGATCTGCTCCAGCCTCCGGGTGTCATCGACGTTGAGGATCAGGCTGACCGGGATGCCCGCGTCCTCCAGCCGATCGTGCCAGGCGGCGGCGGTGTCGGTCCGCAGCACTTCTTCCATGGCCGTTTTGAGGGCGGCCTGGTTGTCCATCCGGTCGACGTTCGTGGCGAAGCGCGCGTCGGTGGCCAGTTCGGGCTTGCCGAGGGTTTCGGCGAGGATGCCGAAGAGATGGTCATTGCCGACGCAGATCGCCACGAGCTGGTCGGAGCAGCTGAACGTGTCGAACGGCGCCATGGACGGGTGGCGGTTCGCGATGCGCCGCGGGCGCTTGTGTACACCGAGCGCGTCCATGAGGCCCTGCTCCAGGGTGGCGAACGTGGCGTCGAGCATGGCCACATCGACGGTGGTGCCCTTGCCGGTGCGTTCCCTGGCCGCCAGGGCGGTGACCACACCGCAGTAGCCGAAGATGCCGCCCAGGATGTCGGATATGGAGGTGCCGACCCTGGTGGGGCCCCCGTCGGGCTCGCCGGTGGCGTCCATGATGCCGGAGACGGCCTGGATGACGGTGTCGTAGGCCGCCTGCATGTGCAGCGGCCCGTACTGGCCGAAGCCGGAGATGGAACAGACGATCAGCCGCGGGTGCTCCTGGACGAGCTTGGCCGGGTCGAGGCCGAGCCTGGCCATGACGCCGGGGCGGAAGTTCTCCACCACGACATCGGCTTCGGCGATCATCGACTCGACCAGGGCGTGGTCGCCGGGGTCCTTGAGGTCGAGGGCGATGCTCTCTTTCCCGAGGTTGGCGAACCGGTAGTACTCCGAGGTGCCGTCAGGGGCGAACGGGCCCATCTGGCGGGTGTCGTCGCCGGTCCCTGGCCGCTCGATCTTGATGATCCGCGCGCCGGCGTCGGCGAGCATCCGCGTACAGGTAGGCCCGGCCAGGACGCGGGTGAAGTCCACGACCGTGATGTGCTCCAGGGCGTGCGGCTTGCTCGCGTCCAGGTGCTCGTCCGGGGTGGCGGCACCGTGCGTGGTCTTCTCGGTCATGGTGTTTCCTCCCGGTCCGGTGTCCTGGTCAGAGCGCCGACTGCACGGAACTGCTGGTGTTCATGCTGGTCAGGTGGCCGGACTCGGTGCCGGCCGTCGGGTCGGTGACGGCGTTGATCAGGGCCGGTTTGCCGGAGTGCAGCGCGGCACGCAGCGCGTGGCCGAGCTCGTCCGGGGTGTCGGCCTGATACCCGATGCCGCCGAAGGCCGTGATGAGCTTGTCGTAGCGGCTGGAGTGCAGCAGCACCGTGGGCGCGGGGTCGGCCGAGTACGTGTTCACCTCGTCGCCCTTGTAGACACCGCCGTTGTTGAACACGACCGTGACGATCGGCAGGTGGTAGCGGCAGATCGTTTCGAGCTCCATGCCGCTGAACCCGAACGCGCTGTCGCCCTCCACGGCCACCACCGGCTTGCCGGACTCGACGGCGGCGGCGATGGCGTAGCCCATGCCGACACCCATGACGCCCCAGGTGCCGGAGTCGAGCCGGTGCCGCGGCTCGTACATCGGCACGATGTCGCGGCCGAAGTCGAGTGTGTTGGCGCCTTCATTGATCAGGTACGCGTCGCGGTGGTCGTCCAGTACGTCGCGGATCGCGCGCAGCGCGGTCGAGAAGTTCATCGGTGTCGCGTCGGCGTCGAGCCTGGCCCGCATCTTCGCCACGTTCTGCGCCGTCCGGTCCCTGATCGCGTCCCACCAGGCGGTCGGCACGGCGAACTGGCCGGGCCGCGCGGCCCGGGTGAACGCGGCCATGACGGAGGCGATGTCCCCGACCACCGGAGCCGCGATCGGCCGGTTGCTGTCGATCTCCATCGGCTCGGCGTCGACCTGGATGAACTTCGCCGCCGCGGACCAGCGCGGTGGCTGGCCGTGCGCGAGCAGCCAGTTCAGCCGGGCGCCGAGCAGCATCACCACATCGGCCTGTCCGAGTACCAGGGACCGGGCCGCCGCCGCCGACTGCGGATGGTCGTCGGGCAGCAGCCCCTTGGCCATCGACATCGGCAGGAACGGGGCGCCAGTTGTCTCGACGAACGAGCGAACGGCCTGGTCGGCCCTGGCGTAGGCGGCCCCCTTGCCGAGGACGATCAGCGGACGCTCGGCGCCCGCGAACAGATCCAGGGCCCGGGTGACGGATTCGGGTGCGGGAATCTGCCTGGGCGCCGGGTCGACCGCCTGGAACAGCGACGCCCGGCCCTCCTCGGCCGAGATGGTGTCACTGAGCACCGCGGCCGGCAGATCGAGATACACCCCGCCGGGCCGGCCGGACACGGCGGCGCGAAGGGCGCGGGCGACACCGAGACCGATGTCCTGCGGCCGGTCCACCCGGAACGCGGCCTTCACGAAGGGCTTGGCCGCGTTGAGTTGGTCGAGTTCCTCGTAATCGCCCTGCTGAAGGTCGATGACACTGCGTTCGCTCGACCCGCTGATCTGGATCATCGGGAAGCAGTTGGTGGTGGCGTTGGCCAGCGCCACCAGCCCGTTGAGGAACCCCGGCGCGGACACCGTCAGACAGATGCCCGGCCGGCCGGTCAGGAATCCGGCCGCGGCCGCGGCGTGGCCGGCGTCCTGCTCCTGCCGGAACCCTATGTAGCGAATCCCCTTGGACTGCGCTGTGCGGGCCAGGTCGGTGACCGGAATGCCGACCACCCCGTACATGGTGTCGACCCCGTTGGCCTGCAACGCGTCGACTGTGAGTGTGAAACCGTCGGTGATCGCGACATCCGGACGCGTCATTGTGCCGGCAGAGTTCGGTGCCATAGTTGGCTCCTGTTCTGGCTTTCTTTTTTGTTCGCGCGTTTTCCCGGGAAACTCCCCGCCGAGCCTGCCGGCCGGGGTCGGGCCGAATTCACCGAGACCTGCCGACTGTTCCCCCGCCCTGTGGGTCGCGTCGCTCCGCTCCGCACAACTCGCCAGAGCATTGACGCGCGGGTCCGGCATCGGCTCCCCATCATCACAAGGTTAGCGCCGCGACCTCATCCGCGCTTTTCGCCACTTTTCGCGGAAATTGAGTGCTCCACCGGTCGCCCGCTGGGATGGGAGGCTTTATCGTGGCCCGCCGCGTCAGCCCCGTGACTCCAGCCGCCCCTTGTTCTGGAGGATGTAGAGGGCGGCCAGGGACGGGGCGATGAGCACCCCGGCGGCGCCGGCCACGGAGGCCAGCACCCAGAGCGTGGGCGTCGGCGCCGCCGCCTCGGCGATCGTCAGATGCGTGCCCAGCAGATACGGGTACTGCGCGACGCCCCAGCCGCACACGACCGTCGCCACGGCCAGCGCGGCCAGCATGCGCAGGGCGAGGGGGTTCTCACGTCCGAGCAGGAACAGACTGAGCAGCCCGCACAGCGCCGAGATGACGAGCAGCGGCAGACCGCGGTGGCTCAACTGGTGGAACAGCCGCGGGGAGTCGACCTGGAGCAGGAAGACGCCCGCCAGGCAGATCACCCCGGTGACGATCCCCGCGAGCTGCGCGCGTCGGCGGAACCACGCTTCGAGCCGCGGGCTCCCGTTCTGCCGTGCGGCGGCGGTCAGATACACCGCGGCGAGGTAGGCGCACACCGATACGGCCAGCACCCCGCCGAGGACGGAGGTGGGGTTGTTCCAGCTTCCGACCGGATCTCCGTTTCCGGCGGTGGGTACCCGGCCCGACGCGATGGCACCGGCCACGCTGCCGAAGCAGTAGGGGGTGAGCACCGAGGACAGCGCGAACGTCGCCCCGTAGATCCGCTGTTCGGGCGTGCGCATCGACGCCTTGCGGAAGGCGAAGCCCGCGCCGCGCAGGACGATTCCCAGCACGGCGATGCCCAAGGGGAGGTAGAGCGTCGTGGTGATGGCCGCGAACGCGAGGGGGAAAGCGCTCCACAGCATGACGAGGCAGTAGATCAGCCAGGTGTGGTTGGCCTCCCAGACAGGGCCGATCGACACGTCGATCAGCCGGCGGGCCCTGTTGCCGCGCGCCGCTCCGCCGGCGGTCAGGTCCCAGAAGCCGGCGCCGAAGTCCGCTCCGCCGAAGAGCGCGTAGGCGATGACACCGATGAACAGCAGGACCGCGATGGCGTCACTCATGGGCGCCGGCCTTCCCCGTGTGCGCGTCGGTCAGTGGCCGGCTGGGACCGTAGGGTACGTCCAGCCCCTCGTCCTCCCCCTCGCCCCCGCCGGCTCTCCAGCGTCTGGTCAGGGAGCGCAGGATCAGCACGGCGCCGGTGCCCACCGCGAGGTAGATGGCGAGGGCGGCGGCGAAGAACGGCCAGAGATTGCCCTGTGTGGTCACGGCGTCCTTGGTGAGCAGCAGGCCGACCACCGTCCACGGCTGCCGCCCCACTTCGGTGGTCACCCAGCCGGCCTCCAGGCACACCACGGCGACGACCCCGCTGACGGCGGCGCAGCGCAGGAACCACCGGTTGGTGGGCACCCGCCGCCGGCGCCACAGCAGCCAGGCGAACCAGAGGACCAGGAGGAGCAGCAGACTGGCCGTTCCCACCATGATGTCGAACGCGAGATGGACCACGCTGACCGCGCTGTCGGAGGGCCGTACGGCGGGGTCGATCGCGTCGAGTCCGCGGATCTCCGTGGACGGACTGAAACCGGCGAGCAGCGAGGCCACGTCCGGAATCCGCAGGCCGTAGCGCACCTCGCCGTCCACGAGCACTCCGCCCAGCGTCTCGGGGACATGGCGGGCAGTGGCGGGCAGCAACTCGATCGCCGCGAACTTCGCCGGCTCGCTGTGGAACACCTGGCGTGCGACGACATCGCCGACATAGATCTGTACGGGCAGGATGACGCCGGCCACGACGAATCCGATGAGGAAGCCGAGCCGGTGGTAGTGGTCGCGGCGGCCCCTGAGCATGCCGACCGCGTAGACCGCGGCCACCGAGAAACCGGCGACGATATAGGCGGCGAGCAGCATGTGCACGCTCTCGAACCAGAAGGCGCCGTTGAAGAAGACCTCGGCCGGACGTACCCCCACGACACGGCCGTCGCGCAGGGTGATACCACCGGGCTGGTTCATCCAGCTGTTCGCCGCCACGACGGCGGCGGTGCCGCCCATGCTCGCCAGGACCACGGGTACGCCCGTCCAGAAGTGCACCCAGGGAGGGAGCCGCTTCCAGCCGTAGATGTAGATCGAGACGAAGATGGCTTCCAGGAAGAAGAAGATGCCTTCGATCGCGAACGGGAAACCGAACGCGGCGCCGTATCCACGCATCAGCCCCGGCCACAGGATGCCGAGTTCGAAGCTCAGCACCGTACCGGTGACCGCTCCCACGGCGAGCAGCACGGCCGCGACCTTCGACCAGCGCTGGGCGAGCAGCAGGGCCTGGTCGTCACCGTGCTTCAGACCCCGGTAGTTGGCGATGAGCATCAGGGCGGTGAGTGCCACTCCGAACGGCACCAGGATGATGTGGAAGCCGAGAGTGAAGGCCATCTGCTCCCGGGCGGGCAGCAACTGCGGCGGGTCACCGGCCGAGGCCGCGGCCCGCAGGAGAATCCCGGCGGCCTGTACGGAAGTTGGCATTCCTGCATCGTCCACGCAGGGGTTGGCGCGCCGGTCCGGCGACACGGACCGGCGGCGAGCGTCACCCGTTCAGACAGCCGTGTGGTGGTCGGCCGGTGCGGAGACGGCCGACCACCACGGGGGCGATTCGTTACCAGCGGTTGGCCAGGGTGCGTTTTTGCGCCGTGGCCGATGTGGTGCCGCCTGTGATCACGAAGCTTGAGCCCGGTTGCGTGACGATGTCGCCGTCGGCCGAGTTCGTGATGGTCACGTTCGTCAGGGTCGCGCCGCCGCGGGCGCCGCTCATGGCGAGGATGCCGGCGCCGTTGTTGGATTTGTCGATCTTGACGTTGCTGATGGCGACGCCCGCCATGGTGCCGCCGCCCGTTTTGAACTGGATGCCGTCGTAGGTCGAGTCGAGGATGTCGGTGTCACGGATCGTGACCCCGGGGATGTCCCTGCTCTGGGCGAAGAGGGTGATGGCGCCGAACTCCTGGTCCTCGTTCCAGAAGGCGCCGCCGGTGCGGTGCAGGGCGTTGTTGGCGATCAGGGTCTGCCCGGAGAAGGGCAGCGGGTCGTGGTCCGTGGCCAGCATGATGCCCGGGTAGTTGGCCGTGTCGTAGATCAGGTTGTTCTCGATCTTGTTGCCGTAGCCGCCGTAGACCGCGACGCCGTTCGCCCGCCAGGGCAGCTGGATCGTGTTGTTGATGAACTGGTTGTCGTGCGCGATGTCCGTCGACGGGTTCTTCACGTAGCGGTTGGCCCAGACCGCCAGGGCGTCGTCGCCTGTGGTGCGGAACGAGGAGTTGAAGACACGGGAGTTGCTGGTGCCGTTGGTGAAGTTGATGCCGTCCGCGTAGGTGTTGCGGATCCGCATCCCGCTGAACTGGAGGCCGTCGGCCGGGCCCCAGAGGTCCGGGATGTTGTCGTAGTCACGGCCGACCCACACGCCCACATTGGCGTGCTCGATCCAGACGTTGGAGATCTTGGTGTCCTTGCCGAAGCGGCCGTTGAGGCCGACTCCGCCCTCGGCGCCGCCGGGGCCGCCCCGGATGGTGCCGGAGCCGAAGATGGCGATGTCGGAGATCTGGGTGTTGTCGTCGATGTCGAAGCCGAAGTTGCCCTCGTGCGGGTGGTTGATGCTGCCGACCGCCTGGTGCGGCTCGGTCAGGGTGTAGAGCTGGGAGTGCCACATTCCCGCGCCGCGGATCGTGACATCGCTGATGCCCACCTGGTTGTACTGCCCGCGGTCGAGCGGGTCGTCGGTGAGGATCTTCTTCTCCTGCCGCCACTGCCCCGCCGGGATCCATACGCACGCGATGGCGCCCTCCTGGTCGGCCGTCACCGCCCGCTGGATGGCGGCCGTGTCGTCGATCCCGTCGTCCGGCACCGCGCCGTACTCCGTGATCGAGGTGCACTCGGCCGGCTTGGCCGACGGGGGCGCCACCTGCTCCAGATCGATCAGGTCGATGATGTAGAAGGCGGCGGAGTCGGCGGCGTCGCGCTGGAGCCGGAACTTGGTGCCGACCGGATAGGTCGTCGGCAGCAGTGCGTGCGACTCGTCGAACAGTCGGCGGGCATCGGCCTGGGGCGTGTTGGTCAGCGCCTCGGGGCCGTCGGTGTTGCCGTACAGCCAGCTGTGCTTCGACGAGAGGGTCAGCTTCCTGACGAAGGTGTCGTTGACGTAGAGGCTGATGGTGGCTTCGGCGCCGCCGCCGTTCGGCGCGTCGGGGATGGAGTTGCGCACGACGATCGAGTTCGACGGGTTGGTCGAGGTGAACTCGACGAACTGGCCGGTGGAGTTGAGCCGTACCGACTTGCGGCCCGAGGACTCGGTGGCGAAGTTGGTGTGCCCGAAGGTGCGCAGCGGGTCGGTCTCCAGCAGGGTGCCCTGGTAGCGGGCGGCCTCGGCCTCGTACTCGACGTACGGGACGGCCGCTCCGCGTCCGACGACGATCGACCGCGAGAACGTGTTGTTGGTCTCGTTGGTCTCGGTGACGACGTTCGTGGCGTCGGCGGTGGCGACGATCGTGGCTCCGCCGTTGGTGGCGGTCCAGGTGCCGTTGACGTTCACATTGGCCGTCGCGCCCGCCGCGATCGCCGGGGTGTTGGTGTTGAGCGTGGTGCCGCCGACCGCCACCCGGGTGACCGTGGTGGCGCCGGAGCTGGTGGTCCCCCGGTTCTTCACCGCGACGGTGAAGCTGACCGCCGCTCCGACGGCCGGGTTCGCGGGGCTGGATTCGACGCCGAGCACCTGAAGGTCGGGGCCGGGGCTCTGCCCGACGACCAGGTCCGAGGCCGCGGTGAAGCTGTTGTTGTCGTTGTCCTGCTCGATGATCGTGTCGGTCGGGTCCACCAGCGCCGTGACATGGTACGTGCCCGCCGCGCGCTTGCCGATGTCGACCGGGACGGTGGCCGAGGCCCCCGCGCCGAGGGCGGGCACCGGCGCGCTGCCCGCGACCACGCCGCCCAGGCTGACGTTCACGGTGGTCGCGCCGGCGGCGGCCGTTCCCGTGTTCCGTACCGTCGCGTTCACCTTGATCGTGTCGCTCTCCACGGGGGAGGCGGGGGTCCACGACAGGGCGCTGACGGTCAGGTCCGGGTTGGGTGCCGGGGTCCCGATCACCTGGAGTTCCGCGACCTGTCCGCCGGGAGCGCCGGTGTTGCCGAAGAACTGGAGCTGGAGGTCCGCGGCGCGTCCGGTGACCGGGATCGTGACCGTGTTCTGGTTCGACGCCGGGTTGAAGACGTGGTCGGCGCGGGCCACGAGTGAGGTGAAGCCGGTCGCCGCCTGGTCGCGGCCGAGTACCTGGAGGTTCTGGGTACGGGTGCCCCATATCGGGTCGGGGTTGAGCTTGATGACGACCGAGGTGATGTCGGCGTTGGCGCCGAGCTTCACCGTCAGCGTCGACGGGTGGCCCGCGGCCTCCCAATAGGTGCCGGCATTGCCGTCGTTGGCGTTGCGCGCGACATACGTGAAAACCGTCGACGACGCCTCGATCGGCTTGCCGCTGGCCAGATCGGCGGCGGCAGCGGCACGGGCGCCGCCGCTGGGCCGTTCGGCCGCCTGGGCGGTGCCGGAGCCGGCGGCCGAGACGGGCAGGAGCCCGACGGTGATCAGGCCGGCGACGACCGCGCCGATGATCAGCCGTCGGCGGGGCTGTTTCCGTTTCATGGTGTCCTCTGTTCTGTCGGAACGAGAGAGCCTGTCGGAACGAGAGAACGGACAGCCCGCTGGACTGGGCCGGCCGTACGGCGCGCGGGACCCGCGTCACGCGCCACGCGGGTGCGTGCGGTCCGAAACGGAGCGGCGCGGTGGCAGCAGGCGGGGGCGGGTCCCTGCCGCGAAGCCGCACATGACGTAGCAAGCGAAGTTGCACGGTGAGCGCAAAGAAATTGAGCTAGTTATCAATATTTTTGCGAGTCACAGGCTGCAATCATGTCATGTGTTTGTCAACGCTTCTCGCACGCCTGCCGAGTTTTTGGCGCGCCGAGGCCGCACCGGTGCGGGACGACCGCTCGGGCGGGCTGTGGTCGCCCGCGGCGAAATGGTTGTACGGAAACAGTGTGAAGATCACGCTTTTTCTTCCGTGCCGTCATGTGGTGAGATGGCGCGCCCGCGCATACTTCTGCGCCGCGTCAACAGGGGGAGGTACGACGTGACGTCGCGTCGGATCTGGCTCACGGCCGGTATCACAGCTGTCGGTGTCTCGGGAGTGCTCGCCTTCCAGGGCATGTCCGGAGGGCTCGGGTTTCCCGGTTCCTCGGACGCCGAGGACGGCCAGAGCTCGGGGCCGGTGAGTACGGACGTCCGGGCGGCGGATCTGCGGCCTCAGGACGACGGCCGCGGCGCCGCGCTCTCGCGGCGCGACACCGATCGGTTCAGCATGCTGGGTGTCACCTGGAACGATCCGAGTGCCCGTGTGTCCGCCAAGGTCGAGGCACGTACCCGCGCCGTGGGCTCCGGCGCGTGGTCCCGCTGGCTGGTGCTCGACGGCGACAGCGGACAGGGTGAGAGCGCCGCCGAGCGCGGCGGGACCGAGCCCGCGTGGGTGGGGCCCTCCGACGGTGTCGAGGTACGTGTCACCAGCGGCGGGCACACCTCGGCGCGGCTGCCCGCCGGCCTCAGCCTCGCCATGATCGACACGGACAGCGGCAATGACGGCGGCGCTGACGGCGGTGATGGCGGCGAGGACCTGGCCATGGCGCCCGTCGGGTTCGCCGCCGACGATCCCGTCATCCCGTCGCCGGGTGAGACCTCGGACGCCCCCGCTCCCACCGGCGGGCCCAGCACCGTACCCACGGACGGTACGGACCACTCGACCCCGCCAACCCCGGACGGGACTCCGGGAGATACCCCGGGCGGCGACCCCTCGACCGCACCGCCGCCCACCCCGGAACCCCCGGGCACCACAGGACCCTCGACGCCCCCGGCGTCCACTCCGGCACCGACTCCGACGGTCAGCATCCCCACCGCGCCGCCGTCGACCGCGCCGCGCCCGCCGATCACCTCACGGGCCGGCTGGGGAGCCGACGAGTCGATCAGCCCTGAGGAGCCCGGCTATCTGCCGGACGGCCGGATCAAGGCGGTCACCGTGCACCACACCGCCGAGAGCAACACCTACACCTGCGCCCAGGCCCCGGCCGTGGTGCGCGGCGTGTACGCGTACCACGTGAAGGAACTGGGCTGGAAGGACATCGGCTACAACTTCCTGGTCGACAAGTGCGGCACGGTCTACGAAGGCCGCAAGGGCGGCGTCGACCGGCCCGTACAGGGCGCGCACGCCTACGGCTTCAACTCCGAGACGACCGGCATCTCCGTCCTCGGCACCTACACCGACGCCGCGCCGTCGCAGGCCGCCATGGTCTCGGTCGCCCGTATCGCCGCCTGGAAGCTGGGCCAGTACGGGGTGAACCCGGCCGGCACCGCCACCCTCACCGCGGGTGACAGCGGACGGAGCTACAGCGGCAAGACCTGGGCCAAGGGCGCGCAGATCGCCTTCCCGGCCATCCACGGACACCGCGACGGTTACAACACGCAGTGCCCCGGCGACGCCTTCTACGGCCAACTGGCCACCATCCGGTCCTGGGCGGCGGGGCCCGCCACCGGACTGGCCGTCACATCCGTCACCGGCGCGGGCCTGGCGGGATCGACGTACTACACCAAGGCCGCCGTCACCGCGAACTGGTCGACGGCCACGCCCTCGGCGCTGATCACCAAGAACGAACTGCTGGTCGACGGCAAGGTGGCCGCGAGCGTGTCCGGCGCCACGACCTCCGCGAAGGTGACGCTCGCGGCCGGCAGCCACAAGGTCGCCGTCCGCGCCGTCCATCAGTCCGGCAAGACCGCCACCAGCGCGTCGGCGACCGTCGTCGCGGAGACCACGGCCCCGGCCTTCACCACCAAACCGGCGCTCGCCCTGCGCGCCGGCCTGGTCAACACCACCGCCGTTCCGCTGACGTTGAGCTGGAAGGCGGCCGACAGCGCGGCGCTCAAGGAAGTCCGGCTGACCGCCCCGGTCGCCAAGACGTACGGTCCGACCACCACGAGCGCGGCGCACACCGCCAAGTCCGGTGCGGCGACGACCTGGTCGATGACCGCGTACGACCAGGCCGGCAACACCGCGGCCGCGTCGGTGGCCGGCACCCCGGTGATCGTCCAGGAGAGCTCGGCGGCCAGGACCGGCTCCTGGACCACCAAGTCGTCCACCAGCTACCTGGGCGGCAAGTCATACACCAGCTCGACCAAGAACGCCTCCCTCAGCTGGACCTTCACCGGTCGCTCGGTGGCATGGGTGGTCTCCCGGGCGTCGACCTCCGGGCAGGCGTATGTCTACCTCGACGGGACGAAGGTGGCGACGGTCGACCTCAAGTCGTCCACCACCAAGTACCGGGACGCGATCTTCACCAAGAGCTGGGCGTCCAGCGCCAAGCACACGATCAAGATCGTCGTGGTCGGCACCGCCGGCCGTCCCGCCCTCACGACCGACGGCATCGTCTACCTCAAGTAGCAAGCAAAAACAACAAGCACAAGGAACGAGCAGCACGTACTCAGTGACACCTGACATCCCGGCCGGCGCCGTTCGTCGGCCGGGATGCTTGCTTTCCCCGGTCCGGTGAAACATTTCCGCTGGGCCACCGCGTCAGTGGAGTGAGGGGGCGGGCGGGGGGAGCCGGCGCCACGGGATACGGGGGACCGGGGGACCATGAGACGCACGGGACTGCTGGGGCGTGTGGGCGGCGGCGAGCGGTCGGGGACCTCCCGGGCCGACGACTTCAGGGAGTTCGCCGCCGCCCGTACGAACCAGCTCTTCCGCTCCGCCTCTCTGTTGACCGGCGGCGACACCCATCTCGCCGAGGATCTGGTGCAGGAGACCCTCGGCCGGATGTACGCGCTGTGGGGGCGCGTCTCCCGGATCGACAACCCGGCCGGGTACGCGCAGACCGTCCTCGTCCGTACCTTCCTCACGCATCAGCGGCGTCGCTCGGCGACCGAACGACCCCTCGGGGAGCTCCCCGAGTCGGCCCAGTTCCTCGGGGACGATGTCGACCTGCGGATCGCGCTGCTCGACGCGCTGGGGCGGCTGGCGGCCAAGGACCGTGCCGTGGTGGTGCTGCGGTACTGGGAGGACCGCAGCGTCGAGGAGACCGCCGACGCCATGCGGGTCAGCTCCGCCGCCGTACGCACCAGATCGGTGCGGGCGCTCGCGAAGCTACGCGTTCAACTGGGCGACAGATTCGCCGAGTTGGCCGATCGCTGAGTCCCTGCCCCGAGGGGGCTCGGCACTGATTCTGTCCGTCATATGAGCCACATCAGCCACATGAGCAAGGAGTGGGGTCGACCATGCCCTCTGAGAAGCCATTCGAAGTACCTTTCGAGGACGGACTCGGTGAGGCGCTGCGCCACACCGGCGAGACATTCGCGCCCACGGACCGGGCCGCCCTGGTGGATGCCGGGCTGACCCGGGGCCGGGGCCGGGTGGCCCGGCGGCGCGCCGCGGTGGTGACGGGCAGCGCGCTCGCGCTGGCCGCCGTGGGGATCGGCGGCGCCTACGGCGGCGGACTACTGGGCGGCGGACAAGGGGACGGCCGGCCCGACGAGACATCCGTGGCCGCGCCGCACCCCACGCCCACCGGCGCCACACCCACCGGCACCGCGCCCACTGGCCTCACGCCCGACGGCCCCGCGCCCACCGGCCTCACGCCCACTGGCCCCGCGCCGAGCGCGGACGCGGACCTCGTAGGGATTCTCGCCGGGCTGCTTCCCGCCGGAGAGCTGAAGAATCCGACGACGAACACGTCCGACACCTCGGACTTCCGGAGCGTGCGCGGAGTCTTCGACGACGGGAAGGGCGACGCCGAGATCTCGGTCGGTCTCACCCGCGCCGACGGCCCCCAAGCGGACCAGCAGGTGGCCTGCCCCGACAAGGTGTTCATCACCTACGACAACTGCGTCGAATCCGAACTGGCCGACGGCTCACGGCTCATGGTCTTCCAGGGGTACGAGTACCCGGACCGCCGCGAGGACACCAAGTACTGGCGGGCCGTCCTGCACACCTCCGACGGTTTCCTGGTCGACGCGAGCGAGTACAACGCCCCGGCACAGAAGGGGGCCAAGATCACCCGCGCCGATCCGCCGCTGAACCCCGCGCAGTTGAAGGCGCTGGTCAGCTCGGACGAGTGGCGCGGTCAGCTGAACGAGCTGCCCGCCGCGCCGACCGCACGACCGCCGGCCGGCGGGGGCTCCGAAGCCCCGGCCGACCCGGAGGGCGCGGACATCCGTAAGACGCTCACCTCGCTGCTCCCCGCCGGGCTGCGGGTGAGAGACGAGGGCGGCCAGGAGGGATTCGCGTATCTGGTGGTGGACGACGGCAAGGGCCGGAGTTACCTCCAGATCAATGTGCAGCCCAACATGGGGGACGTCGTGGGCGAACTGTTCCCCGGCGCGACCGAACTGCCGGACGGCACGCTGCTCAAGACCTCGAAAACGGACGGCGAGAAGGGCATCGACGGCATCAAGATGTGGACCGCCGACACCATCAGGCCCGACGGGCTGCGTGTCGTCGTCTCCGCCTTCAACGCGGCCGACCAGAAAAGCCCGGCCACCCGCGAGAACCCCGCGCTCACCATGAAGCAACTCACGGCGATCGCGACCAGCGAGAAGTGGCTGACGCGGCCGTAGCCCACCAGGGCGCGCGAGCCCGGCAAGATCCCAACGCAAGGCCCTAGCCCTCACTTCGCGTCGGAGTACCGCTCCACCGTCGCCGTCGTGAACGGAAACCGCACCGGCGTCTCCCCGAAGGCGATCCGCCCGGCCAGCTCCCCGGCCGCGCGGATCGCCTCGGCCACTTCCCCGGCCTCCTCCCGCGGGCAGTGCACGATCACCTCGTCGTGCTGGAAGAAGACCAGCTCCGCCCGCATTCCGGCGGTCGCCCGCCGCAGCGCGGCCAGCATCAGCAGGGCCCAGTCGGCCGCGCTGCCCTGGACGACGAAATTACGGGTGAAGCGACCGCGCGCCCGTCCGTTCGACGACGCGTATCCCGGGGTGAACTCGCCGCCGGACGAGGCGGATCCCTCCCCGTCCGTCCCCGGCGCCGGGGATATCTCCTGCGGGATCCCCGCCTCGCCGTCGTCATCCTCGGCCCCGGCCGCTCGCGGACTCGTCCGCCCCAGCCAGGTCCGTACGAGCCTGCCCTCCTCACCCGCCCGCGCCGCGTCGTCCACATACGCCACGGCCAGCGGGAACCTCCGGCGCAGCGCCGCCAGGTTCTTCAGCCCGTCGCCGGACGTCTGGCCGTAGATCGCCCCCAGCAGCGCGAGCTTCGCATGGGCGCGGTCGCCCGAGAACGCACGGGCGGAGAGCGTCGTGTAGAGATCACCCTCGTGTCCCGCCACCTCCATCAGCCCCGGGTCCCGGGAGATCGCGGCCAGCACCCGCGGCTCCATCTGGTCGGCGTCGGCCACCACCAGCCGCCAGCCCTCGTCGGCGACGACCGCCCGCCGGATGACCTTGGGGATCTGGAGTGCACCGCCGCCATTGGTCGTCCACCGGCCCGAGACCGTACCGCCCGGCAGATACTCGGGCCTGAACCGGCCGTCCCGTACCCAGTCCTGGAGCCAGCTCCAGCCGTGCGCCGTCCAGACGCGGTACAGCTTCTTGTACTCGATCAGCGGCTCCACCGCCGGATGGTCGATCTCCGCCAGCTCCCAGCGCCGGGTGGACTTCACCTTGATACCGGCCTGTCCGAAGGCCCGCACCACATCCGCCGGCAGATCCGGCCGCACCCGCCGCCCGAACGCCGCCGACACCTCGTCCGCCAGCTCCGCGAGCCGCCGGGGCTCACCGCCGCCCGCGTACCGCTCGCCGAGCAGTTCCTCCAGCACCTCACGGTGCACATCCGCGCGCCAGGGCAGCCCCGCGCGGTGCATCTCGGCGGCCACCAGCATCCCCGCCGACTCCGACGCGGTGAGCAGTCGCATCCGCCCGGGGTGCTCGGCGGTCGCAAGGCGTCGCTGCTGCTCCCCGTACACATCGAGCAGCCCCTCGAACGGCACCTCCACGCCCGCGTGCGGCTCGAACAGCGACGACTGCGACCCCGGCTCCGCCGACCGGGGCGGCGGGTCGGGCGGCACCGGCGCGTTCCGCAGCCTGGCCCAGGCGGCCGCGGCCGACCGGGGCTCGCCGAGCCGCCCCTCGTGGCCGAGCAGCAGCAGCTCGGCCGCCTCGATGTCATAGCACCGCTCGACCCGCACCCCCGCGGCGAGCAGCCGCGGATACACCTCGGCGGTGGAGCGCCACACCCAGCGTCCGACCTCCGGCAGCCGGGTCCTGACCGCCGCGACAAGATCCGGCTCCCGTGCCACCGGTCCGGCCGGGTGGCCGTCCGCGCCCAGCGGCACGAGCAGCGCGCCGCCGCCGTCCGCCGGGGCGAGAGCCCATCGTTCGGTCATACCGCCGAGTCTCGCAGGAGGGTCTGACAACGACGGGGGATCCGTCCGGCAGGCGAGCCGGGCCGGACGACGGGAGGATCGAATCCGGAACCTGCACGTCCGTACCGAATGGAGGCTGAGATGCGAGCGATCGTTTTCGAGGAGTTCGGCGGCCCGGATGTCCTGCACGTCAAGGAGATCACCGAGCCGCACGCGGGCCCCGGTGAGATCCGGGTGGCCGTGAAGGCGGCGGGCGTCAACCCGATGGACTACAAGATCCGCCACGGATGGATGGAACAGGCCTTCGCCACCCCGCTGCCCGCCGTGCCCGGTCTGGAGATCGCCGGGGTGGTGGACGAGGTCGGCGCCGGGGTCACGGACGTCGCCGTCGGCGATGACGTGCTGGGGTGGTCCGCCACCGGTGCCTACGCGCAGTACGCCCTGGCCGGGACGGCCGTACGCAAACCCGCCTCGCTGGGGTGGGCCGAGGCCGCGGCGATCCCGGTCGCCGGGGAGACCGCCGCGCGGGTGCTCGACGAACTGGCGCTGCGCGACGGCGAGACCCTGCTGCTGCACGGGGCGGCGGGAGCCGTCGGGTCGATGGCGGCGCAGCTCGCGACGGCCCGTGGCACGGTCGTGATCGGCACGGCGTCCCCCGCCAACCACGCGTACGTGCGCTCGCTGGGCGCCATCCCCGTGACCTACGGCGACGGGCTGGTCGAACGCGTCCGCGAGGTCGCGCCACAGGGCGTGGACGCGGTCTTCGACACGGCGGGCAAGGGAGCGCTGCCCGACTCGATCGAGCTGCGCGGCGGGACGACCGACCGGATCGTGACCATCGCCGACCCCTCCGCCGCCGAACTCGGCGTGACCTTCTCGTCCGGCGGGGCCGGCAGCTCGACGCCCGAGAAGAAGCGCGCGGGCCTCGCGGAGAACGCCCGCCTGGCGGCGGAGGGCGCGCTGCGGCTGCGGATCGCCGGTACGTTCCCGCTCGCGGAAGCGGCACAAGCGCAGCAGACGAGCGAGAACGGTCACGCGAACGGGAAGCTCGTCCTGACGCCCTGAGCCGGCACGCGCCGAGCGGCGGGACGTATAACGCTCGGCCCGACGAGTCGGAACGGCCAAAACAGCCCGAACGCCCGGAACAGCCGGAACGGCCCGAACGGCCGGAACAGCCGGAACGGCGGGTGCGACCTCGTATGGGTGATGTGGCATGGCGGCACTCCTCTCGGGCAACATAGGTTGCTTTCGGTGACCTATTGATGTCCGAGAGTAACGATGCTCACTGACAGTGGACTTGCGCACGATGTCTACGACCAGGGTCCGCCCTGGTTGCCCCTCACGAGGATCCCGCTCCCGCACAGGCCGGAGGCGGCTCCCAAGGCCCGCCGCCACGCCCGTGAGGTCCTCGCGCTGCGCCGGGTGGACGGTGAGCTGATCGCCACGGTCGAGCTGGCGGTCAGTGAACTCGTCACCAATGCCGTGCGGCACGGCATCTGCCTCTGCGGCTGCACCCGTGGCACGGTCTCCCTCACCCTGCTGCGCACGGGGGGCCGCCTGCGCGTCGAGGTCGCCGATCCGTCCCGTACGCCCCCGAGGTGGCCCACGGGGATCGAGTCGGTCGACGCGGAGGCGGCGGAGGGCCGGGGGTTGCTGCTGGTGACGGCCCTGGCGGCGGACTGGGGCGACCAGGCGGGCGCCACGCGGGGAAAGGTGGTGTGGTGCGAATTCGCCCCCGCTGCCCCCGCTGCCCCCGCCGCCCCGCGCCGCCCCCGCCGCCCTTGACGCACCCGCCCGGCCGCCCTTGACGCACCCGCCGCCCCCACCGTGAGGCCGTCCGCGAGACAGAGCCGCGCCCCCGGCTCAGTCCGCCAACTCGCGGATCACCCGCGCGGGATTGCCCACCGCCAGCACACCCGCCGGAAGATCCTTCGTCACCACCGACCCCGCGCCGACCACCGTGTTCTCGCCGATCGTCACTCCCGGGCAGACGATCACCCCGCCGCCCAGCCAGACGTTGTCACCGATCGTCACCGGCGACGCCTTCTCCCAGCCCGCGCGGCGCCGTGCCGCGCCGAGTTCATGGGTCGGGGTGAGGAGTTGGACATTCGGCCCGATCTGGACGTCCGAACCGACGGTGATCGGCGCCGCGTCGAGAAAGACCGCGTTGAAGTTGATGAACGTACGGGCGCCGATACTGATGTATGTCCCGTAGTCGCACTGGAAGGGCGGCCGGATGCGGACATCCTCCCCCACCGAACCGAGCAGTTCTGTGAGGATCCTGGTGCGATCGGCCGGCGCGGCGCCGCCGTTCGCGTTGAACGCCGCGCACAGCGCGAAGCGCCGTTCGGTGTCCGTGCCCAGTTCCTCGTCGTCGGGGACGTACCACTCTCCGGCCAGCATGCGCCGCTTGTTCTCGCCCATGGGTGCCCTCCCTGACATTGGTTGAAGGCGTCCACGGTAGTACGCCGTACGAAAACGGCGATGAGATATCCACAGCCTGTGGACAAGGGTCGCGGATACGGACCTGCGACCATCGGAACGCGGCAAGGAGCGGTTCCGAGGAGGCACCCCGCATGATCATGGAACACACAGAGGCCGCGGCATGAGCGACCAGGACGCCGCCGGCGCGGCGGCCCGTACCGTCGAGCGCGCCCTCGCGGCCGTACTCTCCGCGCGGTCCGGGGACCGCGGCGGCGCCGACGGCATCGACACCGGCGCCTCCCTCCTCGCCGCGGATCCGGCGGCGGACGCCGAACTGCGGCTGCGCGGTGCGCAGTTCGTGCGGCTGGCATGGGAACGCGGCTGGCAGCCCGCCGATGTCGTACGGCTCGTACGCCGCGACCTCGACGGCTCGCACCTGCGGATCTTCGCCGAGCTGACGGCGGCGGAGGCGCGGCGTTATGAGCGGCTGCCGCCGCGCTGGGCCGCCCAGCTCGCGGATCTCGACGAGGAGCGGGAAGCGCGTCCCCACCGGACCGACCGCTTCTCGTACGCCACCGCCGTACTGGAGTTGTATCTGCTGCTCGTCCGGCTGCCCGCGATCGAACCGGTCGGTCCTGTGCCCGGTACGCCCCTCCATGTGGCCGCCCCCGCGGACGGCGAGCCGCGCATGCTCACCCGGATCCGCGCCCTGCTCGCCAAGGCGGAGGCGACCGGTTACCCGCAGGAGGCGGAGGCGCTGACCGCCAAGGCGCAGGAGCTGATGGCGCGGCACAGCATCGACGAGGCGCTGCTCGCCGACCGTACGCACCGGGGCGATGTGCCCGGCGCGTGCCGTATCGGGGTGGACGCTCCCTACGAGACGGCGAAGGCGATCCTGCTCGACGCCGTGGCCTCGGCGAACCGCTGCCGCGCCGTCTGGAACAGCGCGTACGGCTTCTCGACGGTCGTCGGCTTCGAGCCGGACCTGGAGGCGGTCGAACTGCTCCATACCTCACTGCTGGTTCAGGGAACGGCCGCGATGACCCGTGCGGAGGCCGGACAGCGCGCGGCCGGGCGCAAGCGGACGAAGACATTCCGGCAGTCGTTCCTGCTGGCGTACGCTCACCGCATCGGCGAACGCCTGGCCCTGGCCACGGAACAGGCGACGGAACAGGCGGCGGAGCAGGCGGCGGCGGAGCGGTCGACGGAGGAGCGAGCGGACCGGCCGGACAAGGGCGTTGGCGGGCTGCTGCCCGTACTCGCCGCCCGCGAGGTGGCGGTGGCCGACCGTATGGACCGGATGTTCCCGGAGACGGTGGCCACGCGCGTGCGGGGGGCGACGGACGCCGAGGGCTGGACCCATGGGACCTCCGCGGCGAACGCGGCGCGGGTGCCGGGCGGACCGGGCCCGGCCGACGGACCGGACTCGGCCGACAGGCCGGGCGGAACGGATCGGCGCGGCCGTATCCGCCCCGCCCCCTGACCGCGTCACGGCGCGGTCAGCACGGCATCACGGCGTTACGGCGTCGGCAGGTCCGTCGGCAGATCGCCCGACAGTCCGTCCGGCAGCTTGTTGTCCCCGGCCTTCGCCAGCGTGTCCCGCACACCCTTGCCCCAGGAGATCACCAGGGTCTTGCCGTCATTCGACTCGATCGTCCCCATGGTGCGGTCGGTGTCGCCGTCGGCGCACTTGAGGGAGAACATCGGCTCGCCCATGTCCTCCACCGCGCCCTGGCAGACATGTTGGTCCGCGACGAGCGCGACCTTGCCGGACTTGACCGACAGCGCGACGGTCTTGCCGTCGCTCAGCCCGGCCCAGGTGCCCTCGACGCTCGCCGCGGCAGCGTCCGCGCCGGAGCCCGCGCCGGATCCGGAGTCCGCGGTCGAACCGGAGCCCTCGCCGCTGGTCGCGCTCGGTGCCGTGGCGCCGCCCCCGTCCTTGGCCGAGTCGTCGCCGTCCCCGCCGCAGCCTGTGAGCGTGAGTGCGAGTGCCACGACGAGCCCGGTCGTGGCCGCGCTGGTCCGTACGAGATTCCGCACGTTCAAGTACCCCCTGGGGTCGGTGCCCGGACCGCGCAAAACTACCAGGAGGACTTGCGCACTCCCGGAAGGAATCCGGCGTGCGCCTGCTCGCGCATCCGCACCCTGGACAGGCCGAACTTCCTGAGATGGCCGCGTGGCCGGCCGTCCACGCTGTCGCGGTTGCGCACCCGCGTGGCGCTCGCGTCACGCGGCTGACGTCGCAATTCCTCCCGTGCGGCCAGCCGTTGCCCCTCGGGCGTGCCGGGGCGCCGGATCACCTCCTTCAACTCGGCGCGGCGCGCGGCGTATCGCTCCACGACCTCTTTGCGCCGCTCATTGCGGACGATCTTGCTCTTCTTCGCCATCAGACGTTTACCCCCCGGGCACGGATCCGGGCGACGGCGGCCTCGATGCCGATGGAGTCGATGGTCTTGATCGCCTTCGCACTGAGGGTGAGCCGGACATGCCTGCCCTCGCTCGGCAGCCAGTAGCGCTTGCGCTGGATGTTGGGGTCGAAGCGGCGCGCGGTGCGCCGGTGCGAGTGGGAGATCTGATGGCCGAAGCCGGGCTTGGCCCCGGTCAGCCGGCAGTGGGCGGACAAGGTCACACATCCTTCTTTTTGGAAATGGAAACCATTTCCATATACTAGCCCCATGCCACGCAATGAACTGCGCCCGATCATCAAGCTCCGCTCCACCGCGGGGACCGGCTACACGTACGTCACCCGCAAGAACCGCCGTAACAACCCCGACCGCCTGACGCTGCGCAAGTACGACCCGCTCCTGCGCCGGCACACCGACTTCCGCGAAGAACGCTGACGACAGATCGCCGGCGGCGGAACGCACGAGAGCACGCGGACGAGAGACCGCGGACAAGAGAACGCAGACAAGAGAACGCAGACAAGAGAACGAAGAGGCCGTCATGAAGCCCGGAATCCACCCCGCGTACCAGCCCGTCGTCTTCCGCGACAAGGCCGCCGACTACGCCTTCCTCACCCGCTCGACCGCGACGGCCGAGAAGACGGTCGTCTGGGAGGACGGCCACACCTACCCCGTCGTCGATGTCGAGATCTCCTCGGCGAGCCACCCCTTCTATACGGGTACCGCCCGCGTCCTCGACACCGCCGGCCGCGTGGAGCGCTTCGAGCGCCGCTACGGCCGCCGCCCCGGGGCCCGTTGATGGGCGACATCGACAGCAGACTGCCCGTCGCGATCGTCTGCGGGCTGCACTCCGACGCCCGCAAGGCGGCCGTACGGCGACTTCTCGCCACCGTGCCCGGCAGCGTCGCGCTCCACCACGATCTGTCGACGGCCACCCGCGGCACCGTCGTGCGGACCGTCCACGACGCCACCGCGCTGCTCTCCACGGGCGAGGCGGCACTGGTCAACGACTGTGCCTGCTGCGCCCTGCGGGAAGATCTCGTACCCGAGCTGGAACGGCTCGCCGACGGTGGTCTCACCCGCCTCGCGATCGTCGAGTTGTGGGACTCGGTCGAGCCCCGGGCCATGGCCGAGGTCATCGCCGCGCACGGCGAGCGGCTTGTCGTCAGCGCGGTGCTGACCGCGGTCGACCCGGCGCTGCTGCTGCCGTACCTCGGCAACGGCGACGATCTGGCCGATGCCGGGCTCGCGGCCGCCGCCTCCGACCAGCGGACGATCGCCGACACATGGGCGCGGCAGCTGGAGTACGCGCCGGTCCTCGCCGTCGTGGACAGCCCGCTCGCGGACGACGAGGACCACGCGCTGCTCGCCCAACTGCATCCGACGGCACAGCGGATACGGATCGACGGCGAGGGCGCGTCGGCCGGGGAACTGGCCGCCGTCGCGCTCGGCGGATTCGATGTCGAGGCCGCCGCCGCCCGTCAGCACCCGGCCTGTGCGCTGCTGCCGCAGGAGGCGGACGAGTGCGGGGTCGGTACATACGTCTGGCACCGCGCGCGCCCCTTCCATCCGGAGCGGCTGTACCAGGCGCTGGAGGATCTGTGCTGCGCCGCTGCCCGCAGCCGCGGCCGGTTCTGGCTCGCGGACCGCCCCGACACGCTCCTGCACTGGGACGCGGCCGGTGGCGCGCTCTGCGTGGAGAGTGTGGGCCCCTGGCTTGCGGCGCTGCCCGACGCCGCGTGGGAGACGGTCCCGCCGACGCGCAGGGCCGCCGCCTCGCTGGACTGGCACCCCTTGCACGGCGACCGCTGCCAGCATCTGGTCTTCACCTCGCCCGGTCTCGACCGGGAGGGCATCGGGCAATTGCTGGACTCCTGTCTGCTGACCGATGCCGAGTACGCCGCGGGCCGCGCCGCCTGGAAGCGCCTTCCGCCCGCCTTCGACACCCTCCTGGAGGTCTGATGTCCGCCCGTCGTGGGGACCGCAAGCCGCCCGTGCCCCGGCCCGGGCCCGCCGTCGGACCGCCGGCCCAGGCCCGCCGACCGTAGGCCGGCCGTACAGAGACTCCCCGCGCTCGAACCGCGCGGGGAGTTTTCCTGTGTTCGCGGGGTACCCGAACAACCAATCGGTCGGCGAGGGATCCGAAAGGCCCCGGATCGCGTCTCTATGGAGAAGCGGGGGCGACCGGGGGCCGGGGGCGGCGACTGTAACCAAAGGAACACCCCGCGTGCACGTGCATTTGCTCATGCATCAGCACATGAAACACAGCTATGATCCGAGAAAGTTGACGACTGCACCTTGCAACTCGGGGAGCGACCTGTGCACCACGTGTACAACGGCATTACGGCCACAGAGCTTCACGGAGTCGTCTGGCAGAAGAGCAGGCACAGCAACTCCCAGGGATCGTGCGTGGAGTTCGCCAAGCTGCCCGGCGGTGAGGTGGCGGTACGCAACTCACGCCACCCCGACGGTCCCGCGCTGGTCTACACGATCGCCGAGATCGAGGCCATGCTGCTGGGCGTCAAGGATGGCGAGTTCGACCATCTGACGGCGGGCGGCTGACCGACAAGGGGCGGCTGAGCGTACGGGGCGGCAAGCTCTGGCCAATATTCACGGCTTCCATGGCCTGATGGCCGAAACGGCACACCGGCAAGCCCGCTACCACCAGTACGCAGTACGAGCCTACGAGCACGGGCACCAGCACCAGCGCGCGAGCACCAGTACGTACCAGTGCCGGTAAGTGACGGCACCGGCCGGTCAGTCGGCCGTCCGCAGCTGGAACAGCGCCCAGACCACCTTGCCGTGCAGCGATCCCGCCAGCGGGTGCCAGCCCCAGGTGTCGCTGAACGACTCGACCAGGAACAGCCCCCGGCCGGACTCCGCCGCGCAGTCCTCCTCGGTCTTCCGCGCCTCGGGGCTCGCGTGGCTGGGGTCCCGTACCGCGCACACCAGCCGCGACGACCACCGCATCAGGTGCAGCCGTACGGAAGCGTCCTGGGGCTCGCGCGGGGTGTCGGCCGGCAGGGCGTGCCGCAGCGCGTTGGTGACGAGTTCGGAGACGACCAGCGCGACATCGTCGAAGCGGTCGCTCAGCTCCCACTGGGTCAGGGTGTTCCTGGTGAACTGCCGTGCCCCGCGCACCGCTTCATAGCGGGCGGGCAGCGCACACGACACCGAACCCGCAGCCGCCGAGGGGTCGATGGGGGGAAGCCCCTGCCTTAACGGCTCGAGCATGGTCGATCCATTCGTCCCCATGCGAGGCACTCCCGGGATTCGCGGCCGTAGCGTTACTGCGGTGGTCCAGCGTCAACATCACGTCAATCACGAACGAGCACGCAGGTGCGCGGGGACCATGCTTCCGAATGCGTACGGCAGATGCAAGGGCAGATGCACGTGCACGCGCCGGACTTCACCCCTCCCGTACCGTTTCTGGGGCATTTCTTCCCGTGACCAGTTTTACTCTCTCCGCAAAGCCTTCTTATTTCCGTAATCGAATGAGTACGGGCTGAAGCGTTTTGATGGCAGAATCCGGCACTTGGAGTTCGGGGGTGCTCCGGGGAGATCCACATGTGATGGGGAGGGTTGGAGACGTGACCGCAGCCGAATCGGGCGGTTCCGTGGTGCGGCGCATCCTGCTGGGCTCACAACTGAGGCGGCTGCGCGAGACGCGCGGCATCACACGTGAGGCCGCCGGCTACTCGATCCGCGCATCCGAGTCCAAGATCAGCCGTATGGAGTTGGGACGGGTGAGCTTCAAGGCCAGAGACATCGAGGACCTGCTGACCCTCTACGGGGTCGCCGACGAGGGCGAGCGCGCTGCCCTGCTCGGCCTTGCCCGGGAGGCGAATGTCGCGGGGTGGTGGCACAGCTTCGGCGATGTGCTGCCCGGCTGGTTCCAGACATATATCGGTCTCGAAGGTGCCGCCTCACTGATCCGTATCTATGAAGTGCAGTTCGTGCACGGTCTGTTGCAGACCGAGGCGTACGCGCACGCCGTCGTCACCCGCGGCCAGCCCGAGGCGCCCCGCGCCGAGGTGGACCGCCGTGTCGCGCTCCGGCTGGAGCGGCAGAAGGTCCTCGTGTCCGAGCGGGCACCGCGCTTTCACGCCATCCTCGACGAGGCGGCGCTGCGCCGCCCGTACGGCGAGCGCTCCGTGATGCAGGGGCAGTTGAGACATCTGATCGAGATCTCGGAGCAGCCCAACATCACGCTCCAGGTGATGCCCTTCAGCTTCGGCGGCCACGCGGGCGAGAGCGGCGCCTTCACCATGCTGAGCTTCCCCGAGTCGGATCTCTCCGACGTCGTCTTCCTGGAACAGCTGACCAGTGCGCTGTATCTGGACAAGAGCGAGGAGGTCGCCCAGTACGAACGGGTGATGGGGCGACTACAGAAGGACAGCCCGGGACCCGAGGAGAGCCGAGATGTCCTGCGCGGACTACTCCAACTGATCTGAGACATCAGTACGATGGCCTCATATCAGGAGTTTGCACCTGCAGCACCTGCAGTAAGGGATCGCATGTCCTACTTCACCGACCTGGCCCACCAGTACATCGACGGCGAGTGGCGGACCGGCAGCGGCTCGTGGGACATAATCGACTTCAATCCGTACAACGGGGAGAAGCTCGCGGCCATCACGATCGCCACGGTCCGGGAGATCGACGAGGCGTATCGCGCCGCCGAACGCGCCCAGCGCGACTGGGCCGCGACCAGTCCGTACACCCGCCGCCGGGTCTTCGAGCGTGTCCTCAGGCTGGTCGAGGAGCGCACGGACGACATCGTCGAGGCGATCATCGACGAGCTGGGCGGTACGCGGCTCAAGGCGGTGTACGAGGTCACTCTCGCGCAGGAGTTCCTGCGCGAGGCGATCCAGCTGTCGCTGCGCCCCGAGGGCCGGATCCTGCCGTCCCCGGTGGACGGCAAGGAGAACCGCGTCTACCGGTTGCCGGTCGGTGTCATCGGCGTGATCAGCCCCTTCAACTTCCCCTTCCTGGTGACGATCAAGTCGGTGGCGCCCGCGCTCGCGCTCGGCAACGCCGTCGTGATCAAGCCGAACCAGAACGCGCCCGTCGTCGGCGGCGGACTCATAGCCAAGCTCTTCGAGGACGCGGAGCTGCCGGCCGGACTGCTCAACGTCGTGGTGACGGACATCGCGGAGGTCGGGGACGCGCTCATCGAGCACCCCGTGCCGAAGGTGATCTCGTTCGCGGGCTCGGACCGGGTCGGCCGTCACGTCGGCGCCGTGGCGGGCGGCAACTTCAAACGGACCATTCTCGAACTGAGCGGCAACAGCGCGCTGGTCGTCCTCGACGATCTCGATGAGGCGGGGCTCGACTACGCGGTGAACGCGGCGGTCGTGAGCCGGTTCGTCTACCAGGGCCAGGTCTGTATGGCGGCCAACCGGATCCTGGTGGACCGGAGCGTCGAGAAGCGGTTCACCGAGAAGTTCGTGGCGAAGGTGGCGTCGCTCAGGACCGGTGATCCGCGCGACCCGAAGACCCAGATCGGCCCGGTCATCAACACCTTCCAGGCGGACGCCCTGACGGCGCTGGTGGACCAGGCGCTGGCGGAGGGCGCGACCGCGCTCGTACGGGGGCGTACGCGCGGCAATCTCGTGGAGCCGACGGTGCTCGCGGGGCTGGACGAGAGCTCCCCGCTGATGCGGCAGGAGATCTTCGGCCCTGTGGTGCTGCTGATCCCGTTCGACGGGGAGGACGAGGCGGTACGGCTCGCGAACAACACGCCGTACGGGCTGAGCGGGGCCGTGCACACCGCGAACGTGGAGCGTGGCGTTGCCTTCGCCAAGCGGATCGTGACGGGCATGATGCATGTCAACGACTCGACCGTGCAGGACGAGCCGCTGGTGGCCTTCGGCGGTGAGAAGTTCTCCGGGCTCGGCCGGCTCAACGGCGACGCGACGGTGGAGGCGTTCACGACGCAGAAGTGGATCTCGGTGCAGCACGGACGTAGCCCCTTCCCCTTCTGAGGCCCGGGAGCCGGCCGGTGCCGGTCCGGGCCCCGCGGGGGTGTCCGGCTCAGGGGTCATAACCTGGAGCAATGTCACCGATCCGTCTGCTCGTGCTCAGCGCGGTCCGCCAGCATGGCCGGGCCCACGGCTATCAGGTGCGCAATGACCTGGAGTACTGGGGCGCCCACGAGTGGTCCAATGCCAAGCCCGGCTCGATCTATCACGCGCTCAAGCAGATGGCGAAGCAGGGCCTTCTGCTGGCGCACGAGGTCGCTCCGAGCACGGTGGGCGGGCCGCCGCGTACCGAGTACGAGATGACGGAGGCGGGCCGCGAGGAGTATCTGCGGCTCGTGCGTGAGGCGCTGACCGTCTACGACCAGAAGATGGATGTGCTGTCGGCGGGGATCGGCGCCATCGTCGATCTGCCGCGCGCCGAGGTCGTGGAACTGCTCAAGGAGCGCGTGGCCGGAATCGAGGCCTGGCGGGCCGCGGTGACCGAGCACTATGTGCCCGAGGACGGCCCGGAACAGCTCGGGCACATCGGCGAGATCATGAACCTGTGGGTGCACTCGGCGGACTCGGGCGCTCAGTGGACGCGGGGGCTGATCAAGCGCATCGAGGGCGGCGCGTACACCTTCGCGGGTGAGGGCGAGCCCTTTGTGGCGGTGCTCGGCGAGGGCGAGGAGAACCCGTACGCGACGGGCGTTCCCCATGACGGAGATCATCACTAATCAAGTTTGACCAATCGAGGGGCCAGGGTTACTCTTCTCGCGCGGTAGTCAAGTTTGATTACTGGGTGGGAGGCGACGACATTGACCGATGTGACTGATGCGACCGATGTGACCGACGTGATTGTGGTGGCGGGAGCACGGAAGCGGTACGGCGAGAAGTGGGCCCTCGACGGGTTCGATCTGACGGTGGCACGCGGCACGGTGCACGCCGTGCTCGGACCGAACGGCGCGGGCAAGACCACGGCCGTACGGATCCTGACCACGCTGCTGCGGCCCGACGAGGGGCTGGTGCGGGTGGCCGGGCTCGATGTGCGGACCCGGGCGCGTGACGTACGGCGGAGGATCGGGCTGCTGGGACAGCACGCGGCCCTCGACGAGGAGTTGGGCGGCCGGCAGAACCTGGAGATGTTCGGACGGCTCTACCACCTTGGCGCCCGGCGCGCGGGGGAGCGGGCCGACGAACTGCTGGTGCGGTTCGGCCTGGCGGACACCGGGCGCAAGGCCGTCAAGCAGTACAGCGGCGGCATGCGGCGCCGGCTCGATCTGGCGGCGTCCCTGATCACCGACCCGGAGGTGCTCTTCCTCGACGAACCGACGACCGGACTCGATCCGCGCGGCCGGGCGGAGGTGTGGAGCGCGGTGCGCTCGCTGGTCGGCGGCGGTACGACCGTCCTGCTGACGACGCAGTACCTGGAGGAGGCCGACCAACTGGCCGACCGTATCTCGGTGGTGGACAGCGGACGGGTCATCGCGCGGGGCACGGCGGACGAACTGAAGGCGCGCATCGGCGGCGACCGCATCGATGTCGTCCTGCGGGACGCGGACCGGCTCGCGGACGGCGCGCGGGCGCTGGCACGCACCACGGGTACGCACGCCGTCGGTACGGACGTGGACCGGCGGCTGTTGAGCGCGCCGGTGGCGGACCGGATGGCGGCGCTGACGGAGACCGTAAGGGCCCTGCACGCGGAGGGGATCGAGGCGGAGGACATCGCTCTGCGCCGGCCGACGCTGGACGAGGTCTTCCTCCATCTCACGGGCAAGGAGGCCGACGAGGAAGACGCCGACGAGAAAGACGGCGGCGGGGAAGGGCACGGCGGCGCCCCACAGAGTCGGCGCGATCGGCGCGATCGGCACGAGCAGCGGGAGGTGACGGCGTGACGACGGTCAACGCCACGGCATCGGCGTCCACGGGCACGGGCGCGGACACGCCCCCTGAAGGCAGCGGGCTCGGCTGGGCCCTCGCCGACTCCTGGACCATGACCCGGCGCGAACTCGCCCACTGGGCACGGCAGCCGGTCCAGGTCGTCTTCGGGCTGGTCTTCCCGGTGATGCTGCTGCTGATGTTCGGTTATCTCATCGGCGGAGGACGGGAGATCGAGGGGGCGTACGTCGAATTCCTCGTCCCCGGCATGCTCGCCCTGACCATGGCCTTCGGCCTGGAGTCCACGATGCTCGCCGTCACCCAGGACCTGAACAAGGGGGTGGTGGACCGCTTCCGTTCGATGCCCATGGCGTCGTCGGCGGTCCTGGTGGGCCGGAGCGTGGCGGACATGCTCCAGTCGGCGGTCGGCCTGATCGTGATGATCGGCGTCGGCTACGCGATCGGCTGGCGCTGGCACGACGGCACCGCGTCGTTCCTCGGCGCTCTCGGACTGCTGCTGTTGTTCCGCTTCGCGATGCTCTGGCTCGGGATCCAGCTGGCGATGGTGGCGGGCCGGCCCGAGATGGTGCAGATGGTCCAGATCCTGGTCTGGCCGATCGGCTTCCTCTCCAACGCGTTCGCGACACCCGAGTCCATGCCGGGCTGGCTGGGCGCGGTCGTGGAGTGGAACCCCATGTCGGCGACGGCGACGGCGGTACGCGATCTGTTCGGCAACCCGGGCGGGGCGGGCGGTTCCTGGGCGGCGGACCACGCCGGGGCGCTGGCGGTCCTCTGGCCGGTGGCGCTGCTCGTGCTCTTCTTCCCGCTGGCGGTACGCCGGTTCGGGCGGCTCAGCCGCTGACGTGCGGGGCGGCTCAGCCGCTGATGTGCGGCGCGTCGGTCCCGCCCCCGGAGAGCGGTTCCGGGGGCGGGACTCTCGCGGCACGACCGGACGCCTAGCGATGGAACTAGTGATGGAACGCTGTCGCCCTCGCCTTGTCCCGACCCAACGGGCACTGCTGGCTGCGCAGTTCGGGCATGATCCGTTTCAGGTCGGCCATCAGCAGCGCCCCCAGATCGGCCGAGAAGCCATTGCGGCAGACCACCCGCAGCACGGACAGGTCCTGGCGGTTGGCGGGAAACGTGTACGCGGGCACGAGCCAGCCGTGCTCGCGCAGTCGGCGCGAGACGTCGAAGACATCGAAGGACGTCACGCCGGGGGCGGTGGTGAACGCGAACACGGGCAGTTCGTTCCCCCGCGTGAGCAGCCGGAACTCGCTCATCTCCGCGATCCGTCCGGCCAGTCTCCCGGCGATGTCCCGCGCCGTCTGCTGGACGGCGCGGTATCCGTCTCTGCCCAGCCGCAGGAAGGTGTAGTACTGCGCCACGACCTGCGCGCCCGGCCGGGAGAAGTTCAGCGCGAACGTGGGCATGTCACCGCCCAGGTAGTTGACGCGAAAGACCAGTTCCTCGGGGAGTTCGGCGGGCGAGCGCCACAGCGCCCAGCCGACGCCCGGGTAGACCAGCCCGTACTTGTGCCCGGAGGTGTTGATGGAGGAGACGCGGGGCAGCCGGAAGTCCCAGACCAGGTCCTCGTCGAGGAAGGGCGCCACCATGGCCCCCGACGCCCCGTCGACATGGACGGGGATGTCGAGCCCCGTACGCTCCTGGAGCGCGTCCAGCGCCGCGCACAGCTCGGCGACGGGTTCGTACGAACCGTCGAAGGTGGAGCCCAGGACGGCGACCACCCCGATGGTGTTCTCGTCGCAGAGTTCGGCGGCGGCCCGCGGGTCGAGATGGAAGCGCTCGCCCTCCATGGGCACCTGCCGCGCCTCGACCTCCCAGAAGTTGCAGAACTTGTCCCAGCAGACCTGCACGTTGATGCCCATGACGAGATTGGGCCGGGCCGTCGCCGGATAGCGCGAGGCGTTGCGCGCGGCCCAGCGGCGCTTGAGCGCCAGCCCGGCCAGCATGCAGGCCTCACTGGATCCCGTCGTCGAGCAGCCGACGGTCGCCGCCGGGTCGGGGGCGTTCCAGAGGTCCGCGAGCATCGCCACACAGCGCCGTTCCAGCTCGGCGGTGCGCGGGTACTCGTCTTTGTCGATCATGTTCTTGTCCCGGCACTCCGACATGAGGGTCCTGGCCTGCGGCTCCATCCACGTGGTGACGAAGGTCGCGAGGTTGAGCCGTGAGTTGCCGTCGAGCATCAGCTCGTCGTGGACCAGCTGGTACGCCGTGTCGGGCGGGGTCGGGGTGTCGGGAAGCCGCTGGGTGGCCGGTGCCGAGGTCATCTCGCTGGTGGGATCGGCCTCCCCGTAGAAGGGGTTGATCGAGAGCCTGAGCATCTCGTCGCGCTCGCTCCAGGGCACTGCGGCCGCCTTGTCCGCGCCTCGGTGGAGTGGCATCGGCGAATCTCCTCGCGGTGGGTACGGTTCCCATCGCGAGAATACGGACGAACGGTACGAACCGCCCGTCGAGGCCGGGCCGGTCAGCGCAGAGGCGTGCCGTCCTCGCGAAGCTGCATCCGGGGGCGGCCCGTCACCAGCAGCCAGCCCGCCGGCGCGGCGACACACAGCAGCGAGAGCACGTTCGGATCGGCGACCAGGACCGCCGCGGTGAACAGGCTGAGCCAGCCCTGCCGGGTGATCGCGAGCAGCAGGCCGAGCACCCCGCAGACCACCCCCAGGCTGGGCTGTACGGCAGGGACCAGCGCGTGGGCGCAGAGGCCGAGCGCGACCCCGACGAAGACGGCGGGGAAGATCCGGCCGCCGCGGAAGCCGCAGGCGGCGGCGACGACCAGCGCGGCCGCCTTCACCACCGTCATCAGCGCGAACGAGCCGGCCGACCAGCCCGCCGGATCGGCGGCCAGCGTCTTCACCTCGTCCAGCCCCTTGAACAGCGTCAGCGGCCCGCCGAGCGCCCCCAGCAGACCGAGGACCAGTCCGCCCGCGGTGATCGCCAGTACGGGGTGGCCAAGACGCCGGAAGAAGGCGTGGACGTACGGGAACGCGTAGACGGTCGCCAGCCCCAGCGCCGCCGCGAGCGGGGTGATCACGAGCGCTGCCAGCAGATCGTTCCAGTGGGTGCCGGTGTACGCGGGCAGCGCGAGGTCGAAGACCGGATGGGCGACCAGCACGGTGATGAGCGCGCCCGCGCCGGCCGCGAGCAGCGGGCCGAACAGCGCGTCCCAGAGCGAGTCGGGTCCCGGTCGCGCGGCGAGTGTCTCGGTGAGGATCAGCGCGGCGGCCACGGGCGTACCGAACAGCGCCCCGATCGTGCCCGCGGCGGCGAGCGAGGGCCAGAGCGCCCACGGGGTGCCGGGCGCCGCCTTGCGGCCCAGCCAGTAGGCCAGCGCCATGTTGACGGCGGTGATCGGATTCTCCGGGCCGAGGCTCACCCCGCCCGCCAGCGCCAGCACCGTGACCAGCAGCAGCCCCGGCACCACCCCGGGCGGCATCGGGTCGTCGATCAGTCCGGTGGTGGCCGGGTCGGGTCCGGCGTGGCCGTACACCAGGCGTACGACGATTCCCACCGCGAGCCCGGTGGCCGTGAGCATCACGATGATCCAGAGCGTGGAGTGGCGGCCGACCCCGAGGGCGTCGGGCAGCGTCTTCCAGAGCACGTCCTCCAGTCGATGCGCGAGCGCGCTCACGCCCAGCAGTACGAGCGCCGAGGCGGCGCCGACCACCAGGGCGGGCACGACCAGGGGCAGCAGGGTGCGGGCCGAGGGGGACGGAGCGGGAGACGGGCCGGAAGGCGGGGCAGGAGGCGGGGCGGGAGGCGGGGCGGCGGGCGGAACGTCATGGGGCACGCGCTCACCGTAACCATCCGTCACCTTCCGTAACGCTTCCCTTCTGTTCCCCGGGCGCGGTCGCGCCGTCGGGGCCCGCTGCTTTGGGCGGGTCTGCCCCGGCTGCGTCCGGTGTGGGCCCCCGGCCGGATCCGGAGTGCGTCGGTAAGGGGCCGGGTGGAACCTGGAAGGGCAGGTAGGCGTTGATAGCTTGTGCGCGGCCGACCACGCCGAATCGACGATCGACCGACTAATGACACAGGAGTCCGGAACCCGTGACCACCCTTGCGCTCGGACCCAGCTGGCTGGATCCGGATTATCTGATCGGGACTTTCGGGCTGATCGGTGTTCTGGTCATCGTCTTCGCCGAATCCGGCCTGCTCATCGGCTTCTTCCTGCCGGGCGACTCGCTCCTCTTCACCACCGGCCTGCTGGTGACGGCCGGCACCCTCAAGACCCCCCTCTGGCTGGTCTGTCTGCTGATCGTGCTGGCCGCGATCATCGGTGACCAGGTCGGCTATCTCTTCGGCCGGAAGGTGGGGCCCGCGCTGTTCAAGCGTCCGGACTCCAAGTTCTTCAAGCAGGAGAACGTCGAGAAGGCGCACGAGTTCTTCGAGAAGTACGGCCCCAAGTCGCTGGTCCTGGCGCGCTTCGTGCCCGTCGTCCGTACGTTCACGCCGATCATCGCCGGTGTGAGCCAGATGAACTACCGCGCGTTCATCACGTACAACATCGTCGGCGGCACGCTGTGGGGCGCGGGCGTCACGCTGCTGGGAGCCGCGCTCGGCAAGATCGACTTCGTGACCGAGAACATCGAGATGATCCTGATCGGCATCGTGGTGCTCTCGGTGCTGCCGATCGTGATCGAGTTCCTGCGGGCGCGCTCCAAGTCCAAGAAGGAAGCCGCGCGGCAGCCGGGCGTCGATGACGGCCTGGTCGGTCCGGGTACGGCCGCGACGGACGGGCGCGCCCCGATGGCGCCGCCGAGCGCCCCGGGTACGCCGGGCGCCCCGGGCAACGGTGGCCGCGGCCGTCACGCCAAGCGCTGACCACCTCGACGAGACCCCTCAGAAGCCGCGCGTCCGCTTGGCCGCGCGGCGGCTCGACGCCCGGTTCGCCCCCGGCACCGTGAGGAAGAGCCGGGCGATCTCCCCACCGAGATTCACCCCGACGGCGATCGCCAGCGCCAGCGCCACGGCCTGGGAGAGCGAGGTGAGCCCGCTGGCCGGCTCGTTCTGCGCGAAGCCCAGCAGCCCGAAGTAGGTCGCCGAGCCCGGCAGCAGCGGTCCGATCGCCGCCGTGATGTAGGGCAGCGCGGAGGCGAACTGGTAGCGCGAGAAAAGCTGCCCGAAGAGCCCCACCAGACCGGCGGCGACCGCCGTCGAGGCCACCGGCGAGATACCGCCCACGTCATGCATCGCCGCGTAGACGATCCAGGCCACACCGCCGTTGAGCGAGACCATCAGCACGGTCGAGCGGTCCTGCTGGAGCAGGATCGCGAAGGCGAAGCTCAGAGTCACCGCCGCCAGGGTCTGGGCCACCGGCCGTACCTCGCTGTGCAGCGCCGCTTCCGGTGTCAGCTGCGCGTGCAACTGGACGCCCAGATAGAGCACGAGCAGCACACCGACGACGATCGCGATGAAGAAGTACATGACTTCCAGGAGCCGGGCGGCGGCGGTGATGTAATAGCCCGTCAGCCCGTCCTGCACCCCCGCCACCAGCGCCCGCCCCGGCAGCAGCGCGAAGAGACCACCGGTGATCACGGCCGAGGGCCGGCCCTCCCACGAGACATGCGGGCCGAGCAGCGTCAGCGCCACCCCCATCGCGGCGGGCGGCATCGCGGCCACCACGAACTGATAGAACTCCGGCAGCCCGCGCCCTGCGCACAACCAGGCCAGCCGGTCGCCGAGCATCGCGCCGAGCGCCGCCGCCGCGAACACCACCACGCCACCGCCGACCAGCACGGACGCCGCCCCGGCCAGCAGCCCGCTGGACGCGGTCAGCGCCCAGCCGGGGTACGGGTGCCGGTTACGGCGGATCTCCGCGAGCCGTCGGTACGCCTCCTCCAGCGTGACGTCCGTGTCCTCGGTGGTGATGTCGTCGACGAGCGTGTAGACGGCGGACAGCCGGGTGTAGTCGGTGCCCCGTCTGCGTACGGTCCTGCTGGCCGTCACCGGGTCGTCCACGAGCGACGGCTGATGGGAGATGGACAGCAGGGTGAAGGTGACGGTCGGCTCGCAGCGGTCGAGGCCGTACGCGCGGCTGACCGCGAACATGGCGGCCTCGACATCCTCGGCGCCCTCGCCGCCGGCCAGCAGCAGCTCACCGATACGCAGTGTCAGGTCGAGCACCCGGGGCACGGCGGGCCCCTGGTCGTCGTGGCGCTGGACCCGCTCCGGTACGGGGCGCTCGCCGGACGGCATCCGCAGCAGGGTGCGCATACGGTCCTGCCAGGGCGCTTCCTTGCTCAACTGGATCACCGGGACGCCCCGGGCGGGGGTGTACGCGTGGGGCGACTGCCACCCGCCGGACCCACCGGACCCACCGGCCGGCGCACCGCCCGGCAGATCGAAGGCCGAGCCCTCCGGCTCGGCCGGCTGCTCCGTGCTCAGCCCCTCGGGAAGGGCGAACTCCGACGTCGGATGGTCGTCCTCGGGAAGCGGCGGCTGCTCCACTCCGAACGGCGGGGTGAAGGCGCTGTGCGCCTCGTCCGTCTGAGGCTTCCGGTCCTCCTGACCGCCGGACTCCGCCACCACCCACCGCTCCCTCGCTCCTGGGGCGATCTCGGTCCTGTCCGGTCGCCGCGCAGTCACACGTCTGCCCAGTATGGGCATGGACATGGACAGTCACACACACGGACGAGTCACACACGCGGACGGGCGGCGTACCCCACGTGGGGTACGCCGCCCGTCATCGCCCGTCCTGCGTCCGGCGGCCGGTGCCAGGTCAGTGCCTGGTCAGTGCGCGCCGCCCTGGGCCTCAAGTCGCTTGTAGGAGGCCTCGATCTCGGCCTCGGCCTCGGCGCGGCCGACCCAGTCGGCGCCCTCGACGGACTTGCCGGGCTCCAGGTCCTTGTAGACCTCGAAGAAGTGCTGGATCTCCAGGCGGTCGAACTCCGAGACGTGATGGATGTCGCGCAGGTGCTCCACCCGGGGGTCGGACGCGGGGACGCACAGCAGCTTGTCGTCGCCGCCGGCCTCGTCCGTCATCCGGAACATGCCGATGGCACGGCACTTGATGAGGCAGCCCGGGAAGGTCGGCTCGTCGAGGATGACCAGCGCGTCCAGCGGGTCGCCGTCCTCGCCGAGGGTGTTCTCGACGAACCCGTAGTCGGCCGGGTAGCTGGTCGAGGTGAAGAGACGACGGTCAAGACGGATCCGACCGGTCTCGTGGTCCACCTCGTACTTGTTCCGCGAACCCTTAGGGATCTCGATGGTGACGTCGAACTCCACGGGTGGCTCCTCCATGATCAACACATTTGTCAGTGGTGCTGCGACTTCACGCAGGAGACCCCCCGTCCGGGAGCGGACAGCGGGCCCACTCCTGGCCGGGGTGCCATGCTCGTGGCAAGGCGCAGTGATTAAGTGTCCCCCACGCAGCAGTGTGATCGCGAAAGGGGCTGGTCAACCGTGCTTGAGCCGAAAGTGTGGCAGCTCACGGCGGGTTCCGTCGTGATCGGCATGGCGCTCGCCGCCGCGGCGGTGGCCGCGGCCGGCCCCTGGGACTCCGGTCAGCGTAAGGCCGAGCGGGACTGGGCGGTCGCGCAGAGCCGTACGGGTGGCGCACTTCACGGCCCGTCCGCCCCCCGTACGCCCACGCCCGCCCCCAGCGCCGCCGGCGTGCTCTCCGCGCTCTCCGCACCCGACAGCGACCCCCCGAATGCCGGAACCGTGTCCGTGGATCTCAAGAAGAAGCTCGGACCGCTCCTCGACGACCCCGCGCTCGGCGAGACCCGGTCGGCCTCCGTCATCGACGCCACGACCGGAGAGCCGCTGTACGAGAGGGCGGCCGGCACCCCGATGACCCCGGCCTCCACGGTCAAGGTCGCGACGGTGGCCGCCGCGCTCTCCGCGCTCGGCCCCGACCACCGCATCGCCACCACGGTGACCTCCACCGCCGACGCCCGGAGGATCACCCTGGTCGGCGGCGGTGACGCCACCCTCGGCCGGTCAGGACTGAGCGCACTCGCCGAGGACACCGCCCGCGCGCTGCGCGACCGGGGCATCACCAAGGTCGAGCTCCGCTACGACACCTCCCTCTACACCGGCCGCCGGGAGCACCCGATCGGCCCCAACGACAACATCGCCCCCGTCGTCGCCCTGATGGCCGATCAGGGCCGGCTCGACACATCCCGCAGCGGACCCGCCCCCCGCAGCGGCAATCCGGCGGGAGACGCCGCCCGCGTCTTCGCCGCGCTGCTGCGCGAGCGCGGCGTCCGTACCTCGGCGGCGCCCGAGCCCGGCAAGACCCCCAAGGCCTCGACGACCGTCGCCAGGACCTACTCACGCCCGCTCTCCGACCTCGCCGAACGCGCGCTGACCGACAGCGACAACGACATCGCCGAGTCCCTGGCCCGGCAGACCGCCCTCGCGGCGGGCGAACCCGCCAGCTTCGAGGGCGCGGGCCGCGCCGTCGGCGCCGAGCTCAAGAAGCTCGGGCTGCCGGTCAGCGGCGCGCGCTTCGCCGACGGCAGCGGCCTCAACCGCCAGGACAAGGTCAGCGCCGCCCTCCTCACCGCGCTGCTGGCCCGCGCGGCCGACCCCGCCCGCCCGGAGCTGCGCCCCGTACTCACGGGACTGCCGGTCGCCGGGTTCAACGGCACCCTCCGAAGCCGGTACGCGGACGACGGGCCCGCCGCCGGACTCATCCGCGCCAAGACCGGCACGCTCACCGGGGTGAACGCCTTGGCGGGCACGGTCGTCGACGCCCGGGGCCGACTGCTGGCCTTCGCCTTCATGGCGGGCGCCACCCCCGCCCCCGACACCGCCCAGAAGGCCCTGGACCGGCTCTCCGCGGCCCTGGTCCCGTGATCAGGCGCCCCCTAAGGGTCCCGTAGGGGAAGAACCGGGCCACCCACACCCCACCGCTCCCCGGGCCGAGCACGTACGGTTGACGCATGACGAGCATCGGTGGTGCCCAGATGGTCGACTGGAATCTCGCGGTGGCGACCGCGACCCGCCTCGTGCGGCCGGGACCGGAGGTGACCCGCGACGAGGCGCGGGAGATCGTCGCCGAGCTGCGGCGGCACGCGAAGTCCTCGGAGGAGCACGTCCGCGCGTACACGCGCATGGTTCCCGACGGCCATGAGCCGCCCGACACCCCGGTCCTGGTCGTGGACCGGGCCGGCTGGGTCAAGGCGAACGTGGCCGGATTCCGCGAGCTGCTGGGGCCCCTCCTGGCGAAGATGCAGGAGCGCCGCCCCGGCGGTCCCGGCGGCGCCGTGCTCGGCGCGGTCGGCGGCAAGGTGACCGGCGTGGAGCTGGGCATGCTGCTGTCGTTCATGTCGTCCCGTGTCCTCGGCCAGTACGAGACGTTCGCCCCCGCCACCCGCGATCTCCCCGCGGCCGCGAACGGCGGCGGCCGACTGCTGCTCGTGGCCCCCAACATCGTCCACGTCGAACGCGAACTGGACGTGCAGCCCCACGACTTCAGGCTCTGGGTCGCCCTCCACGAGGAGACCCACCGCACGCAGTTCACCGGCGTGCCCTGGCTGCGCGACCACCTCCAGGGCGAGATCCAGTCATTCCTCGACCAGACCGAGGTCGACCCGATGACCCTCGTCGAACGGCTCCGTGAGGCCGCTCAGTCGCTCGCCGGCGGTCGCCCGGAGGGCGAGGAGAACGAGGACGGACGCAGCATCGTCGAGCTGGTGCAGACCCCCGGACAGCGCGAGATCCTCGGCCGCCTCACCGCCGTCATGTCCCTGCTCGAAGGGCACGCCGACTATGTGATGGACGGCGTCGGACCGGCCGTCGTGCCGTCGGTCGCCGAGATCCGCGAGAAGTTCCAGCAGCGCAGGGCCCGGGGCGCCGGCCGCCTCGACCAGGCGCTGCGCAAACTGCTCGGCCTCGACGCCAAGCTGCGCCAGTACCGGGACGGGGAACGGTTCGTACGGGCCGTCGTCGAGGAGACCGGCATGGACGGCTTCAACCGGGTCTGGACCTCGCCGAACACCCTGCCCACCAAGGCGGAGATCGCTAAACCGGCGGACTGGATCGCACGGGTGCACCGCAAGGCGGACTCCTGAGACGGGCGCGGCTCGCGGCAGTAGTACGCCTCAGGTATCACCCATCCGAGGGACCGTGGGTGAGGGATAGGCGTGCAATGCTCGGGTAATGGCTCGGTTCTGTCACCATCGACGCACTCTGAGTGACGCTCTCCGTCCTTACTCCGACCGAGGCACCCCCCAAATAACATCACGAAGGGCACCGGATATGGGTCCCCATCCTGCGGTCGCGGCGATACGCCTGGCGGTCCGCCGCGTACTCCACGACGTCCTCACCGACCGGCCGGAGAACCTCTCCGCCGGCTCCGTCCCCGCCGGCGAGCCCCCCCTCGTGCTCGTCGCCTGCTCCGGCGGCGCCGACTCCATGGCGCTCGCCTCCGCCCTCGCCTTCGAGGCCCCCAAGCTTTCCGTCCGCGCCGGAGCCATCACCGTCGACCACGGCCTCCAGGCCGGCTCCGCCCTCCGCGCCGCCGAAGTCGTCACCCGACTCCGTGCCATGCGCCTGGACCCCGTCGAATCCGTCGCCGTGACCGTCGGCCGGGAAGGCGGTCCTGAGGCCGCCGCGCGCGACGCCCGCTACGCTGCGCTCGACGCCGCCGCGGAGCGCCACCGGGCCGCCGCCGTCCTGCTCGGCCACACCCGCGACGACCAGGCCGAGACCGTGCTGCTCGGGCTCGCCCGCGGCTCGGGCACCCGCTCGCTGTCCGGAATGGCCGCCGTCTCGGGGGCGGCCGGCCGCTACCGACGCCCCTTCCTCCAGCTCGACCGGCAGACCGCCCGCAAGGCCTGCCTGGTCCAGTCGATCCCCGTCTGGGACGACCCGCACAACACCGACCCCGCGTACACCCGTTCACGACTGCGCCACGAAGGGCTGCCGGCCCTGGAGAAGGCGCTCGGCAAGGGCGTCGTCGAGGCCCTGGCCCGTACGGCACAGCTCTCCCGCGACGACGCCGACGCCCTGGACACCTGGGCCGCCACCGTCGAGGAGTCCGTGCGGGACGATTCCGGGCAATTGAGGTGCGCCAAGCTGTACGTCCTCCCGCCCGCCGTCCGCCGTCGCGTGCTGCGCCGGGCGGTCATCGCCGCGGGCGCCCCCGCGGGTTCGCTGTTCGCCCGTCACATCGAAGAGGTCGACCGCCTGATCACCGGCTGGCGCGGCCAGGGAGCCATCAACCTGCCCGGCCGCGTGGAGGCCCGGAGGCAGGGTGGCAGACTGGTCATCCGGCAGGGCTGAAGCGCTGATGCACTTACGGCTGTGTCTCCCGGGCCGCCAGTGCCTTGGCCCCGGACCCCTGGCCGACGACGAAAGTGATGCGGGTGGACGACAAGGACATGGGCAACGACCTCCAGTCGGTGCTCATCACCAAGGAAGAGATCGACGCGAAGCTGGCCGAACTGGCCGCGAAGATCGACGCGGAGTACGCGGGCAAGGACCTGCTTCTCGTCGGAGTCCTCAAGGGCGCCGTGATGGTCATGGCGGACCTGGCGCGGGCGCTGTCCACCCCCGTGACGATGGACTGGATGGCCGTCTCCTCGTACGGGGCGGGCACGCAGTCCTCCGGTGTGGTCCGGATCCTCAAAGATCTGGACACCGACATCAAGGGCAAGCACGTACTGATCGTCGAGGACATCATCGACTCGGGTCTGACCCTGTCGTGGCTGCTCTCCAACCTCGGTTCGCGGGAGCCGGCCTCGCTCGAAGTCTGCACCCTGCTCCGTAAGCCGGATGCCGCAAAGGTCGCGATCGACGTCAAATGGATCGGCTTTGACATTCCCAATGAGTTTGTCGTGGGATATGGCCTGGATTACTCGGAAAAGTACCGCAACATGCCTTTCGTCGGGACACTCGCTCCACATGTGTACGGCGGTTAGACCCTGACAGGGTCCAGAGCGCACCTCGGCGCACCTCGGCGCACCTGAGCGCTCCGAAGAGCGGCGAAGTTCCAGGGACAGGCTTCGCCGCGGCCGGGAACCCCAGACGCCCTCGCGCCGTTGAAGCATGGGAAGACGGGTTTGCCAGCCGTCCCGTGCGATCGCGGGCCACAATGCTGGGGTACCGTCCGAAGAACAGTCTTTTCTCACAGCAGCATTTACCTACGGGCAGGAGGGACGGGGCGACTTCGCTCCGTATGGATGGACGTGAAGCGATACTTCCGTGGGCCGGTCATGTGGATCGTGCTGGCCGTCCTCGCCGTGGTCGTGTTGATGCAGGTCGTCGGCTCGTCGGGCGGCTACAAGACAGTGGACACCGGTCAGGTCGTCCAGGCGATCGACAAGAACCAGGCCGAGCAGGTCAGACTGACCACCGGCGACGAACAGATCATCAAGGTCGACCTCAAGAACGGCCAGAAGATCAACGGCAGCGACAAGATCCAGGCGAGCTATATCGGCAGCCAGGGTGCGACGCTCGCCAAGACGCTCCAGACCAAGTTCCAGAACGGCGACATCAGCAAGGGCTATACGGTCTCGCCGTCGAAGCAGAGCCCGTTCGTCTCGGTGCTGCTCTCGCTGCTCCCCTTTGTCCTGATCGTCGTGGTCTTCCTGTTCCTGATGAATCAGATGCAGGGCGGCGGCTCCCGTGTCATGCAGTTCGGGAAGTCCAAGGCCAAGCTGATCACCAAGGACACCCCGAAGACGACCTTCGCCGATGTGGCCGGGTCCGACGAGGCGGTCGAAGAGCTCCATGAGATCAAGGAGTTCCTCCAGGAGCCGGCGAAGTTCCAGGCCGTCGGCGCCAAGATCCCGAAGGGTGTGCTGCTCTACGGCCCGCCCGGTACGGGCAAGACGCTGCTCGCCCGCGCGGTCGCGGGTGAGGCCGGGGTGCCGTTCTACTCGATCTCCGGTTCCGACTTCGTCGAGATGTTCGTCGGTGTCGGCGCCTCGCGGGTACGTGACCTCTTCGAGCAGGCCAAGGCGAACGCCCCGGCGATCGTCTTCGTCGACGAGATCGACGCCGTCGGCCGGCACCGCGGCGCGGGTCTCGGCGGCGGCCATGACGAGCGCGAGCAGACGCTGAACCAACTGCTCGTGGAGATGGACGGCTTCGATGTGAAGGGCGGCGTCATCCTGATCGCCGCCACGAACCGGCCGGACATCCTCGACCCCGCGCTGCTGCGCCCGGGCCGCTTCGACCGGCAGATCGCCGTCGACCGCCCCGACATGCAGGGCCGGCTGGAGATCCTGAAGGTCCACCAGAAGGGCAAGCCGGTCGCCCCGGACGTCGATCTGGGCGCCGTCGCCCGTCGTACGCCCGGCTTCACCGGCGCGGACCTGGCGAACGTGCTGAACGAAGCGGCGCTCCTGACGGCGCGCAGCGACAAGAAGCTGGTCGACAACCACTCCCTGGACGAGGCGATCGACCGCGTCGTGGCGGGCCCGCAGAAGCGGACCCGGATCATGTCCGAGAAGGAAAAGAAGATCACCGCGTACCACGAGGGCGGTCACGCCCTGGTCGCGGCGGCGTCTCCGAACTCCGACCCGGTCCACAAGATCACGATCCTGTCGCGCGGCCGGGCCCTGGGCTACACCATGGTCCTGCCCGACGAGGACAAGTACTCGACCACGCGCAATGAGATGCTGGACCAGCTCGCCTACATGATGGGCGGGCGCGCGGCCGAGGAACTGGTCTTCCACGACCCGACGACGGGCGCGGCCAACGACATCGAGAAGGCCACGGCCACGGCTCGGGCGATGGTCACGCAGTACGGCATGACCGAGCGGCTCGGCGCGATCAAGTTCGGCGGCGACAACACCGAACCGTTCCTCGGCCGGGAGATGGCGCATCAGCGCGATTACTCGGAAGAGGTCGCGGCGCTGGTCGACGAAGAGGTCAAGAAGCTCATCGAGACCGCGCACAACGAGGCGTGGGAGATTCTCGTCGAGAATCGCGATGTGCTCGACAATCTGGTCCTGGCGCTCCTGGAGAAGGAGACGCTGAACAAGGAACAGATCGCCGAGATCTTCTCGACCATCGTGAAGCGCCCGTCCCGTCCGGCGTGGACCGGCTCCTCGCGGCGTACCCCCTCGACGCGGCCGCCGGTGCTCTCGCCCAAGGAGCTGGCGCTCACCAATGGCGCGTCCGGTTCGAACGGCGGGATGCCCGCGGTGACGAGCGGAGAGACGCCCGGCGAGGCGGTTCCCGAGGAGCGTCCCGAGAGCTGATCCGGGCGCCTCACCTGGCCCGGAATGGATGCCGCGCCCCCCAGGTTTTAGCCTGTGGGGGCGCGGCATTCGTTTGCCCGCCCACAGAACGGCACAGGAACGAGGCACACATGACCGACCCGGTGATGCTGGACGGGGAGAGCCCCATCCGCGAATTCGATGAGAAGCGGGCCGAGAATGCGGTGCGCGAGCTGCTGATCGCGGTGGGGGAGGACCCGGACCGAGAGGGGCTACGGGCCACTCCCGGCCGGGTGGCGCGGGCGTACAGGGAAATATTCGCCGGGCTCTGGCAGACCCCCGAAGAGGTGCTGACCACGACGTTCGACCTCGGCCACGACGAGATGGTCCTTGTGAAGGACATCGAAGTGATGTCGTCATGTGAACATCATCTGGTGCCCTTCGTCGGGGTCGCCCATGTCGGCTATATCCCGTCCTCGGACGGGAAGATCACCGGACTGTCCAAGCTGGCCCGGCTGGTGGATGTGTTCGCCCGCCGGCCGCAGGTCCAGGAACGGCTGACGACGCAGATCGCCGACTCGCTGATGGAGATCCTGGACCCGCGCGGGGTGATCGTGGTCATCGAGTGCGAGCACATGTGCATGACCATGCGAGGCGTACGGAAGCCGGGCGCCAAGACGATCACTTCGGCCGTGCGCGGCCAGCTGCGCGCCGCGGCCACCCGCGCGGAGGCGATGAGTCTGATCATGGCCCGCTGAGCGGGGCCGGCCGAGGGTCCGCGCGATCAGGTGGTGGGGCCCGCCGGGGCGGTGCCGTTCTTGTCGTGGTCCTCCGGGAGTTTGCAGACCCGCTCCAGGAAGAACGCCGCGACGATCACCGCGATGCCCGCGAGGACGGAGAACGCCGCGTAGATGGCCTGGTCGCGGCGGGCGGGGATGTCGAGGGAGCCGAGCAGGAAGACGCCCGTACCGCCGTACATACCGGAGACGAGGGCGGCGACCAGGGCGCTTGCCTGGCCGAAGACCACCGCGCGGGCCGCCATCAGTGGATTCACGCCCTGCGCGCCGGGGCGGCGCTCCCGCTGGGCCTTCAGCCGAGCGCGCAGCGAGAGGGCCGTCGCGGTCAGGACCACGGCGATCACCGCGAGCACGATCGGCGCCGCGAGGGGGACGCTCGGCAGCGTGCCGAAGGAGTCCCACAGGCGGGCGGCGCCCCAGGAGAGCACACCCGCCACCACGAACAGGCCGGCGAGGACGCCGATCCGCAACTGCTTCACCGAGAAAGCCCTTCGCCTCGCTGTACCGATCCTCGCCGTACCGACCCCGCTGAGCCTAACCACTACTCGGGCAGGCGGAGTTCCAGATCGGTCCGGGTCTGGATACCGCCGCGGTCGGCGTCCGCGAGCAGTTCGGCGACCGGGCCACGGCCCGGGACCTGCGCTTCCGGCTCCACGTCGTGCCACGGTGCGAGGACGAAGGCGCGCTCATGGACCCTGGGGTGGGGGAGGGTGAGCAGCGGGTCGTCCGAGACGACATCCGCGTACGCCACGATGTCCACATCGATGGTGCGCGCGCCCCAGCGCTCCTCGCGGACCCGGTCGAAGGCCTCCTCGATGGCCTGCCCGCGCTCCAGCAGTGAGGACGGCGGCAGCGTCGTCTTGATCACGACGACCGCGTTGAAGTAGGACGGCTGGGAGCCGGGCTCGACGCCCCAGGGCTCGGTCTCGTACACCGGGGAGACCGCCTTGACCCGCAGTCCCGGGGTGTCCTCCAGGGCGTCGATGGCGCCCTGGATCGTCTCCAGGCGATTGCCGAGATTGGAACCGAGGGAGACCACGGCGCGTTTCGGGTTGGACAGCGTGGTGTCGGCGGCGTCGACCTGGGCGACCACGGAGGCGGGCACCGGCTGTACGGTCGGGTCGCCCTGGGGACCGTTGGCGGAAAACACACTCATACTCGGCTCCGGGTGATGGTGATGGTCACATCGTCGAAGGGGACGGTGATCGGGGCGTCGGGTTTGTGTACGACCACCTCGACCTCCTGGACGCCGTCGTGTTTCAGGCACTGCTGGGCGATCCGTTCCGCCAGCGTCTCGATCAGGTCGACCGGCTCTCCCTGGACGACCTCCACGACCTCTTCGGCCACGATCCCGTAGTGCACGGTCTTCGACAGGTCGTCGTCGGCGGCCGCGGGGCGGGTGTCGAGGCCGAGCATCAGGTCCACGATGAAGGTCTGGCCCTCCTCGCGCTCCCGGGGGAAGACGCCATGATGCCCGCGGGCCTTGAGGCCGCGCAGCGCGACACGATCCACGCGAATCACTCCTGCTGTCGTTGGTCGTCGGGGCACCCGGCCGGGTGCGGGCGGCTGGGTTCCCTCATTTGAATCTACCCGCGGGCACGGACAGTGCTCTCGTGCGGGGGGTGAGGGACAGGTGTGAGGTTGCCCGGGGGCCGGCCCTGCCCGAACCCGCCGATCGGCCCGCAGGAGCTGCCTACCCACTCACGCGGGTGTCTCGTCGTCCGTTTCCTCATCGGTTTCGGCCAGAACCGGTGAGCCATGATGTGACCAGATTTTCCACCCTTCGGGTGTGCGGCGGAAGACGTTGGTGGCGACGACCAGCTGGCCGACGAGCGGTCCGAGCTCGCCGCTCTCCTCGGCGGGGCCACCGCTGAGGATGTTCTCGGTGCAGGTCACCAGCGCGGTGTCGGAGCAGACCGACACCACGACATCGGTCAGGAAGAACTGGATGTACTCGGTGTTCGCCATGATCAGCGCGTATGAGCGGAGTACTTCCCCGCGGCCGGTGAGCACGGGCCAGCCCGGGTGGACGCAGGAGATCCCGTCGTCGTCGCCGTCCAGCCAGAGCGCGGACAGCGCGTCGAAGTCACCGCGCTCCATCGCCTCGTAGAACGTGGTGTTGGCCACCTCGACCTGTTCGTTGTCCGTGCGCGCGGTCACTGGGCTCCCTCGACGGCCCGGGCCACCCGTACCGCGTCGGCGGTGGCCCGTACCTCATGGACGCGGACCGCCCAGGCGCCCTGGTGGGCGGCGATCGCGGAGACGGCGGCGCTGGCCGCGTCGCGCTCGCGGGCGGGCGGCGGGGAGCCCTCGCCGTCGGCGAGGACATGTCCGAGGAAGCGTTTACGGGAGGCCGCGACCAGAAGCGGCCGGCCCAGGGCACGCAGCTCGGTGAGGTGTGCGAGGAGCGCGAGATCGTGTTCGGCCCGCTTGGCGAAGCCGAGGCCGGGATCGATGACAAGCCGCTCGGGGGCGACGCCTCCGGCCACCACCGCGTCCATCCGGGCACGCAGTTCGGCGACGACCTCCGCTACGACGTCCGTATAGGTGGCGCGGCTGTTCATCCGCTCGCTGAAACCGCGCCAGTGCATCACCACGAACGGCACGTCCGCGGCGGCGACCGCGGGCACCATGGCGGGGTCCGCGAGTCCGCCGCTGACGTCATTGACCAGCGCGGCACCGGCCGCGACGGCCTGCTCGGCGACGGCGGCGCGCATGGTGTCGACGGAGACGGTGACGCCTTCGGCCGCCAGGCCCCGTACGACGGGGATCACGCGCCTGAGCTCCTCGTCCTCGTCCACGCGGGTGGCGCCGGGCCTGGTCGACTCACCACCGACGTCCACCAGGTCCGCGCCCTCGGCGACAAGATCGAGACCGTGCTTGACGGCGGCGGTGGTGTCGAACCAGCGGCCACCGTCGGAGAAGGAATCGGGCGTCACATTGATGACCCCCATCACCGCACAGCGGTCCCACTCCGGCAGTCCCTCGACCGTGCCCCGCGCGTGCAACGTACTCATACGCCCACCCTAGGGGGTCTCCCCGGGGGCGGGCCGCCCGGCCGGATCCGCCCGACGGGCGAGTGACACACCCCTGGGCGGGCCGGACGCGGCCTCGGGCGGTGCGGACCCGCGATATCCATCGGCCCGACGAGCGTGCGGGTGGTGCCGACCAGGCGGGGACGGATTCGGGGCGCGGGCCGCGGGGCGGACGTCGGATCCGTGGGAACAGACGTCGGGTCCGGCGGAACAGACGGCGTGTCAGTGGCCTGGGAGGTATGCCCGTGTTGTGCTGTGACCGACCCGGAACTGATCCTGATTTATCCCCATCCTGAGTTACGGACATCGCTTCCCGTGGTTCCGCGAGAGAGCGTGGTGCCCGGCTCCGCCTCTTCTTCGCGGGCCGGACATTTCGCGACCTCCAGGACGGGGCTTTCAGAGGTCGGGTTCTTCAGCGTTTCGGAAAATCTCACAGGAGAAAGCTCGGTCGACATGGGTCTTACCAGCCGTAAAGTCCTGATCTTGGCCGTCCTGCTGGCTGTTGGGCTGTTCGTCGTGACCATCTGGCTGTGGCCGCGCCTGTCGCGCGGTACGCCACGCGTGGTGCTCGGCCGGATCGGACTCCTGTTCGCCACGCAGGTGGCGGTGTTCATGGCGGTCGGTCTCGTCGCCAACAACTCCTTCCTCTTCTATGGATCGTGGTCCGACCTGTTCGGGCGCAAGCAGGACCTGGGAGCGGTCGTCGATCACTCGGCGGGCGGCACTCACGTGACGGTGATGGACACCCAGCGCACGCCCACGCCCGGCGGTTCGGTGCCCTCGGTGGCCGGCCAGGTCCAGCGGATCGTCGTCAGCGGCCCGAAATCCGGAATCGACAGCACCGCGTACGTCTATCTCCCGCCGGAGTACTTCCGGCCGGGATTCGTGCACCGGACCTTCCCGGTCGCCGTGGTGCTCACCGGCTATCCGGGGATGGCGGAGAACCTGATCAAGGGGCTGAACTATCCGAAGACCGCCTGGCAGCTGGCCAAGGACGGCAAGATGCAGCCGATGGTGCTGGTGATGCTGCGGCCCACCGTGGCGCCGCCGAGGGACACCGAGTGCGTGGACATCCCGCGCGGCCCGCAGACGGAGACGTTCTTCGCCAAGGATCTGCCGCTGGCGGTGTCCCGGACGTACCGGGTCGGGCGCGAGCCGAAGAGCTGGGGCATCATCGGCAACTCCACCGGCGGCTACTGCGCGCTGAAGATCGCCATGCACCATCCTGAGCGGTACTCCGTGGGCGTCGGGCTCTCGGCGTACTACAAGGCGCCCGTCGATCCGACGACCGGTGATCTCTTCCGGGGCGACAAGCAGCTGCGCAACCGCTCCGACCTGCTGTGGAGCCTGGACAACCGGCCGCAGGGCCCGGTGTCCCTCCTGGTCACCTCGTCCAAGAAGGGCGAGGGAAACCTCAAGGCCACGCGGACGTTCATCAGCAAGGTCAAAGCGCCCTCGCATGTGTCGTCGATCATCCTCGACAGCGGCGGGCACAACTTCAACACCTGGCGCCGGGAGATCCCGCCGGCCCTGGAGTGGATGAGCGGGCGGCTCTACTCGAACTGATCGCCCTGCCGCGCTGGCGCCCTGCCGCCCTGGCGCCCTGCCGCGCTGGCGCCCTGGCGTCGCCGTGGCGGCCCTCAGACGGAGGCGACCTTGCTGACCGTCTCCAGCTCCACCTCCGTACGGGGGATGGCCTGCGCGTCCGCGTCGATCGACCGGCGCAGCGCCTCGTGCAGCCTGGCCGGGGTGAGGACCCCGAGGAAGCGCCCCGTCTCCTCCTTGTCGATCACCGCGATCCACCCCGCGTCGTGCTGGAGCATCGTCGCGAACGCCTGCTTCAGGGAGGCGCCGACCGGCAGCCATGCCTCCATCCGGCGCGCGTGCTCCCGTACGGTCCCGGAGGCGCCGGTCTGCTCGGTGGAGATCCAGCCGTGCAGATTGTCGGCCGAGTCCAGGACGACGGCCCAGCGCGCGCCCTCCTTGGCGAGCTTCGCCGCGGCGCGCCCCAGCGGGTCGTCGAGATGGACGACGGGCGGCTGTTCGAGGTCGCCCTCCTCGATGGAGGTGACGGAGAGCCGCTTCAGACCCCGGTCCGCGCCGACGAAATCGGCGACATACGGGGTGGCGGGGGTGCCGAGCACGGCGGCGGGGGCGTCGAACTGTTCGATCCTGCCCTGTCCGTAGACGGCGATGCGGTCACCGAGCCGGACCGCTTCCTCGATGTCGTGCGTGACAAACAGCACAGTTTTCCGGACCGCCGCCTGGAGCTTGAGGAACTCGCTCTGCAGATGGTCGCGTACGACGGGGTCGACCGCGCCGAACGGCTCGTCCATCAGCAGGACGGGCGGGTCCGCCGCCAGGGCGCGGGCCACGCCGACGCGCTGGCGCTGGCCGCCGGAGAGCTGCTCGGGGTAGCGGTCGCCGTAGACGGACGGGTCGAGACCGACCAGGTCGAGGAGTTCGGCGGCGCGCTCGCGGCTCTTGCCGCGCTGCCATCCCAGCAGATGGGGGACGGTCGCGGTGTTCTCCAGGACCGTCTTGTGCGGGAAGAGGCCGACCTGCTGGATGACATAGCCGATACGGCGCCTGAGCCGCACGGGGTCGATGGCGGATATGTCGTCCCCGTCGAGGAATATCCGTCCCTCGGTCGGCTCGATGAGACGGTTGACCATTTTCATCGTGGTGGTCTTGCCACAGCCGGAAGGCCCGACGAGCGTGACCAGTTCGCCCTGGGGGACCTCGAAGGAGAGGTCGTCGACAGCGGTCGTACCGTCCGGGTACCGCTTGGTGACGTGCTCGAATCGGATCATGGTTCCCCATTGTGCGGCGTGTTGTGTGAAGGCCATGTTGCTGGAATGTGGCGGGCTTCCGCGAATGTCAGTGGTCGGGGTTAGGGTCGCCAGGACATAGAGCCAGACATACGTTCGGGAAGACGGGGGAGGCGGGGATGGATGAGTACGCAAGGGTGCCTGGCGGCGAACGACTGGATCTGCGGGGAATATCTCCGCTCCCGTAGTCAGGAGTTGATCGACGCCACGGTCCAGCATGTGTGGATCACCGCGGTCTCGGTCGTCATAGGACTATTGGTGGCATTTCCGCTGGCCCTGCTGGCGCGGAGCAGGCCGTCATGGGCCGGACCGGTGCTGGGGCTGACGACACTGCTCTACACGATTCCGTCGCTGGCGATGTTCTCGCTGCTGCTGCCGCTCTTCGGGCTCTCCGCCGGTCTGGTGATCACCGGCCTGGTGCTCTATTCACTGACGATTCTCGTGCGGAACATCATCGCGGGGCTCGAAGCGGTGCCGGAAGAGGCACGGGAGGCGGCCCGCGGGATGGGGTACGGACCGGGGCGGCTGCTCTGGGAGGTCGAGCTGCCCCTGGCGCTGCCCGCGCTGATGGCGGGCCTGCGCATAGCGACGGTGTCGACGGTCGCGCTGACCACGGTCGGGTCGATCGTCGGCCGGGGCGGGCTCGGCAATCTCATCGAGGACGCGCTGCCGAGCTTCTTCAAGGCGCAGGTGCTGACGGCCTCGGTGCTGTGTGTGCTGCTCGCGGTGGTCGCCGATCTGCTGCTCCTCGGAGTGCAGCGGCTGCTGACGCCCTGGACGCGCATACGTCCGACCCGTACGTCCGGCCGTAAAGCCGCGCCGACCGGGCCGGCCGGGACCGGGTCGGCCGGGACCGGGTCGGCCGCGACCGGTACCCGCGGGGCCGAGCCGGCCGATGCCATGAAGGCGGTGAGCTGACCATGGGAGTTCTGGGAGAGGCGGTCAGCTGGCTGACCACCGGTGCCAACTGGTCCGGTGAGAGCGGGGTGTGGCGGCGACTGGCAGAGCACGTACTTGTCAGCGGGGTCGCGCTCGCGCTGGCGTGCGCCATAGCCCTGCCCATAGCCCTCTATCTGGGGCATATCGGCAAGGGCGGCGCGCTCGCCGTCAATATCTCCAATGTGGGCCGCGCGGTGCCGGTGTTCGCCGTGCTCGCCCTGTTCATGGTCTCGCCGCTGCGCAACTCGGGCTCGGTGCCCACGATCATCGCTCTGGTGCTCTTCGCCGTGCCGCCCCTGCTGACCAACGCCTACGTCGGGATGCGGGAGGTGGACAGCGCGGTCGTGGAGGCCGCCCGGGGGATGGGCATGTCCGGGCGCCAGCTCTTCGTACGGGTCGAGCTGCCCCTCGCGTACCCGCTGATCATGACCGGGCTCCGCTCGGCCTCCGTACAGGTGGTGGCCACCGCCACCATCGCGGCGATGGTGGGACAGGGCGGCCTCGGCCGGATCATCACCGCCGGCTTCAACACGTACAACACCCCGCAGGTGGTCGCGGGCGCACTGCTCGTCGCGCTGCTCGCGCTGCTCGTCGAAGGCGTGCTGCTTGCGTTGGACCGGGTCATCGACCCGGCGCCCTCGCTCGCCGCCCGGCCCTCGCGCACGACCGTGTGACGACCGACCCAATGGCTTCTTGGAGATGGTGAACCTCATGAGCAAGACCTCGCGCCTCGCGGGTGCCGTACTGGGAGTGGTGGCCCTTACCACCTCGCTCGCCGCGTGCGGCGGCGACAGCCTGGAGAAGGACAAGAGCGGCGGCGCCGCCGACTCCGGTTCCGGCTCGGGGAAGAAGGGCTCGCTGGTCATCGGCGCGGCGGCCTTCACGGAGTCCAAGGTGCTGGCGGAGCTGTACGCCCAGATCCTGGGCGACGCCGGCTACTCCACGTCCGTCACCACGGTGAAGAACCGTGAGCTGTACGAACCCTCTCTGGAGAAGGGCGAGATCGACGTGGTGCCCGAATACGCCGCGACGATCACGGAATTCCTCAACGCCAAGGTGAACGGCGCCAAGGCGGCCGAGGAGAAGCCGCTCGCGTCCAGCGACTCCGCCGCGACGGTCGCCGAGCTGACGAAGCTCGCCGAGCCGCTTGGGCTGAAGGTGCTGCCCGCCGGTCAGGCGGTCGATCAGAATGCCTTCGCGGTGACCAAGGAATTCGCCGAGAAGAACAAGCTGAAGACGCTTTCCGATCTTGGAAAGTCGAAGATCAAGGTGAAGATCGCGGCGGGCGACGAGTGCGAGGTCCGGCCCTTCTGCGCGCCGGGTCTGAAGAAGACGTACGGCATCGATGTGACGGGCATCGACCCCAAGGGCGTCGGCACCCCGCAGTCCAAGCAGGCCGTCAAGGACGGTGTGGACCAGATGGTTCTGAGCAGCACCACCGATGGCACGCTCGACAGCTTCGGACTCGTCGTGCTTGAGGACGACAAGAAGCTCCAGAACGCCGACAACGTACTGCCGGTGGTCAATGCCAAGGACGCCGGTTCGGCGGAGATAGCCGATGTGCTGGGCAAGCTGACCGACGCGCTGACCACGGACGATCTGGCGAAGTTGAACCTCAAGGTCGATGCCGAGCGTGCGAAGCCCGAGGATGTCGCCAAGGAGTACCTGGAGTCCAAAGGTCTGGTCAAGAAGTAGCGGCCGGACGGCGTCCGCGCGGTAACCGGCGGCAGGCAAAACGGAGTTCTGTAGAGGAAACAGGAGTGGATGGGGAGGAAGGCCGGCAACGGGCCGAGAAAGATTGTCCGACCGGCCCCCCATTCGGTCTCCACGCACGGTAAATTTCAGGCCATGCCACGTGGACGCCACCGCCATTCCCCACCCCTCCACAAGCTTCTGCCGCCGACGGCGGTCGCCGGAGCCGCGGTTCTCTGTGCCGCGGGCGCCTGGTTCCTCGCGGAGCCCGTGGTGCTCCGCGGTCTGGTCGCGGTGACGGCCGCCGCGGCGGTCACCGGCGCGGTCTTCATGCGTGGTTGGGACCGCGCCGCCGGTCGCCGGGTCGCCGAGCTGACGCGCGCGCGGGAGAGCGACGGCTGGAAGGCCGAGGAGCGCATAGCCGAACTGGAAGGCGACGTCGAGGAGTCGCGCGAGCTGCGCCTCAAGCTTGAGGCCAAACTGCGCGCCAAGCGGATCGAGCTGGCCGGGCTGCGCGGTGAGCACGCCGCGCTGCTGCGCCGGTACGCCACCGCGGAGACCGAGCGCGCCACCGCGCTGGAGGGGCGGCGTCAGCTCGCCCTGGAGGCGGCGACCGTCCCCAAGGCGTTGCCCGCCGCGGGCAGCACGCCCACCACGACGGCGTTCGTCAGCGCCGCGCGGGCCCTGGACGAACTGTCGCGCAACGCCGCGGTCCAGCAGGCGAGGCGTACGGTCGAGGCGGCCCGTGCGCGCGATCTCGCGGAGCGGTCGACGGAAGCGGGGGAGTCGCGGGGGAAGCACGCGGCGGGCGCCGGGGCCGAACAGCACAACAGCCCGTCGTCCGCCCTCCCCGCCACGCGCGTGCCCACGGCGTCCGCGATCGTCCCGTACGCCCCGCAGGGCCGTCCCGCGCGGCGGCCCGAGGGCGGTTTCGACTTCTTCGGTGCGCAGGCCGGCGCGCGGAACGCGCCCGGCGGGCTCAGGAAGGCGGACGCGGACGACACCGAGGAGTCCGCACCGGCCGCCGAACTGGCGCGCGTCGAGCGCGAGGACCTCGCGGACGTGGTGGGCGAGGAGGCTCTCGCCGAGGGGCGCAGGGCCGAGGAGCGGGGTATCGGGCAGGTCATCGATCTGACCGTGCACGACGAGACCGAGCCGCTCGAACTGGAAGAGCTGCGCGACGCGATCAGCGGCTGACGACGGCAGGCCGCTGAGCGAGAGCGAGGCGAGGGGGCGAGGGGCGAGGGGCCGCTGGTCGTAACGGCCCGGGCCCCTCGAACGGCCCCGGGACCCTCGTACCCCCCCGGACTCTCGAACCGCTCCCGGGAATGGCCCCCGGCCCCTCCAACGGTCCCGTACGGTCCTCCGGCAGCCCCGTAACGACCGCCCGGGGCACGTTACTTGTCGATGTCGCCGACGACGAAGAACAGCGAGCCCAGGATCGCCACCATGTCGGCGACCTGCGTCCCGGGCAGCAACTCGGTCAGCGCCTGGATGTTGTTGAACGAGGCCGAGCGCAGCTTCAGCCGGTACGGCGTCTTCTCGCCCTTCGACACCAGGTAGTAGCCGTTGATGCCGAGAGGGTTCTCGGTCCACGCGTACGTATGGCCCTCGGGTGCCTTCAGCACCTTGGGCAGCCGCTGGTTGATCGGCCCGGGCGGCAGCTCCGCGATCCGGTCCAGACAGGCGTCCGCCAGGGCCAGCGCGTTGTGCGTCTGCTCCAGCAGACATTCGAACCGCGCCAGACAGTCGCCCTCCTCGCGGGTCACGACCCTGAGCGTGTCCCGCAGCTCGCCGTACGCGAGGTACGGCTCGTCGCGGCGCAGATCGAAGTCGACCCCGGAGGCGCGGGCGATCGGCCCGGACACCCCGTACGCGTGGACCGTCTCCCGCGACAGCACCCCGACCCCGCGGGTACGGCCCCGGAAGATCTCGTTCCCGAGAACCAGCCGGTCGTACACGTCCATCCGCGAGCGCACCGACGCGATCGCGGACCTGGCGCGCCCCTGCCAGCCCGCGGGAAGGTCCTCCTTGAGGCCGCCGACCCGGTTGAACATGTAGTGCATCCGGCCGCCGGAGATCTCCTCCATCACGCCCTGAAGCTCCTCGCGCTCCCGGAACGCGTAGAACACCGGGGTGATACCGCCCAGTTCGAGGGGGTACGAGCCGAGGAACATCAGATGGTTGAGCACCCGGTTCAGCTCGGCGAGCAGCGTCCTTGTCCATACGGCGCGCTCGGGCACCTCCATGCCGAGCATCCGCTCGACGGCCATCACCACGCCCAGCTCGTTGGAGAACGCCGAGAGCCAGTCGTGGCGGTTGGCGAGGACCAGGACCTGCCGGTAGTCGCGCGCCTCGAAGAGCTTCTCCGCGCCCCGGTGCATATAGCCGATGACCGGCTCCGCCTGCTGGATCACCTCGCCGTCGAGCACGAGCCGGAGCCGGAGCACCCCGTGGGTGGAGGGGTGCTGCGGGCCGATGTTGAGCACCATGTCCGTGCTCTCGGCCGCGCCGCCGATACCGACCGTCGTCCGGGTGGTCTCCGTCATGGGCGACAGTCTCTCAGAGCGCCGCTCGTGCCTCCGATGATGCCTCCGATCGCCCCCTCGCTCGCCCCTCCGCTCGCCCTTTCGCCTGTTCCTCCACCTGTGCCTCCACCCGTGCCTCCGAGGCCGACGGGCTGCATGAGCCAGCCGAAGTCCCCGAGGCCGCCCCGGGCCGTCAGCTCCGCCGCCTCCCCGGCCGCCGCGAGCGCCCGTACGTAGGCCGCCGGATCCGTGGCGGCGAGGGACAGCGGCGGCCGTTGGCCGCTCACCCCCAGCCGGTGCAGCACCTCGCGCTGGCCCAGCAGTTCCGCGCCGGGCAGGGCACAGGCGTCCAGCGCCACATGGGCCGTGAGATCGCGGGTGCCGTCCGGTACGGGGGGCACCTCCCGGCCCGCCCGGAAGCCCGTCAGGGTGCCGAAGGGCGGCCGGGCGTCCCGTACATGCGCGTAGTCGACCGCGACCGCGAGCCCCCGCTCCAGGGTGGCGACCGCCGCCGCCCACGCCTCGTCGCGCGGCCGGCCGATCTCCGCGCGGGTGCCGGGGCCGGCCGGGGGCCACCAGCGGGCGAGCCATTCGGCGTCGGGTCCCTCGACCGGGTCGCCCGGTTCCTCGGAGCCGTCGGGCCGGACGAGGACGTACCGTACGACCCCGTCGGGGCCGGTCTCGGCGATGTCGACGGGCACGTTGTCGAGCCATTCGTTCGCGAAGAGCAGCCCGCTGACCCCGCGCGGCGGCTCCGGGCACCACTCGATACGGGCGTCCAGGCCCGCGGGGCGAGGGGCGCGTTCGACGGCGTACGGCCGCACCGTGAGCCCGTCCGGGACCGCGGCCAGGACTCCGGAAAGCAGCTCGCCCCGGCCCGCGCCGATGTCGACGAGCGCCACCTCGTCCCTGCCCAGCCGCTCGGCGGTCCTGGTCAGCAGCCGCGCGACCGCGGCGGCGAACAGCGGGGAGGCGTGGACCGACGTACGGAAGTGCCCGGCCGGTCCCTCGGGGCGCAGATAGAAGCCGTCAGGGCCGTACAGCGCTCGCTCGGCGGCCGTACGCCACCGGAGCGGTCCGGTGCCGCACCCGCCGTCCGTCGCGCCTCGCGCCGTACCCGGAGCCCCGGGCGACTTGCACGTCTCATCCGTCACGGCGTCAAGTCTCCACCTTGGGGAGTACGATTCCGCCGATCGGATCGGCCCTCCGGCTGACCCGTGCCCCTTGTCCGCCTCACTACGCTGGGTTACGTGCAGCGCTTCTACGACTTTCTCCGCGGACACCCGACGGGCGTCGACAGTTTCCTGGCTGTCCTGCTCTTCGGGCTGTCCCTGTTGTGGGTGGTCCAGGAGAACCAGGGCGTCGTCACGAGGCTGATGGCCATCGCACTGGTCGTGCTGCTGAGCCTGTCCGTCGCGCTGCGCCGCCGCGCGCCGGAGAAGGTGCTGCTGCTCGTGCTGGGCCTGGGCCTCGCCCAGCTCGCCCTGGATGTGCGGCCCAACCCGGCGGACTTCGCGATGCTGGTGATCATCTACACCGTCGTCGCACAGGGCAGGTCGCGCTGGGCCTCGCGGGTCGCGCTGATCGGCGGACTGCTCGCCGCCCCCGCCGCGCAGGCGCGCTGGCCCGACGGGACCGCCGACGGCTTCCTGGGCGTGGTCTTCGTCGCCATCGTCATCAGCGTGCCGTTCGTCCTCGCCTGGGTGCTCGGGGACTCCGTCCGTACCCGGCGGGCCTACCTCGACCAGTTGGAGGAGCGCGCCACCCGGCTGGAGAAGGAGCGCGAGGCGCAGGCCAAGGTGGCGGTCGCCGCCGAGCGGGCCAGGATCGCCCGCGAGCTGCACGATGTCGTCGCCCACAACGTCTCCGTGATGGTCGTCCAGGCCGACGGCGCCGCCTATGTGCTGGACGCCGCGCCCGACCAGGCCAAACAGGCCCTGGAGACCATTTCGAGCACCGGCAGGCAGGCGCTCGCCGAGATGCGCAGACTGCTGGGCGTGCTGCGGACCGGTGACGCCAAGGAGAGCGGCGAATACGTTCCGCAGCCCGATGTCGGGCAGATCGAGGAACTGGTCGAGAACGTGCGGGGCGCCGGGCTGACCGTGGACTTCCGGATCGAGGGCACCCCGCGACCGCTGCCCAGCGGGGTGGAGCTGACCGCGTACCGCATCGTGCAGGAAGCCCTCACCAACAGCCGCAAGCACGGCGGACCCGATGTGGGCGCCAGCGTGCGTCTGGTCTACTTCGACGACGGGCTCGGGCTGCTCGTCGAGGACGACGGGCGGGGCGCGGCCCACGAGCTGTACGAGGACGGCGGGGCCGACGGGCGCGGTCATGGGCTCATCGGCATGCGGGAGCGGGTCGGTATGGTCGGCGGCACACTGGACGCCGGGCCGCGCCCCGGCGGTGGCTTCCGGATCAGCGCGCTGCTGCCGTTGAAACCCGCGAACTGAACGGCTGAAACCCGCGAACTGAACGGCTCAAACCGCGAACCGAACGGCTGAAACCGCGAACCGAACGGCGCCGACTCCCTCCTACCGGACAAGGACCCCGCAGATGTCGATCCGCGTCATGCTCGTCGACGACCAGGTGCTGCTGCGCACCGGATTCCGTATGGTGCTGGCCGCGCAGCCCGACATGGAGGTCGTCGCGGAGGCCGGGGACGGCGTGGAGGCGATCGAGAATCTCCGCGCCACCGCCGTGGACGTCGTCCTGATGGATGTCCGTATGCCCCGGCTGGACGGCGTCGAGGCCACCCGCCGGATCTGTGCGGAGCCCAACGCCCCGAAGGTGCTCATCCTCACCACCTTCGACCTGGACGAGTACGCGTTCTCGGGGCTCAAGGCCGGGGCGAGCGGCTTCATGCTGAAGGATGTGCCGCCGGGTGAGCTGCTCAACGCGATCCGCTCGGTGCACAGCGGTGACGCCGTCGTCGCCCCGTCCACCACCCGGCGGCTGCTGGACCGCTTCGCGCCGATGCTGCCCAGCCCGGGCAAGCCGCAGCACAAGGAGCTCGGCCGGCTGACCGACCGCGAGCGCGAGGTCATGCTGCTGGTCGCGCAGGGGCTGTCGAACGGGGAGATCGCCGGCCGGCTGGTGCTCTCCGAGGCGACCGTGAAGACGCACGTCGGCCGGATCCTCACCAAGCTCGGACTGCGCGACCGCGTGCAGGTGGTCGTCCTCGCCTACGAGACGGGACTGGTGCGGGCCGGCGGCGGGGGAGGCTGAGCCGCGTACTTCTGTGGATCAACGGCCCCTTCGGGGGCGGCAAGACCCACCTCCGGGGTGGCGTGCCGTCAGCGCGGCGCCCCCTTAAGGAACGTCAGCGCGGCGCCCCCTCAAGGAACGTCAGCGCAGCACCCCCTCCAGGAAGTCGCTCCCGAGCCGGGCCACCGCGGCGACATCCAGCTGATGCAGCACATAGCGCCCGCGCCGCTCGGTCGTCAGCAGCCCCGCCTTCCGCAGCACCGCCAGATGCCGGGAGACCTCGGGCGCGGTGATCCCGTACGTATCGGCCAACTCGCTCGTCGAGTACGAGCCGCGGGCCAGGCTCCGGCACAGCCGCATCCGCATGGGGTGGGCGACCGCCTCCAGCCGCAGCTTGACCGTGTCGACGGACGTGGCGTCCGTCAACTCGCGCGTGGAGACCGGGTACTGCACGACCGGCCGCCAGCCGGGCGTGTGCAGCGCCACCAGATGGGGCCAGCCGAAGGCGGTGGGCAGGAACGTCAGCCCCCGACCCGTCGCGGCCGCACGGCCATGGGCCAGCTTGTCCACCACGATCCTGGTACGGAGCCCGTCCTCCTCCAGCGTGATGGCGGGGGAGACCGCGGCGACGGCCTCCGCCAGGCCCTTGCGGCGCAGCACCTCGGTCTTGTGCCGGGCGTCGGCGGCGAGCTGGAGCCGGACGCGCCGCCAGGTGTCCGCGAAGAACGCCTCCTCGCAGTCTTCGAGCAGCCGCCGTATCCAGGCCCTGACCCCGGGCGGATCCGCCAGCATCTGGCGTACGAACGCGGCTTGGCGTGGACCGCGGGCCGTCGCCAGCTCCAGCGCGCGCCGCCGCACGTCCGCGTCGACGAGCGGCGAGGGCAGCCCGTCGCCGTACTGGCTGGCGCAGGAGATCTCCAGGGCCGCCGCCACATACGTCTCGTCGTCCACCAGATCGACGTCGTCCAGCTCCTCCGCGAGCGTCTCCCGGGGTACGGCGGGCAGCAGGATGTCGGCGCGGGCCGACCGCCAGAGGAAGTCCGCTTCGTGCAGCCGGTCGGCCAGCCCCGGCTTGAGCGCGGCGCTGGTGGTGGTGATCCAGCTGTGCAGCCCGGCGTGGTGGGCGGGCTCCGAGAGGGCGTGCAGGGCGGCACCCAGCTCCGCCAGCGGGGACGGGCCGAAGGTGATCCGCTCCCGGGGCAGGCCGGTGATGTCGATGAACACGCTCATGAAGCCATGGTGCACGCCGCCACTGACAACCGGTCCCCCGATTGACGGCCCGCGTCAAGTGGGGCAAGCGGCTGGGCGCGGGCAGGTCCGGAGGGCACCCACCCGGACCTGCCCCCTCCGGCCCCGCCTTCGGAACCGTTCAGCCCCTCAGGGCCGCGCCTCCAGCACCCGGGTCACGAACTCCTCGACCGCCGCCCGTACCTCCTCCGCCGTCCACTCCAGCCCCGGCTCCCCCACCGTGACCTCCGTGAAGGCGAGACCGCGGAGGGCGGCGGGCGGCTGCGACCAGACCCGGAACAGCGCCGTCTTCGTCTCCTCCGCCTGCCGCACCGCCGCCTCGTTCAGCACGTCCGGGGTGTACGGCAGCCACACCTGGAACTGATGGGTGTGCGGCGGCTCCGGGTGCACGCGGAACCAGGGGACGGTGGACTCCGCCAAGCCCTCCGCCAGCGCCGCCGCCACCACGCGCGCGTGCGCCACGTACGAGGGCAGCTTCGGCAGTTCGCGCTCCAGGCCCAGGAGGGCCGTCAGCGCCGCCGGGTACTGCTCGAAGACCTGGCCCCCATAGCGGTGCCGCCACACCCGCGCCTCCTCCACCAGCTCCCGGGGACCGGCGAGCATCGCGCCCGACAGCCCGCCGAGCGACTTGTAGAAGGACACGTACACGCTGTCCGCGAGCCCCGCGATCTCGGCGAGCGGACGTCCGAAGTGCGAGGCGCACTCCCACAGCCGCGCGCCGTCGACATGCACGACCGCGTCCCGCTCCCGCGCCGCGTCCACGGTCGCCACCAGCTCGTCCCAGGACGGCAGGACGAACCCCGCGTCACGCAGCGGCAGTTCCAGCATCAGCGTGCCGAAGGGCTCGGCCAGGTCGTGGATCTCCTCGGCGGTCGGCAGCCGCGGTTCCTTGGTCGGATGGACCGTACGCACCCCGCTGACCACCGACAGCGCACCGGCCTCGTGCACCTCGGGGTGGGCGAGCGGATGCAGCGCCACCGTGCTGTTGCCCGTGCGCCCCGCCCAGCTGCGCAGCGCCACCTGCTGCGCCATCGTGCCCGTCGGGAAGAAGGCCGCGGCGGGGAATCCGAGCAGCGTGGCCACCCGTCGTTCCAGCTCCGCGACGATCCCGTCGCCGTACAGATCCGGATGCTCGTCCATGTCGTACACGGACCCCGCGTCCGCGGCCAGAGCGGTCAGCCGCTCGCGCATCGGCCGGTCCATCGGCGCCCGGAGCATCACCCGCTCCGAGGCCCGCCACGCGGCCAGTCTGCGCCGCCGCGCTTCCTGAGCGGTCTTCTCGCTGTCGGACCGCCCGGCCTCTCGGAGCCTCTCGGCCCGGTCGGCTTGATCGGCCTGATCGGCCTGATCGGCCCGGTCGGCCTGATCGGACCGGTCGGCCCGATCCGCCCGATCGCCTCCACGGGCCTGCTCACTTGTCTTTCCCATGGACCGATCATCGCCCACGCGCGGCCCCCCGCGCACAGCCTGTGGACAGCCAAGTGGCAGGGCGCGAGGCTGGCGTAGCATGGCGAGAAATCGTCCGGTACCCACCGCGGACTGGAACGGAAGGCCCCACCGCGTGAACCCAACAGCACAGGAACCCCTCGATCCCCGGGACCGCCCCGCGCGGCTCACGGTCGGTGTCGTCGGAGCGGGCCGTGTCGGGCCGGCCCTGGCCGCGTCGCTCCGGCTCGCCGGACACCGTCCGGTCGCCGTCTCGGGCGTATCGGACGCCTCTGTGCGCAGAGCGGCCGCGCTGCTGCCGGACATCCCGATCGTGCCCCCCGCCGACGTCCTCGCCCGCGCCGATCTGGTGCTGCTGACCGTTCCCGATGACGCCCTGCCAGGACTGGTCGACGGGCTGGCGGAGACCGGTGCCGTACGGCCGGGACAGCTCCTCGTGCACACCTCGGGGCGGTACGGCGCCAAGGTGCTCGACCCGGCCCTGCGCGTGGGCGCCCTGCCGCTGGCCCTCCACCCCGCGATGACCTTCACCGGCACGTCCGTGGACGTCCAGCGGCTGGCCGGCTGCTCCTTCGGCGTCACCGCCCCCGAGGAGCTGCGGCTGGCGGCCGAGGCGCTGGTCATCGAGATGGGCGGCGAGCCCGAGTGGATCGCGGAGGAGTCGCGTCCGCTCTACCACGCGGCCCTCGCCCTGGGCGCGAACCACCTGGTCACGCTGGTCGCCCAGGCGATGGAGCTGCTGCGCACCGCCGGGGTCGAAGCGCCCGACAGGATGCTCGGCCCACTGCTCGGCGCCGCGCTGGACAACGCGCTGCGCTCCGGGGACGCCGCGCTCACCGGGCCGGTCGCGCGCGGGGACGCGGGTACGGTCGCCGCGCATGTCGCGGAGTTGCGCACACACGCGCCGGGCGCCGTGGCGGGGTATCTCGCGATGGCCCGTACGACCGCGGACCGGGCGCTGGCACACGGACTGCTCAAGCCCGAGCTGGCGGAGGACCTTCTCGACGTCCTCGCCGGCGGCGACGCCCTCGGGGACGCCCGCGGGGATGGTGCCGGGGACTCCCGATGACCACACGCACGCTTCTTGACGCGTGCCCTGACGCGTGTCCTGACGCGCGTCTGAAGAGGACCGCCCAGAACACCGCGAAGTGGACGGCCAAGAGCACCGCGAAGTGGACGGCGAAGACCACCGCGCACGCGCATCCTGGAGACGTGGAGACCATCCGATGAGCCTCGAACTCGCCCCCACGCGCGCGGACCTCGACCGCCTCCTGAAGAGGCGCGCGGCCCCCGGCCGTATCGCGGTGGTGATGACCATGGGGGCGCTCCACGACGGGCACGCGAGCCTCGTACGGGCCGCCCGCGCCCATGCCGGTCCCGACGGCTTCGTGGTGGTCACCGTCTTCGTCAACCCGCTCCAGTTCGGCGCGGGCGAGGACCTGGAGCGTTACCCCCGTACGCTCGAAGCCGATCTGAAGACCGCCGCGGAGGCGGGCGCCGACGCCGTCTTCGCGCCGTCCGCCGACGAGGTCTACCCGGGCGGCGCCCCCCAGGTCACGATCACCGCGGGCGCCATGGGCGCGCGGCTGGAAGGCGCCTCGCGCCCCGGACACTTCGACGGCATGCTGACCGTCGTCGCCAAACTGCTCCACCTCACCCGGGCGGACACCGCCTTCTTCGGGCAGAAGGACGCCCAGCAGCTCGCTCTGGTCCGCCGGATGGCCCGCGATCTGAACTTCCCGGCCGAGATCGTCGGCGTACCGACGGTCCGTGCCGACGACGGGCTCGCGCTCTCCAGCCGCAACCGCTATCTGTCGGTCCCCGAGCGCCGTACCGCCCTCGCGCTCTCCGGGGCCCTGTTCGCCGCCCGCGACCGGCTCGCCGCCCAGCAGGCCCTGCGCGCCCGCGCCGAGTACGCGCCCACGCCCGGCGCGCGGGCCGCCGCGCTGTCCGCCCTCGGTGAGGCCAGGCTCGCGGCCGACGCCCACGCGGTGGCCGCCGCAGGTGGCGCCGGCGAGGACTGGAACGGGGCGGACGGCGTACGGGCTGCGGCCCGCGCCGTCCTCGACCAGGCGGCCAGGAGCGTGCCGCCGCTGGCCCTCGACTATCTCGCCCTCGTCGACCCCGCCGACTTCACCGAGGTCCCCGACGACCACACCGGTGAGGCGGTCCTCGCCGTCGCCGCGCGCGTCGGTGCCACGCGGCTGATCGACAACATCCCGCTGACCTTCGGAGCCCCCCAGTGACCGGAACCGGTATACGGCTGACCGCCCCCGCGCCCGGCTGGGCCATCGACGCCGATGTCGTCGTGGTCGGCTCCGGCGTCGCCGGACTCACCGCGGCCCTGCGCTGCACCGCCGCCGGGCTCCGTACGGTCGTCGTCACCAAGGCCCGGCTCGACGACGGCTCCACGCGCTGGGCGCAGGGCGGCATCGCCGCGGCGCTCGGCGAGGGCGACACCCCCGAACAGCATCTGGCGGACACCCTCGTCGCGGGCGCGGGCCTGTGCGACGAGGAGGCGGTCCGCACCCTGGTCACCGAAGGCCCGGCGGCCGTACGGCGGCTGATCGCCACGGGCGCGCACTTCGACACCTCCGCCTCCGGCGAGCTCCAGCTCACCCGCGAGGGCGGCCACCACCGCCGCCGTATCGCGCACGCGGGCGGCGACGCGACCGGCGCGGAGATCTCCCGCGCCCTGGTGGAAGCGGTCCGTGACGCCGCGCTCCGTACGGTCGAGAACGCGCTGGTCCTCGACCTGCTGACGGACGAGCACGGCCGTACGTCGGGCGTCACCCTCCATGTGATGGGCGAGGGCCAGCACGACGGCGTCGGCGCGGTGCACGCCCCCGCGGTGATCCTGGCCACCGGCGGCATGGGGCAGGTCTTCTCGGCGACGACCAACCCCGCGGTCTCCACCGGCGACGGCGTGGCGCTGGCGCTGCGGGCCGGAGCGGAGGTCTCCGACCTGGAGTTCGTCCAGTTCCACCCGACGGTGCTCTTCCTCGGCACCGGCGCGGAGGGCCAGCAGCCGCTGGTCTCGGAGGCGGTACGGGGCGAGGGAGCCCATCTCGTCGACGCCGACGGCGTCCGTTTCATGCTCGGACAGCACGAATTGGCGGAGCTGGCCCCGCGCGACATCGTCGCCAAGGCGATCACGCGCCGGATGCGGGAGCAGGGCGCCGAGCACATGTATCTGGACGCCAGGCATTTCGGCGCCGCGATGTGGGAGACCCGCTTCCCCACCATCCTGGCGGCCTGCCGGGCGCACGGCATCGACCCGGTCACGCAGCCCGTCCCGGTGGCGCCCGCCGCCCACTACGCGTCGGGCGGAGTCCGTACGGATCTGCGCGGGCGGACGACCGTACCGGGGCTGTACGCGTGCGGTGAGGTGGCCTGCACGGGCGTCCACGGCGCGAACCGGCTGGCCTCCAACTCCCTCCTGGAGGGGCTGGTCTTCGCGGAACGGATAGCGGCGGACATCGCGGCGGGCGGTACGGCGGGCGCTGCGGCGGGCGGTACGGCGGACAGCACCGCCGACGAGACCGATCCCGCACCGCCCCCCGTCGAACCGTCGGCGACCACCGTCCTGCTGCCGCTGATCGCCCCCGAGGCCCGCGCCGGAATCCAGCGGATCATGTCCTCGGGCGCGGGCGTGCTCCGATCCGCCCGCAGCCTTGGCACCGCCGCCGCGGCCCTGGAGGCCGTGTACGAGCAGGCTCAGGACCACGAAGGACCCGGAAAGGCGGCCGTCCCCGGCGTCGAGTCCTGGGAGACGTCGAATCTGCTCTGCGTGGCCCGGGTCCTGGTCGCCGCCGCCCTGGAGCGCGAGGAGACCCGAGGCTGTCACTGGCGCGAGGACCATCCGGAGCGCGACGACGCGAACTGGGCCCGCCATCTCGTCATCAGCCTGACGCCCGACCGCCGGCCGGTACCGCGCCGTACCGCGACCGCCGCGTTCCCGCCCGTGACCCCCGGTCCGGTGGCCACCGCCGCACCCACCTCCGCAACCCCACCCCCCGCCGACGCCCCCAGGGAGCCGTAACCGTGAGCACGCCCGAAGACAGTCCGCGCCCCGAGCCCGTGGACGTACCGCTCATCCAGATCGGCGCCCCGGCCGCGGCGCCGGCCCCGCCGGGCGGCTGCGGCGACGGCTGCGGCTGCTCCGCGGGCGAGGACGGCTACGGACCCGACGACCTGGAGTGCGGCCTCGACCCCGCCCTCGCCCAACTGCTCGCCGACGCGGGCCTGGACCCCGTCCAGGTCGAGGACATCGCGCATGTCGCCGTCGCCGAGGACCTCGACCACGGCGTGGACGTGACGACCGTCGCCACCGTCCCCGAGGACGCCGTCGCCACCGGCGACTTCACCGCGCGCGAGGGCGGTACGGTCGCGGGCCTGCACATCGCCGAGGCCGTGCTCTCCCTCGTCTGTACGGAGGAGTTCGCCGTGGAGCGCCATGCCGCCGACGGCGACCGGGTCGAGGCGGGCCAGAAGCTGCTCAGCGTCACCACCCGCACCCGTGATCTGCTCACCGCCGAGCGCAGCGCGCTCAATCTGCTGTGCCGGCTCTCCGGCATCGCGACCGCCACGCGCGCCTGGGCCGACGTGCTCGAAGGCACCGGCGCCAAGGTCCGCGACACCCGCAAGACCACTCCCGGGCTGCGCGCCCTGGAGAAGTACGCGGTGCGCTGCGGCGGCGGGGTCAACCACCGGATGTCGCTCTCCGACGCGGCCCTGGTGAAGGACAACCACGTCGTCGCCGCGGGCGGGGTCGCCGAGGCGTTCAAGGCCGTACGGGACCGGTTCCCCGACGTACCGATCGAGGTCGAGGTCGACACCCTCCACCAGGTCCGCGAAGTCCTGGACGCGGGCGCCGATCTGATCCTGCTGGACAACTTCACCCCGGCCGAGACCGCGGAGGCCGTGGCCATCGTCGCGGGCCGCGCGGTCCTTGAGTCCTCGGGACGGCTCGTCCTCGGCAACGCGCGCGCCTACGCGGAGACGGGCGTCGACTTCCTCGCGGTCGGGGCCCTCACCCACTCCTCCCCGATCCTCGACATCGGCCTCGACCTGCGAGAGGCCGGCGCCTGATGCTGCTCACGATCGACGTCGGCAACACCCATACCGTCCTCGGTCTGTTCGACGGAGAGGAGATCGTCGAGCACTGGCGCATCTCCACCGACGCGCGCCGCACCGCCGACGAACTCGCCGTGCTCCTCCAGGGGCTGATGGGGACGCACCCGCTGCTCGGCGACGAACTGGGCGACGGCGTCGAGGGGATCGCGATCTGCTCGACGGTCCCTTCCGTCCTGCACGAACTGCGCGAGGTGACCCGCCGCTACTACGGAGATGTCCCCGCCGTCCTCGTGGAGCCCGGCATCAAGACGGGCGTGCCGATCCTGATGGACAACCCCAAGGAGGTCGGCGCCGACCGCATCATCAACGCGGTCGCGGCCGTCGAGCTGTACGGCGGCCCGGCGATCGTCGTCGACTTCGGTACGGCGACGACCTTCGACGCGGTCAGCGCGCGCGGTGAGTACGCGGGCGGCGTCATCGCGCCCGGCATCGAGATCTCGGTCGAGGCGCTCGGCGTCAAAGGCGCCCAGCTCCGCAAGATCGAGCTGGCCAGGCCGCGCAGCGTGATCGGCAAGAACACCGTCGAGGCGATGCAGGCCGGCATCCTGTACGGCTTCGCCGGCCAGGTCGACGGGGTGGTGGCGCGAATGGCGCGCGAGCTGGCCGAGGACCCCGAGGAGGTCACGGTGATCGCGACCGGCGGCCTGGCACCGATGGTGCTGGGCGAGGCGTCCGTGATCGACGAGCACGAGCCCTGGCTCACCCTGATCGGCCTGCGCCTGGTGTACGAGCGCAACGTCTCGCGCATGTGAGCGGGCGGGGGCGCGGCCCTGCCCCGTGGTTCGCGCGGGGGCGCGGCCCTGTGGTTCGGGCGGACGAGCGGGCCCGCCTCGCGGTTCGGACGGACGAGCGGACCCACCTCGTCGGGCGGTCCCTCGTTCGTCCGTCCCTCGTTCGGCGGGCGGGCCGCGCCAGAAGAGGGGCGTTAAGCCGATTTTGTCCCTTTGGCGCGTAGTGTCGCCGCATGCCCACGCCATACGGATCACGCGGCGGCATGGCCTTCGGCGCGGACGAGCTGAGTGTGCTCCGACGTGCCCTCGCCGTTGCCCTTCACCCCGCCCCGCTCCCGAACGAGGACGTCCGGGCCTGCCTGGCCCTCGCCGAGTCCGTGGACGAGGCGATGCGCGAGGCCGGGCGTCTGCGGGCCTTTCTCCAGGCCGACCTCGCGAGGTACCGGCAAGCGCTTCCCGGGTCCCTCACGGGCTATCTGGAGCTGCTCCAGGACGCACTGGCGGCCGGTTACCACCCCCGGTCCGACGACCTCGCGGCGCTGCGCGCCCTGCGCGGCAACCCGGTCGCGGCGGCCCTGCTCGACCGCTGCCGGCGGCTCACGGACCGCTCGGTGGTCGCCCATCTGGCCGGCGCCCGCGCCGTCACGGCCCCCGCTCCCCGCACCCGCCTCCTCGCGCTCCCCGGCGGACGAGCTGCCGACGAACCGGCCCAGGAGCCCCGCGAACCCCGCAAGCCCGACAAGCCCCGCGAGCCCCACAGGCCCGAGCGCCCCGAGCACCCCGAGAAGGACCGGCCGATGCCCAAGCCGTCCGAGGTCTTCCCGCCACGCCGCCGGCCCGCGCCCCCGCCGGAGGAGCGCGCCGCCGGATAGCTACTCTGGACGGCATGGACTACGTATCCGCGCTCCTGCCTCCCGTGGTGATGGCCGCCTTCTTCATCGGCCTGGTCGTGACGATCGTCAAGAGTCAGGGCGGTCCCAACAAGTCCAAGGAGGACGCCGCCGTCGACGCGGCGATGGCTCGCGCGGAGGCCGCCCAGGAGCAGGGCCGTACCCCGGATCCGCACAGCGCCTGAGGTATACGCGCTCAACATATGACCAGGACGTACGACTGATTCCAGTCGTACGTCCTTTTTGTTACGTCAATAACCGGCCATTCGGACATCTCGCACTATGGTGGCGCTGTGCCCCGACAATTGGGAGACCTGGAAGACGCCGTCATGACACGCGTCTGGCAATGGAACCGTCCGGTCACCGTCCGGGAAGTCCTCGAAGACCTTCAGCAGGAGCGGTCCATCGCCTACACCACCGTCATGACCGTAATGGACAATCTCCATCAGAAGGGCTGGGTGCGCAGGGAAGTCGACGGCCGCGCCTATCGATATACGGCGGTCTCCACCCGCGCCGCCTACGCGGCGGCCCTGATGAACGAAGCATGGTCGAAGAGTGACAACCCCGCCGCCGCTCTTGTCGCCTTCTTCGGCATGATGTCGTCCGAGCAGCGCCGGTCACTGGAGGACGCGGTCGCCTTGGTGCGCCGGGACACTTCCGAAGAAGCTGATACGGAAGCGATCAGTACGGAAACGGAAACGGTCAGTAACGAAGGCGCCGGTGTACAAGACCGGGAAGAAGCCGAAGAGCCGCAACACCCCGACGCGTCCGAAGAGCCGGACGAGGGCGCCGACGCCGGGCGCGAGCCGGGGCGATAGCGTCCAGCCATGCCGTCAGCCGTTCCGCTTCCGCTTCCCAATGCCGAAGCAAATGCCCTCACCGTCAGACGCGCCAGGACCAGGGATGTACCGGCGGTCCGCCGTCTCGTGGACCCTTACGTGAGCGAAGGCATCCTGCTCGACAAAGCGCCGGTGACGCTTTACGAGGACATCCAGGAGTTCTGGGTCGCGGAACGCGACGAGGACGCGACTGTCATCGGCTGTGGCGCCTTGCATGTGATGTGGGAAGACCTCGCCGAAGTGCGCACACTCGCGGTGGATCGCGCGGCCAGGGGCACCGGCGCCGGGCATCAACTACTGGACAAGCTGCTGGAGACCGCCCGCTGGCTCGGAGTGCGGCGCGTATTCTGTCTCACCTTCGAAGTCGAGTTCTTCGCGAAGCGCGGCTTCGTGGAGATCGGCGAGACGCCGGTCGACGGAGATGTGTACAGAGAGCTGCTGCGTTCCTATGACGAGGGTGTTGCCGAGTTCCTCGGTCTCGAACGGGTGAAGCCGAACACCTTGGGCAACAGCCGGATGCTTCTGCACCTGTGATCGCCGGGAAGACGCCAGACCCTATGTCCGAATCGCGCACGTTTCCCGTGTTCTCGCTGGACTGAACCTCTGCCGGGGGTTTGTGTTTTCCTGAGAAAAGCGGTTTCCTTTCCGCGTACTGCATTTTCGATGAAAGGGAATCCGGTGGCACAGAAGGTTCAGGTCCTTCTTGTCGATGACCTCGACGGCGGCGAGGCGGACGAGACGGTGACGTTCGCTCTGGACGGCAAGACCTACGAGATTGACCTCACGACCGCCAATGCGGACAAGCTGCGGGGTCTCCTCGATCCGTACACCAAGGGTGGCCGGCGTACCGGCGGTCGCGCCGCGGGCAGCCGTGGCAAGGGCCGTGTCGCCGCGGGCGGTAACAAGGACACCGCGGAAATCCGCAAGTGGGCGAAGGAGAACGGCTACAGCGTCAACGACCGCGGTCGTGTTCCCGCCGAGATCCGTGAAGCCTACGAGAAGGCCAACGGCTGAGTTCTCGTACGAAGAGTATTTCCGCGCAGCAAACGGGCCCGGTGGCACTCAGTCGCCGCCGCGTCCACGAGTCGTACGAGATCGGGGGCACCCCCACCGCTGCCCCCGTCACCGCCGCCGTACCCGAACGGTGCGAGCGCCGGCAGTGCCGGCTCCACCTCCCGTCCGGGCTCGGGGGGCCGCAGCCAGACAGCGGTCCCCTGCGCGGCGGCAGCCGTGGCGGAAGGCCACCGGGGCGGCACGGGGGCCGGCATCCGTCCGTCCGCGCCGAGCGCGGACAGGCCCAGGGCGATCCCGCCCCACTCCAGCCAGTCGAGCAGCCCCGGCACCTCATCGGCGCTCCCGGCGGCCACCAGGAACGCCATCCGTTCCCCGTACAGCGCCACCGGCCCCGTCGCGCCCGTCCGCCGCAGCACGGCGTCCCCCGCGTCCGCGGGCAACTCCAGCACGTCGAAGCGGAGCCCGGTGAGCAGCTGGACCGGCGGCCCCGCGACGGTCGCCCAGCCCAGCCCTTTCTCGTACCACCGCGCGACCGGCCACCTCTCGTGCGTGTGGTCGTGCCACTGCGCGCGCTCCCCTTCGAGCGGGGCGCGGGGGAGCGGGACGGTGAAGGACATACCCGGGGCAACTCCCCAACCCCACCCGGAGTTACGCTGGGTCCGTATCCGATTGCGGAGAGTGTTCAACTCGGGGGCGTGCGGGCGTGTTCGGGAGCGCAAGGGTGTTCGCCCGTAGCGGAGGGAACCGGGGTGCGCCGCATGGAGTGTCACTGCTTGCGGGTAAGACATTCCTAGTGGGAAGGGACGACACGCGGTTTCCGGGCGTCTCACGTTCGCCATCGGCGTACTGATGGTGGGGGTATATGCCTGGCCTGCGGGAACATCGTCTCGCACCATCGGGTTGGAGCTGTTGTCCGGCGTTCGGGGCTGGGAGCCTGGGACAGGTAGTCGGCAGTTGGAATGAGCGGTCCCCGCTTGCGGGACTAAGCTGCGGAAGGACAGGGAGGGGACCGACCCCTTTACTGCCTGACCGCTCTGAGGAGCGATTAACGATGTTCGAGAGGTTCACCGACCGCGCGCGGCGGGTTGTCGTCCTGGCTCAGGAAGAAGCCCGGATGCTCAACCACAACTACATCGGCACCGAGCACATCCTCCTGGGCCTTATCCATGAGGGTGAGGGTGTCGCCGCTAAGGCCCTGGAGAGCCTCGGGATTTCGCTCGAGGCGGTCCGCCAGCAGGTGGAGGAGATCATCGGCCAGGGCCAGCAGGCCCCGTCCGGCCACATCCCCTTCACGCCCCGTGCCAAGAAGGTCCTGGAGCTGTCGCTCCGCGAGGCTCTTCAGCTGGGCCACAACTACATCGGCACCGAGCACATCCTGCTCGGCCTGATCCGCGAGGGCGAGGGCGTCGCCGCCCAGGTCCTCGTGAAGCTGGGCGCCGATCTCAACCGGGTGCGGCAGCAGGTCATCCAGCTGCTCTCCGGATACCAGGGCAAGGAGGCCGCCACCGCGGGCGGTCCTGCCGAGGGCACGCCCTCCACGTCCCTGGTCCTCGACCAGTTCGGCCGGAATCTCACCCAGGCCGCCCGTGAATCCAAGCTCGACCCGGTCATCGGGCGCGAGAAGGAGATCGAGCGGGTCATGCAGGTGCTGTCCCGCCGTACGAAGAACAACCCCGTGCTCATCGGCGAGCCCGGCGTCGGCAAGACGGCGGTCGTCGAGGGGCTGGCCCAGGCCATCGTCAAGGGCGAGGTGCCCGAGACCCTCAAGGACAAGCACCTCTACACCCTCGACCTCGGCGCGCTCGTCGCCGGTTCGCGTTACCGCGGTGACTTCGAGGAGCGCCTGAAGAAGGTCCTCAAGGAGATCCGCACCCGCGGGGACATCATCCTGTTCATCGACGAGCTCCACACCCTGGTGGGTGCGGGTGCCGCCGAGGGCGCGATCGACGCGGCGAGCATCCTCAAGCCGATGCTGGCCCGCGGCGAGCTCCAGACCATCGGTGCGACGACGCTCGACGAGTACCGCAAGCACCTGGAGAAGGACGCGGCCCTGGAGCGCCGCTTCCAGCCCATCCAGGTCGCGGAGCCGTCGCTGCCGCACACGATCGAGATCCTCAAGGGCCTGCGCGACCGTTACGAGGCGCACCACCGCGTGTCCATCACGGACTCCGCCCTGGTCGCCGCCGCGACGCTCGCCGACCGGTACATCTCGGACCGCTTCCTGCCGGACAAGGCGATCGACCTGATCGACGAGGCCGGCTCCCGGATGCGTATCCGCCGGATGACCGCTCCGCCGGACCTCCGCGAGTTCGACGAGAAGATCGCGGGCGTCCGCCGTGACAAGGAGTCGGCCATCGACTCCCAGGACTTCGAGAAGGCGGCGTCTCTCCGTGACAAGGAGAAGCAGCTGCTGGCCGCGAAGACCAAGCGGGAGAAGGAGTGGAAGGCCGGCGACATGGACGTCGTCGCCGAGGTGGACGAGGAGCTGATCGCCGAGGTGCTGGCGACGGCCACGGGCATCCCGGTCTTCAAGCTCACCGAGGAGGAGTCCTCGCGGCTGCTCCGCATGGAGGACGAGCTCCACAAGCGCGTCATCGGCCAGAAGGACGCCATCAAGGCGCTCTCGCAGGCGATCCGGCGTACGCGAGCGGGTCTGAAGGACCCCAAGCGCCCCAATGGCTCGTTCATCTTCGCCGGCCCGTCCGGTGTCGGTAAGACGGAGCTGTCCAAGACGCTCGCCGAGTTCCTGTTCGGCGACGAGGACGCGCTGATCGCTCTCGACATGTCGGAGTTCAGCGAGAAGCACACCGTCTCGCGTCTCTTCGGCTCTCCCCCCGGGTACGTGGGGTACGAGGAGGGCGGCCAGCTCACCGAGAAGGTGCGCAGGAAGCCGTTCTCCGTCGTCCTCTTCGACGAGGTCGAGAAGGCCCACCCCGATATCTTCAACTCCCTGCTCCAGATCCTGGAGGACGGTCGGCTGACCGACTCCCAGGGCCGGGTGGTGGACTTCAAGAACACGGTCATCATCATGACGACCAACCTCGGGACCCGGGACATCTCCAAGGGGTTCAACCTGGGCTTCGCCGCCCAGGGCGACACCAAGACCAACTACGAGCGGATGAAGAACAAGGTCAACGAAGAGCTGAAGAAGCACTTCCGGCCGGAGTTCCTCAACCGCGTCGACGACACGGTGGTCTTCCACCAGCTCACCGAGGAAGACATCATCCAGATCGTCGACCTCATGGTGGACAAGGTGGACGAGCGGCTGAAGGACCGGGACATGGGCCTTGAGCTGAGCGCGAACGCCAAGTCGCTGCTGGCCACGAAGGGTTACGACCCCGTCCTGGGCGCCCGGCCGCTGCGCCGGACGATTCAGCGCGAGATCGAGGACGTCCTCTCCGAGAAGATCCTCTTCAGTGAGCTGCGTCCCGGTCACATCGTGGTCGTGGACACCGAGGGCGAGGGTGAGGCGAAGAAGTTCACCTTCCGCGGCGAGGAGAAGTCGCCTCTGCCGGACGTCCCTCCGATCGAGCAGGCGGCCGGCGGCGGCCCGAACCTGACGAAGGACGTGTGAGGCTCACGCCCAAGGGCTGAGTGACTGAAGGGGCTGCCCCGGACCGTGTTCTCACGGTTCCGGGGCAGCCCCTTTCGTATGCCCCGTCTTTTCGGCATCCGATGGCTGGGGCAGAGATCCGCGTGCGTCAGCCCGCCTGCCTCCATCGTGAGCCGCCCGATCGCTGACTCCTGTAGTCCCGAGAGGTCTTTCCGTGCTGAACAGCCCGACAGCCTCAGCATGTTCAGCCGCCGCGGTTCACGGAGGAAAGACAACTCGTCCCGTGTTTTGTCGGCGAAGATGAGCGACCCTGAAGTCAACGCCCGTGAGAAATGAGCCGAGTTGTGGCCCGTCGTAACTGCCGGTGGACATAAGCGAATCGACGTCTGGCAGTTCGCGCGGGTGCCGCAATTGGTCGAGACCGGTCACGGTGGGCGTCTCGTCCGTCGGCGGCATACGGGCCAGTACCTCCCGCGCGTACGCCTCCGCCGGGAATCGGCTCCAGCTCAACGCGCACTGCTACCGCACCGAAGCGCTTTCGTGCAGCGCGTACCGGCGCGCGGAGCAAATGGCCTCCCGGCCCGCCGATTTCGCAGATCAGACGGGCGACGGGATCGGCCGTCACCGAATCGAGCCCGGACGGGTCTGGAAGGAAGGGCAGCCATAAGGCCCCAATGAGGCGAGTGTTTCCTCCGGCGCCATCGGGTGCGGCGGGCCTGGGCGGGCGGTGGGCGCCGGGGGATTGAACCGGGACTTTGGTCCTGAATCGGAAGGCATTTCTACCCGGTGGCCGTGACAAGCAGCACAGCCGTTTTTGCCCTTACTAGCCTTGATAGTCGCGGCGCTGTGCTTCAGTCGGGACGTTCGGCCCTGCCGGGGGCGGGTCGTTCGGCGGGATGGGGACGGCCGGGCCGGGTACCGGGGCCGGATGCCGATTATCCGGCGTTTCACGTGCGCTTAAACAGGTTTAAATCATCTCATAGTGCACGATCGTGGCGTGCCGATCCCGGTGGTCGCGAGGCGCACTGCCGCGGGGATCGCTACGACATGATGCCGTAGATGGGGTGTTTTGGGATGAGGTGGGGGTCGGGTTACCAAGGTGAGGCCAGCCCGGCTCTCGTGTGCCGGGTCCCTTGATGCCCGGAGGTTTACCCGTATGTCGCAGCGCAAGCTGTCCCGTCTGGCCCGACCGTCCGTCCTTCGTACCCGTGCCGGCGTCCTGGCTGCCGGACTCGGAGTGTCGTTGGCGGCCGGAACCGGGGCCGCGTTCGCCGCGACCGGCGGTGGCGCGGCCACCGGCGCCCCGGCCACCACCTCGACCGTCTCGGCCGCTTCGGCCGTCAAGCAGCAGGCCGCGGTTCAGGCCGCTGCCGCCTCCAAGGCCGACGACGCCAAGGCCAAGGTCTCGAAGGCGAAGGCGGAGGCCAAGAAGGCCGCGTCCTGGACCGACCCGGTCAAGCACTACAAGCTCAGCGCCGGCTTCGGTATCGGCGGCGGCATGTGGGCGCACAAGCACTCCGGCCAGGACTTCGCCGTGCCGACGGGCACGCCGGTCCACGCCGTCCACACCGGCACCGTCGTCAAGGCCGGCCCGAACGGCGCCGGTGACGGCCCCGCGTACGGCAACGCCATCGTGATCAAGCACAAGGACGGTACGTACTCGCAGTACGCGCACCTGTCCCAGATCAAGGTGTACGTGGGCCAGCACGTCAAGACCGACAAGCTGATAGGACTCTCCGGCAACACCGGTAACTCCAGCGGCCCGCACCTGCACTTCGAGATCCGGACGACGCCGAACTACGGCTCGGCCGTCAACCCGGTCCCGTTCCTGCGCTCGCTGGGCGTCAAGGTGTGACCCGTCTCAGGGTGTGACCCGATGAGCCTGGCTCATCAGCTCGATGGAGACCTCAAGGATGGCTTCGCGCTTCTCCTCGGGGTCTCCTTCGACGTCCTTGAGGGCGAAGGTGCCCGCGTGCATCGTGAAGAGCGCGCTGACGCAACGGACCCGATTCTTCAGGGACGCGTCCGGGTCCTGGATCAGATCGAGCATGTCGATCATCCGTTCCTTGAACGTATGGCCGATGCTCAGCTCGCGGACCGTTGCCTGGTTCTCCTGCATGAAGCGGAAGAGCGGGGCCGCGTTCTTCAGCGCCTCGCTGTAGCGCCGCAGGATCTCCTCCTTGGTCTCCAGGGTGTGCGGCTGTGTACGGCCCCAGGTGATCAGGTCGTCGAGCGGGCGCGCCAGATCCTCGAAGAGGCTGATCAGGATGTCTTCCTTGGTCTTGAAGTGGTAGTACAGGGCGGCCTTCGTGACATCGAGCCGCTCGGCGATCTCCCGTAGCGACGTCTTCTCGTATCCCTGCTCCCCGAAGAGCTCCAGCGCGACGTCCTGGATGCGCTGGCGGGTGTTTCCCCGCCGAGGGTGCTGTGTGCTGCCCATGGGTGCTCTCCCGAGAAATAACTTACTTGACGCCCGGCAAGTTGGGGTCTACCTTACCCCAGTGTAGTCAGCTTGCCGGGCGGCAAGTAAGTGTCAGGGGAGTGCAGGGGAGTGGGGACATGAGTCCGACCGGGAAGCAGACCGAGCAGCCGGAGGCAGCCGAGAAACCCGGGCGGCAGCCGCGCAGCGTGCGCGTGGTGCTGCTCGCGCTGATGATCGCGATGCTGCTGGCCATGCTGGACAACATGATCGTCGGTACCGCGATGCCGACCATCGTCGGTGAGCTGGGGGGTCTCGCGCATCTGTCCTGGGTGGTCACCGCGTACACCCTGGCGACCGCCGCCTCCACGCCGATCTGGGGCAAGCTCGGCGACATATACGGCCGCAAGGGCGTCTTCCTCACCTCGATCGTGGTCTTCCTGATCGGCTCCGCACTCAGCGGAATGGCCCAGGACATGGGCCAGCTCATCGGCTTCCGGGCCGTCCAGGGTCTGGGCGCCGGCGGTCTGATGGTCGGCGTCATGGCGATCATCGGGGACCTGATACCGCCCCGGGAGCGGGGCAAATACCAGGGCATGATGGCCGGTGTCATGGCGCTCGCGATGATCGGCGGGCCGCTGGTCGGCGGCACCATCACCGACCACCTCGGCTGGCGCTGGAGCTTCTACATCAACCTCCCGCTCGGCGCGCTGGCGCTCGTGATGATCACCGCCGTCCTGCATCTGCCCGCCAAGGACCGGACGAAGGCCAAGGTCGACTATCTCGGTGCCGCGCTGCTGACCATCGGCATCACGGCGATCGTGCTCGTCACCACCTGGGGCGGTACGGAGTACGCCTGGAGCTCCGCGATGATCATGGAGCTGATCGCCATCGGCGTCGCCTCCCTCATCGGCTTCGTCTTCGTGCAGACCAGGGTCCCCGAGCCGATCATGCCGCTGCACATCTTCCGCAGTCGCAACTTCTCGCTGATGTCCGTGATCGGGTTCCTGACCGGCTTCGTGATGTTCGGCGCGGTGCTCTTCCTCCCGCTCTACCAGCAGGCCGTACAGGGCGCCTCGGCCACCAATTCCGGTCTGCTCCTGCTGCCGATGCTGCTGTCGATGATGCTCGTCTCGCTGATCGCGGGCCGGGTCACCACCAGCAGCGGCAAGTACAAGATCTTCCCGATCCTGGGCGGCGGCCTGATGGTCGTCGGCCTGTTCCTGCTGGCGCAGATGGACACCGGCACCTCGCGGCTGACCTCCGGCCTCTACATGGCCGTCCTCGGCGCGGGCATGGGCTTCCTGATGCAGATCACCATGCTCGTCGCGCAGAACAGCGTCGAGATGAAGGACATGGGCGTCGGCTCGTCCACCACCACCCTCTTCCGTACGCTCGGCGGCTCCTTCGGCGCCGCTATCATGGGCGCCCTGTTCACCAGCCGGGTACAGGACGAGATGGCCGCCCGCGCCGGCGCGGGCGGGGCGGGTGCCACCGAGCAGACGACCCAGCTGGACGCGGCGAGCCTGGCGAAGCTGCCGGACATGGTGCGCGAGGCGTACCAGCACGCGGTGTCGACCGGCACGAACGCGGCGTTCACGCTGGGCGCGGCCATCGCGGTGATCGGCTTCGTCGCGGCGTTCTTCGTCAAGGAGGTCCCGCTGCGGGGCGGGGAGAAGAAGCCGGCCGACGTGGCCGACCAGGACCCGGCCCCGGCCCCGGCGGCGGACGGGAAGGTCACGCAGTCCGCCTGAACCTCCGGCGCACGACTCCGCACGGCCCCTGGCGCGCATCGGCGCCAGGGGCCGTTGTCAGTGGTGCGTGTCAGCATCGAAGTGCGGACAGTCGCCCGCCGTGCCGGGGCGGGCGCCGCCCGCTGCCGACACCGCACTTCCGAGGGAGCGCCCGATGATCAAGGGTCTTGCCATTTCCACCGTCTGGGTCCTGGACCAGGACCGCGCGAAGGAGTTCTACACCGAGAAGCTGGGCCTGGAGCTGCGCATGGACATGACGCTCGGTGAGGGAGGGATGCGCTGGGTGACGGTCGGTGCGAAGGACCAGCCCGAAGTGGTGCTGACCCTCATGGTGCCGGGCGCCCCGGCGATGGACGAGGAGTCGGCCGAGGCGGTCAGAACGCTCGTCGCGAAGGGCGTGCTGGGCGCGGGGGCGCTGGCCACGGACGACATCCATGGGGACTACGAGAAGCTCAAGGCGCGCGGGGTGGAGTTCATCCAGCCGCCGCAGGAGCGTCCGTACGGTACGGAGGCGATCCTGCGGGACGACTCCGGCAACTGGTTCTCGTTCACGCAGCAGCGCGAGGACCTCGACCTCGACAAGGCATGGGCCTGAGGGGGCCCGGCCCGAGGGGGGGGCGGCGTGAGCAGGGGGGCGGTTTGAGGGGAGCGTGGCGGCTTCAGTCCGGTTCAGCCCGGCAGTTTCAGTATCGGGAAGCTGCCCGTTGTCGTCGGGGCGTGTTCCGGGAGCCAGAGGACCGCGATCGCGCCGCCCGCGCCGTTCAGGTCCTCGATGCCCTCGGGCGTGGCGTTCCGGAAGGTCAGCCGCGCGCCGAGGACCCGGGCCTGGCCGGCCGCGATGGTCAGGCCCAGCCCGTGGCCGTGGCCCGCGCGGTCCGTCGCGCCCGTACGGAAGCGGCTCGGGCCCTCCCGCAGCAGGGCTTCCGGGAAGCCGGGGCCGTGGTCCCGTACGCGTACCACCCGGCCCTCGACCGTCACCTCGACGGGTGTCCCACCGTGCTTGGCGGCGTTGGCCAGCAGATTGCCCAGAATGCGTTCCAGCCGGCGCGGATCGGTGCTGACCCAGGACTCGTGCACGACCCTGACCTTGATCGCCGGGTTCAGCACCCGCACCCGCCGCTCGACGAACTCGCCGAGAGCGATCTCCTGGAGTTCGGCGCGCTCCGAGGCGCTGTCGAGCCTCGCCACCTCCAGGACGTCCTCGACCAGCGTCCGCAGGGCCTGGGCCCGGTCCCGTACCAGCTCCGTGGGGCGGCCCGGCGGCAGCAGTTCGGCGGCCGTCATCAGCCCGGTCACCGGCGTACGCAGTTCATGGGCGATGTCCGCGGTGACCCGGCGCTCCGCCTCGATGCGCTCGTTCAGCGCGTCGGTCAGCGCGTCCACCGCGCGGGCCAGCTCATCCGTCTCGTCGCGTACGACACCGCCGACGGCGTCCCCGACGCGTACGTCCGTATTGCCCTGCGCGACCCGCCCCGCCGCCGCGGCGGCCTTGCGCAGCCGCCGCGAGAGCTGCCCGCCGACCAGCACACCCAGGGCGCAGCCCCCGAAGACCACCGAGACCGAACCGATGATCAGCGACCGGTCCAGATCCTTCATGATCGTCGTGGAGCGGTCGGCGAACTCGCTGTGCAGCGAGAGCACCGTGCCGTTGCTCAGCGGGACGGCGGCCCAGACATCGGGCACCCCGCTCTCGGTCTCCTCCACATAGGTCGCGCGCCGGCCCTGCTTCATCTTCGCCTGCAGGCCGCGCGGAAGCGCCGGGTCATTGAGCTTCGTGCCGAGCCTGGGCTCCTTCGTGGAGTCGTACATCCGCTGCGCGAACAGCAGCCGCTCCATCTGCACCTCGCGCGAGTTGTCGAGCATCGAGACCCGCGCCGAGTTGTGCACCACCAGACTCAGCGCCACCGCGACGAGCGCGCCGACCGCCGCGATCGCGATGCTGATCTTCCACCGGACTCCGGTGCGCAGGGCGGGCCGCTTCATGCCTTGAGCTTGTATCCGAAGCCGCGGACCGTGTCGATCCGGTCCTGCCCGATCTTGGTGCGCAGCCGCTGGACATGGACGTCCACCACCCGGGTGTCACCGCCCCAGCCGTAGTCCCAGACCCGCTCAAGCAGTTTGTCGCGGGAGAGCACCGTGCCGGGAGCGGCCGAGAACTCCAGCAGCAGCCGCATCTCCGTCGGCGTCAGCGCCACCGGCGCGCCGCCCCTGCGTACTTCCATGCCCTCCGTGTCGATCACCAGATCGCCGAAGGACAGCACCCCGTGCTCATCGGGCTCGCCCGGTCCGCCCGATTCGCCGGCGGGCCCGCCCGCGTGCCCGAAGCGGCGCAGTACGGCGCGGATCCTGGCGACCAGCACCGCGCCGTCGAAGGGCTTGGTCACATAGTCGTCGGCGCCGGCCTCCAGCCCGAGCACCACATCGATCGAGTCGGCGCGCGCGGACAGCATGATCACGGGCACGGTCGACTCGTCACGGATACGGCGGCACAGGCTGACCCCGTCCAGACCGGGCACCATCACATCGAGCAGGGCGATGTCGGGACGGTCCGCGCGGAACGCGTCGAGGCCGGAGAGTCCGTCCGGCCTGGCGGTGACCACGAAGCCACTGCGCTCCAGCGCCAGCTGGGTGGCTTCGCGAATGACATCGTCGTCCTCGACGAACAGGACATGGGTCTCGGCCATCCCGTGGATCTCGGCTCTCAGTTGGGGCTCGTCATCGAGGGGGCGGGAACGGCTCCGTCGCCGTTGCCGACCGCTCGGCTGTAGTCGTTGCGCACCCGGTAGCGCTCGCTGAACTTGCTGTCGGACCAGCTGTATGTCACGACGTCCTCCCCGGACGGGAAGGACAGCGGATCGCCGTTCGCGTACAGCTGCTGGGTGACGACCAGTTCACCGCGGTCGATCGTGGCGTAGACGGCCGGCTCCTCCGCCGCGAAGACGTTCTGGTACTCCTCGTTCCGCTCGCGGTACACATACGTCCCGACGCCCACCGAGTCGGCGCACGTCATCACGTTGATCACCAGATCGGGCGCGGTACCGCCGGTCAGATTCCCGTACGAGGTGTCGACCGGGTACGCGTCCTCGCCGCACGGTTTGAGATCGGCCTTGACCCGCGTGCTGACCGCGGGGTCCTTCCGGAGCAGCGCCACCGCGTTGACGGTCTTGGCGGGGGTCGCCGCGCTCACCCTGGGCTTCGGCGCGCCCCGCTCCACGGGAGAGGTCACGGCAGCGCCCTCGTCCCTGGTCCCCGTACCGCCGGTCGAACAGCCGGACACGAGCAGGCCGACAACGGCGAGCGCGGACAACACCGCACCCACCGCGAAGGATCTGCTTCCCTGCCGCCCCAGGGTCTGTCGTTTGGATCTTGCCGGGCTCGCGTGCCCTGGTACCGCGCCTCGCCGCGTTGTCGTCGGTCGCCTACGCTCCGCGTGGGCTCCCTCCTCCGCCTTGCGATCCACGGCACCAGACCCCGCTCCCTGATCCGGCCAGATCCAGACGGCAGACCCTGGCTCTTTCAGGCCGCGCACCTCTCCCGCCCCCGCTCCTCGTGACGGCCGTGGCCGCCGCGTGTGCCGCGAGCGCCCCGACCGTCACCACTGTCGCTCCCGCCGCTCCTGCCACGGCGGAGATCCGACCGCTCCGGCGCGTGGACCTCCAGGTCCCGGTCCACCAGGTCCTGGCCGGCCAGCTCCCGGCTCTCCAGCTCCTGACGGAGCCGGGCCAGCGCGCGGTGCAATGTGCTCTTTACGGTACCCGCCGACATGCCGAGCGCGGCAGCCGTCTCCTCGGTGCTCATCTGCTCCCAGTGCCGCAGCACGACCACGCTGCGCTGCTTGGGCGCGAGCACCCCCAGGATGTCCATCAGCAGCGCCCGGTCGGCGCGCTGCTCGGTGCCGTCGTCGATGCTCGCGTCGGGCAGCTGCTCGGTGGGGACCTCTTCGAGCTTGCGGGCACGCCACCACTCCGTACGAGTGTTGATCATGACGCGGCGCAGATAGGCGTCGGCGAGCGACTTGTCGGCGATGCCGTCCCAGCGCCCGAAGGTACGCGCCAGCGCGGTCTGGAGCAGGTCCTGCGCGTCGACGGGATCGGGCACGAGGCGCCGGGCGCTCCGCAGCAGGGCCTCCTGCCGCGTACGTACGTATTCCTCGAACCCGAGCACCTCGCCCTGCGCCATGCCGACCGCCTCCGACCCCGTGATCATCCGTACCGTTCGTCTACGGCACCGAAATTACGGAGCGGTTGTCACGAGGCTGTGCGGGACAGCCGTCGGCGGACGCACGGCTGTCCATCGGTTGTGTAACGGACGGCCGCGCGACACCCGCCGGCGCGACGGCCGCCGGGCGGGCTCCGGTGGCGCGTCACACGGTCGGCGCGGCGGCGATGTGGCGAGATCAGCGGTGGTCCGCCCGGCTCCGCGTCAGCGGTGGTCCGCCCGGCTCTGCGGCAGCCGGTAGACGCCGTTCTCCATCGGCTCGACCAGCCCGTCGGCGACCAGTCCGTCCAGCGCCCTGGCCCGCTGCACCGGCTCGTCCCAGACCGCGTCCAGGACCACCTGCGGCACCGGAGCGACCGCCTCGCGCAGTACGGCGAGCAGCTTGCCGCGCACCTGGCGGTCCGTGCCCGCGTACGTCTGGCCGCGCCGCGCGGGGCCCTCGTACCGCGGCTTCCCGGCCAGCCGCCAGGCGCACCGGTCGGCGATCGGGCAGCGTACGCAACCCTCGTTCTTCGCCGTGCAGATCAGCGCGCCGAGCTCCATGGAGGACGCCGCCCAGCGCGCGGCGGTCGGCGCGTCCTCGGGCAGCAGCGCGCGGGCCAGCTTGCGTTCGGCGGCGGTGGTCGCGTTCGGCGGGTACTGCACACCGGCCACGGCGCGCGCGAAGACCCGGCGCACATTGGTGTCGAGCACCGCGTGCCGCTGCCCGTACGCGAACGAGGCCACCGCCGCGGCCGTGTACTCGCCGATCCCGGGCAGCGAGAGCAACTGCGCGTGCTCGCGCGGTACGTCGCCTCCGTGCCGCTCCGTTATCGCCTGCGCGGCGCCGTGCAGACGTAGCGCACGGCGCGGATAGCCGAGCCTGCCCCAGGCGCGGACCGCCTCGCCGGGGGCCTCGGCGGCCAGGTCGGCGGGGCGCGGCCAGCGGCTGAGCCACTGCTCGTACACCGGGAGCACCCGGTTCACCGGGGTCTGCTGAAGCATGAACTCGCTGACCATCACCCCCCAGGCGCCCGCTTCGGGGCGGCGCCAGGGCAGATCGCGCGCGTTCGAGTCGAACCACGCGATGACGGGGGTGTGGAGGGCGGCCGGATCGACGGCGGTCGGAGAGGACGCGGAGTGCGCGGAGGTAGCAGTCATGACAGCACCGATCCTGGCATGTCCCGGGCCGTGGAGGGTGCGGCAGGCGCGGGCGGGGCCGAGGTGTCACGCGCCCGGTCCCGCGCGCGCCCCACGTTCGCCCCCGCCCGCCGGGTCCCTCACACCCGCTCGGCCATGGCGCGCGAGCCGGCCTGCCGCGCGTATTACCAGACCGCGGTCAAGAACGCGGCGAACAACAGCAGTCCGGCCTCGGCTCATAGCTCTGCCAGGTGTGGGAACAGGGCCGGTCAGTAGCGCCCTTGCCGGGATGATGATCCGCAAAACTTGCGAGACCGGCGGCATGGGGGGCGGGAGTTGGCTCCGATCTCTCGTACAGTTTGCGCCGTGGGATCTTTGCGCAATCCGGTCGGGCCGCTTCCCTCCACCATCTACTGGCGACGGAGGGCAGTAGCGGCGACGCTGATCGCGCTGCTCGCGTTGCTCGTCGTATGGGTCGTCACCTCCCGTGGGGGTGACGGCAAGAACACCGGCGACACGTCGGACGGCGCCAATCCCGCGACGTCCATCACCCCGGGCCCCTCCGGTTCCGGACCGGCGATCAGTGAACAGCCGGGCGGACGCGACGAGTCGGGCTCGACCGACGGGACCGGCGGCGGCCAGGGCGGCACGGACGGCGCGGACGACGGCGGCAAGAACGGTGACACCGGCGGCGCGGGCGGGGCCGGTTCAGCCGGTACGGGGGACGGCACGGCGGACACCGGCGGCGCGAGCGGCGGCGGTACGGCGGGCGGCGACGGCGGAAGCACCAGCTCCGGCCGACAGGTACCGGCCGGCTCCGGACTGCCCAACTGCCCTCCGAGCGCGGTCACCCTGCGGCTCACCACGACGAAGGTCGCCTACGCGCCGGGCGAGAAGCCCGCGTTCCGGCTGATCGTCACGAACACCTCGGACACCACGTGCAAGGCCGACCTCGGACCGAAGGCCGTGGTGCTGACGATCACCAACGCGGACGACGACGAGGTCTGGTCGTCCCAGGACTGCCCGAAAACCGGCGCGGTGCTCTACGAGGTCCCGGCGGGCGGGACGATCACCCGCACGATCGAGTGGGACCGCGGGCAGAGCGCGCCGCGGTGCGCCACGCCGCCCGCGGGCGCGGTGAGCCCCGGAACCTATCTGGTGGAGGCCGAGACCTCGGTCGTCTCGGTGAAGCAGGGCCAGGCGTCGATCCGCCTGGAGAAGGACTAGGTCCTGTCCGACCGGACAGGACCTAGAAGCTCGCCGCCGTCATGTGCGTACACCGCCATGGCCGCAGCTATACGTACCGCTCCAGGATCGAGGACTCCGCCAGCCGCGACAGCCCCTCGCGCACGCTGCGCGCCCGCGCCTCGCCGACTCCGTCCACCGTCTGCAGATCGTCGACGCTCGCCGCCAGCAGCTTCTGAAGCCCGCCGAAGTGCTCGACAAGCCGCTCGATGATGGCGCCCGGCAGCCGCGGCACCTTGGCCAGCAGCCGGTAACCACGCGGCGAGACCGCGGAGTCGAGTGTCTCGGGCGCGCCGCTGTAGCCCAGCGCCCTTGCCACGATGGGCAGTTCGAGCAGCTCGGGATGGGTCAGCGAGTCCAGCTCGCCGAGCGCCTCGTCGACCGTACGGGAGCGCTTCGCGGTCGGCTCGGGGACGTAGTCCCGCGCGACCAGATCCCGTTCCGGCTCCACGCCCGCGATCAACTCGTCCAACTGGAGCGAGAGAAGCCGGCCGTCGGTGCCCAGCTCGACCACGTACTCGGCGATCTCCGTGGCGATCCTGCGCACCATCTCAAGCCGCTGGGCGACGGCCGTCACATCCCGGACCGTCACCAGGTCCTCGATCTCCAGCGCGGAGAGCGTGCCCGCGACCTCGTCAAGACGGAGCTTGTACCGCTCCAGGGTCGCCAGCGCCTGGTTCGCCCGCGACAGGATCGCCGCCGACTCCTCCAGGACGCGGCGCTCCCCGTTCACATACAGCGCGATCAGCCGCATCGACTGCGATACGGAGACGACCGGGAAGCCGCACTGCTTGGACACCCGGTCCGCCGTGCGGTGCCGGGTGCCCGTCTCCTCCGTGGGGATGGACGACTCCGGCACCAGCTGGACGCCGGCCCGCAGGATCTTGGTGATGTCCTTGTCCAGGATGAGCGCGCCGTCGAGTTTGCACAGCTCGCGCAGGCGGGTCGCGGTGAACTCCACGTCCAGCACGAAACCGCCCGTGCACATCGACTCGACGGTCTTGTCCATGCCGAGGACGATCAGACCTCCGGTGTTGCCGCGCAGGATCCGCTCCAGGCCGTCGCGCAGCGCCATGCCCGGCGCGACAGCGCTCAGGGAGGCGCGCATCAGCGCTTCGTTGCCGGAGCCCGCGCCGGACTTTCCGGGCGCTGATGCCCGGTCGTTGGCTGCCACTGCACTCCTCCGGCTCGTACGGATGGGCGAGACCAGGGCAAAGTCTACCGGCGAGCGTTGTCTTCCCGTGGGGCGTCCGCACGACCGCGGCGCGGTAGCACCCTGAGAGCATCACCCATGTCGGCGACTTCTGTGACCTTCATACCGGCCGGGATCTTCCCCGGATCGGTGGGAACAAGCGCCTGAGTGAAGCCGAGACGGTGGGCCTCGGCCAGCCGGCGCTGCACGCCCGTAACCCGTCTGACCTCGCCCGCGAGCCCGACCTCACCGATCGCGACCAGGTTCTTCGGCAGGGGGGTGTCGCTGGCCGCGGACGCCAGCGCCAGGGCGATCGCGAGGTCGGCGGCGGGCTCCGTGAGCTTCACCCCTCCGACCGTCGCGCTGTAGATGTCGCGCTTGCCGAGCGCGCTGATCCGGCCGCGCTGCTCCAGCACGGCGAGCATCATCGAGACCCGGGAGGTCTCCAGGCCGGAGGTGGTGCGCCGGGGCGAGGGGATCTGTGAGTCGACCGTCAGCGCCTGTACCTCGGCGACGAGTGGCCGGCGCCCCTCCAGGGTGACCGTCAGGCAGGTGCCGGGCACGGGCTCGTCGCGCCGGGTGAGGAACAGCCCGGACGGGTCGGCGAGGCCGGTGATCCCCTCGTCGTGCAGCTCGAAACAGCCGACCTCGTCGGTCGTCCCGTAGCGGTTCTTGATCCCGCGGACGAGCCGCAGTCTGGCGTGCCGGTCGCCCTCGAACGACAGTACGACGTCCACAAGGTGTTCGAGCAGCCGCGGTCCCGCGATCGCGCCGTCCTTGGTGACATGACCCACCAGGAGCGTCGACATGCCGCGCTCCTTGGAGGCGCGGATGAGCGCGCCCGCGACCTCGCGGACCTGGGCCATGCCGCCCGGCGCGCCCTCGATCTCCGGCGAGGCCACGGTCTGGACGGAGTCCATGATCAGCAGCGACGGCTTGACCGCGTCGAGATGGCCGAGAACGGCGGAGAGATCCGTCTCCGCGGCCAGATACAGATGGTCGTCGATGGCCTTGATCCGGTCGGCGCGCAGCCGCACCTGGCTGGTGGACTCCTCGCCCGTCACATAGAGCGTGCGGTGCTCGTCACTGGCCGACTTCGCCGCGACATCGAGCAGCAACGTCGACTTGCCCACGCCCGGCTCGCCCGCGACCAGCACGACGGCGCCCGGCACCAGCCCGCCGCCGAGCACCCGGTCCAGCTCGTCCACGCCGGTGGAGCGGGCGGTGGCCGTACGGGCGTCGATCTGGCCGATCGGCAGCGCGGCGGTGGAGACCCGGCCCGCCGCCGTGGTCCGTACCGCGGGCGCGCCGTACTCCTCGACCGTGCCCCATGCCTGGCATTCGGGGCAGCGGCCGAGCCATTTGGCGGTCGTCCAACCGCACTCGGTGCAGCGGTAGGAAGGCCTGTCCTTGGCGGATTTCGTGCGGGCAGCCATGGCGTCACCGTATAGGGGCGCACTGACAGCGCCGACCAGGGAGTGGGCCCGGCCCCGACGCGCGAGGGGAGAAGGCGGGACGAGGCCGCGCGGAACCCATCGGAACGTGCGACTCCTGTCCCCTTTTGAGGGATACCTTCACCCGTAAGGATTAATTGTGCTCAAGAGGTGTGAAGGGTGTGGGCCTCTCTGTCTAACGTCGCCGGGTGATGAGCAGCAGCCCCGACACCTCCACGCACACCACCGGCGCACACCGCGCGCCCCGTCGTGCGCCCCAACCGGTGCCGCGCCGCCAGGCCGCGCGTTACGAGCGGTATCTCGACGGTCTGTTCACCTACTGCCTCTCCGTGCTGTGCGACCACGACGTCGCGACGGAGGTGCTCGGCGAGGTGCTGTCCATCTCCGAGCGGCAGTACGGCCGTTGCCCCTCCGGCGACGAGGAGCGCAAGGCATGGCTGTACGCGCTCGCCCGCTGGTCCTGTCTGCGCAGACTCACCGAGCAGCGCCGCAGCCAACTGGGGGCGCATTCGGCCCAGCGCGAGCCGGAGCCCGCGCCGACGGAGGCGCTCGCGCCGGAGACCGCCGAGCGCCGACGACGCGAACTCGCCCTGCTGGCCTGGCCGGAAGCCGCGGGTACGACCCCCGAGCAGCGCGAGATCCTGGAGCTGGCCGTACGCCACCAACTGGGCCCGACCGAGGTCGCCGCCGTGCTGTCCATGGAACCGGCGGCGGCCCGTGAACTGCTCGCCTCCGCCGCCTGCGAGGTGGAGCGCACCCGCGCCGCGCTCGCCGTCGTCGACACCGGCGACTGCCTGTCCGTCGCCCGGCTCACCGGCGACCAGCAGGTGCTGCTCTCCGCCGCCCTCCGGCGCGAACTGGTCCGGCATGTCGACGACTGCCCGCGCTGCCGGCGCGCCGCCGAGCGCGCCGAGGCGGCAGGACCGTGGCCCGGGTCGCGCCTCTGCCCCCTCCTGAAACTCTCCGACGGCGCCGCCGCGCGACCCGCGTCGACCACGGGGCGGTCCGGGACGCCGTCGGGGGCGCCGTCGGCCCCGTCCGCCGTCTCGCCCGCCGTGCTGTCCCTCGTCGAGGCACCGAGGGAGGCCACGTACGCGGCGATGGAGCGGGCCCCCCGGGCGCGGGCCGCGGCGCCGCGCTTCGGACGCGACGGCTTCCCCATGGACCCCAAGGACCGCGCCGCCCGCCGTGAACGGCTGCGGGCGCGGGCCGTGACCACCACCGTCGTGGCGACCGTCGTCGCCGCTCCCGTACTCGCCCTCTGGGCGGCGTACCGAGGCGCGGCGGAGACGGGGGACGGCCGCGAAGGCTCCTCGGTCAGCGCGGGCGCGACGGAGGGCCCGCCCGGGACGGGCGAGGGGCCGCGCGAGCACTACGAGAACGCGGGCAGCGCCCGGGACGGGTCGGGCGCCGGTCATGGCCCCGGCCACGGCACGGGCGGGGAGGGCATCGCGCCCGGCGTCTCGGTCGAGGTCATCAGCGACGGCCGGCCCGTACCGTCGCCCCTCCCGGGGCAGCCGACCATCGGCAGGCTCTCGGTGGAGGCGCGGCCCCACGGCGACACCACGATGGTCACGCTCAGGGCGCCGGGCGGCGCCCCGGTCTCCTGGACGGCGGGGACCAAGGCGCCCTGGCTCCGGCTGAGCCGCCACTACGGCACGCTCGCGCCCGGTGAATCCTTCACCGTCCAGGTCTTCGTGGACCACCGCCGCGAACTGTCGGGACCCTGGAGCGCGCGGGTGGCGATCTATCCGGCGGGATCCGTGGTGAAGATCTATGGCTACGGCTCCCGACCGCCGTCCTCGGGACACGCGGGCCGACCCGGTTATCCCGCATACCCAGGACACCCCGCACACCCCGGGCATCCGGGACACCCCGCGGATCCCGGCACCGGCGGCCCGACCCGGCTCGGCCCCGCCGACCCACAGCAGTCCGCGCCGCCCCCGGACCCCTCGGCCCCGGCCCCGGACCCGGGCCCGGAGGGTACCTAGGAAGGCCGACCGGACAGGACCTAAGGCGTGTCCGTCGTCTAAGGCGTGTCCGTGCGCCGCGGCGGGTCCGCCGGATGCGGCGCCACCAGCGGAAGCTCGCTCGCCAAGCGCCGCTCGCACAGCTCGGCCAGCCGGTCGTAGCCCTCCTTGCCCATCAGCTCGGTCAGCTCGGGCCGGTACGTCTTGTACACCGGTTCGCCCGCGCCGTGCGCCGAGGTCGCCGAGGTGCACCACCAGTGCAGATCGTGGCCGCCCGGCCCCCAGCCGCGCCGGTCGTACTCACCGATGGACACCTGGAGCACGCGCGTGTCGTCGGGCCGCTCGATCCAGTCGTACGTCCGCCGGACCGGGAGCTGCCAGCAGACGTCCGGCTTCGTCTCCAGCGGCTCGCGCCCCTCGCGCAGCGCCAGGATGTGCAGCGAGCACCCGGCGCCGCCCGCGAAGCCCGGGCGGTTCTGGAAGATGCAGGAGCCCTGCCAGCGGCGGGTCTGACGCTCGCCGTCGTCGTCCGTCTGCGTCCAGCCGGTGGTGGTGCCCTCCTCGTGGAACTGCCAGAGATCCGGCGTGAGGCGCGCCACATGACGTGCGACGCGCTGTTCGTCGTCCTCGTCGGAGAAGTGCGCGCCCAGCGTGCAGCAGCCGTCGTCGGCGCGGCCCGCCTGGATGCCCTGGCAGCCGCTGCCGAACACGCAGCTCCACCGCGAGGTGAGCCAGGTCAGATCGCAGCGGAAGACCTGCTCGTCGTCGGCGGGGTCGGGGAATTCCGCCCAGGCACGGGCGAAGTCCAGCCCCTTCTCGTCCGGGACATCCCGGTCGGTACGGATGTCGCCCGCACTCCGGGGCGTGTCCCCCGCACTCCGGGGCGCGCGCGAGGAGGTGCTGATCGCCTCCTCCTGCTGGTACTGCTTCTTCGGGCCCTTGGCTTTGCCCGGCTTCGCCTTTTTCGTCTTCGGCACAGGACCAGCGTATGCGCGCGGTCGCAGTAGCGTTCCGTTCATGAGACTCGGAGTCCTCGACGTCGGTTCGAACACGGTTCACCTGCTCGCGGTGGACGCCCACCGCGGCGCCCGCCCGCTGCCCGCGCATTCCTACAAGGCGGAGCTACGGCTCGCCGAACTGCTCGACGAGGACGGCGCGATCGGGCCCCACGGTGTCGACCGGCTCGTCTCGACGATCGCCGACGCGCTCCAGGCCGCCGAGGACAAGGGCTGCGAGGACGTCCTGCCCTTCGCGACCTCCGCCGTGCGCGAGGCCAGCAACGCCGAGCAGGTCCTCGGGCGCGTCAAGAGCGAGACCGGCATCGATCTGGAGGTCCTCACGGGCGAGGAGGAGGCCCGGCTCACCTTCCTCGCGGCCCGCCGCTGGTTCGGCTGGTCCGCCGGGAAACTGCTCGTCCTGGACATCGGCGGCGGCTCGCTGGAGATCGCGTACGGGATCGACGAGGAGCCGGACGCCGCCGTCTCCCTGCCCCTGGGCGCGGGCCGGCTGACCGCGGGCTGGCTGCCAGGCGATCCGCCCGACCCCGTCGACGTGAAGGCGCTGCGCCGACACGTACGGGCGCGGATCGCCCGTACGGTCGGGGAGTTCTCGCGATTCGGCAGCCCGGACCATGTCGTGGCCACGTCCAAGACCTTCCGCCAGCTGGCCAGGATCGCCGGGGCGGCGCGCTCCGCCGATGGGCTGTACGTACAGCGCGAACTGAGTCGTACGTCACTGGAGGAGTGGGTGCCCAAGCTGGCCACGATGAGCACGCTCCAGCGCGCCGCGCTCCCCGGGGTCTCCGACGGCCGCTCGTCCCAGCTGCTGGCGGGAGCGCTGGTCGCGGAGGGCGCGATGGACCTGTTCGGGGTCGAGAGCGTGGAGATCTGCCCCTGGGCGCTGCGCGAGGGCATCATCCTGCGGCGGCTCGATCAACTCCCGAGCACGTAGAGGGTGCCCGTACGCTGTCTCCGTGGCAGAACCTGTGGTGCGCATCCCGGATGCGAAGGTCGCGCTCTCGACGGCTTCGGTCTATCCGGAGTCCACGGCGACGGCCTTCGAGATCGCCGCACGTCTGGGGTACGACGGTGTCGAGGTCATGGTGTGGACCGATCCCGTCAGCCAGGACATCGAGGCGCTGCGCCGGCTCTCCGACTATCACGAGGTGCCCGTACTCGCCGTACACGCGCCCTGCCTGCTCATCACCCAGCGCGTGTGGTCCACGGATCCCTGGGTGAAGCTCCAGCGGGCGCGCGCGGCGGCCGAGACGCTCGGCGCCTCCACCGTGGTCGTGCATCCGCCGTTCCGCTGGCAGCGGCAGTACGCGCGTGACTTCGTCACCGGCATATGGCGCATGGCCGAGGAGACGGACGTACGGTTCGCCGTCGAGAACATGTACCCGTGGCGCTACCGCGACCGGGAGATGCTCGCCTACGCGCCCGACTGGGACGTGACCAAGTACGACTACCGGCACTTCACCGTCGATCTCTCGCACACCGCGACCGCCCGTACGGACGCCATGGCCATGATCGGCCGGATGGGCGACCGGCTGGGGCATGTCCATCTCGCGGACGGCAACGGGTCGGCCAAGGACGAGCACCTGGTGCCCGGCCGGGGCACGCAGCCGTGCGCCGAACTGCTGGCGGGACTGGCGGGCAACGGATTCGACGGGCAGGTCGTGATCGAGGTGAACACGCGGCGCGCGATGTCGGCCGCGGAGCGCGAGGCCGATCTGGCGGAGGCGCTGGCGTTCGCCCGGCGGCATCTGGCCGCGCCGTCCTCCGCGCCGGCGCCGTCCTCGCCGCCCTCCTCGCCATCGCCCTCGCCGTCCTCCTCCTCGCCCGCGTCGGGCCCTTCGGCCGCGCCGTCCCCGGGGAGGCGGTCGGAGCAGTCCCCGGCGACGCGCTCGCCCCGTACCGGCTCCTCGGGAGCGCGCCCGTCATGAACGGCACGGCTCCGCGCCGCCGTGGCCGCCCCGCCCGCAAGGCGGCCGACACCGGCCCCAGCGCCCGGCAGAAGATCCTCGACGCCGCCCGCGCGGAGTTCGCCGAGCGCGGGTACGACAAGACCTCCATCCGTGGCATCGCCAAGGCGGCGGGGGTCGACGCGGCACTCGTCCACCACTACTTCGGCACGAAGGACGAGGTCTTCGCGGCGGCCATCGAGGTCTCCTTCGAACCGGCCCTGGTGCTGCCCACGCTGCTGAACGGCGGCACGGACGGCATCGGAGAGCGGCTCGCCCGCTTCTTCCTCGGTGTCTGGGAGAACCCGGTGACCCGGGCCCCGCTGCTGGCGATCATCCGCTCCGCGCTGACGCACGAGGCCGCGGCGAAGGTGCTGCGTACGTTCGTCCTGCGGCGGCTGCTGGAGCGGATCGCGGAGGAACTCGACGTACCGGATCCCACGTTCCGCGCCGAACTGGCCGCGTCGCACATGATCGGGATCGCCCTGCTCCGCTACGTGATCAAGGCGGAGCCGCTGGCGTCGGCGGACACCGAGGAGATCATCGCGATGGTGGCGCCCACGATTCAGCGCTATCTCACGGAAGCCTGACGACCGAAGCCCGTACGACCGAAGCCCGTACGACCGAAGCCCGTACGACCGAAGCCCGTACGACCGAAGCCCGTACGACCGAAGCCCGTACGACCGAGGCCCGACCGAAAGCTGAACAGCTGTTCCGCATGCCGGACGTGCTGTCCAGATCTTGGATCCGAGGCGTAGGCTCGAAGACGTCATTTCTGCCGAAGACCGGCTGACGGATCTGCCGAAGGAGCGAGCGACGATGCCCGAGCTGAGGTCCCGCACTGTCACTCACGGCCGCAATATGGCGGGCGCACGCGCCCTGATGCGGGCATCGGGCGTAGCGAGCGAGGACATCGGCAAGCCGATTGTCGCGGTGGCCAACTCCTTCACCGAGTTCGTGCCCGGCCACACCCACCTCGCGCCGGTCGGCCGGATCGTCTCCGAGGCGATCAAGGCCGCGGGGGCCGTCCCGCGCGAGTTCAACACCATCGCCGTCGACGACGGCATCGCTATGGGCCACGGCGGAATGCTCTACTCCCTCCCGTCCCGCGATCTGATCGCCGACTCCGTCGAGTACATGGTCGAGGCGCACTGCGCCGACGCGCTGATCTGCATCTCCAACTGCGACAAGATCACCCCGGGCATGCTGATGGCCGCGATGCGCCTCAACATCCCCACGGTCTTCGTCTCCGGCGGACCCATGGAGGCCGGCCGGGCGACCCTGGTGGACGGCACGGTCCGCAAGCTCGATCTGATCAACGCGATCTCGGACGCGGTCAACGAGAACGTCTCGGACGAGGACATCCTCCGTATCGAGGAGAACGCCTGCCCGACCTGCGGTTCCTGTTCCGGCATGTTCACCGCCAACTCGATGAACTGTCTGACCGAGGCCATCGGCCTCTCCCTGCCCGGCAACGGCTCGGTGCTGGCCACGCACACGGCGCGCAGGGCGCTGTACGAGAACGCCGGCCGCACGGTCGTCGAGATCGCCAAGCGCCACTACGAGCAGGACGACGAGTCGGTCCTGCCGCGTTCCATCGCCACCCGGGCGGCCTTCGACAACGCCATGGCCCTCGACATCGCCATGGGCGGCTCCACGAACACCATCCTCCATCTGCTCGCCGCCGCCCAGGAGGCCGAGCTGGACTACGACCTCGCCGACATCGACGCGGTCTCGCGCCGGGTGCCCTGTCTGGCCAAGGTCGCGCCCAATGTGGCCCCCGGCGGCACGTACTACATGGAGGACATCCACCGGGCCGGCGGCATCCCCGCCATCCTGGGCGAGCTGTACCGCGGCGGTCTGCTCAACGAGGACGTGCACACCGTCCACTCGCCGAGCATCAAGGACTGGCTGGAGACCTGGGACGTCCGCGGCGGCTCACCGTCCGACGAGGCGGTCGAGCTGTGGCACGCGGCGCCCGGCTGTGTCCGCTCCGCCGAGGCCTTCTCCCAGTCCGAGCGCTGGGACACCCTCGACACCGACGCCGCGGGCGGCTGTGTCCGCGACGTCGCCCACGCGTACTCGAAGGACGGCGGCCTGGCGGTGCTGAAGGGCAACCTCGCCGTCGACGGCTGTGTGGTGAAGACAGCCGGCGTCGACGAGTCGATCTGGACGTTCGAGGGACCCGCCGTCGTCTGCGAATCGCAGGAGGACGCCGTCGAGAAGATCCTCCGCAAGGAGATCGCCGAGGGCGATGTCATCGTGATCCGCTACGAGGGCCCGCGCGGTGGCCCCGGTATGCAGGAGATGCTCTACCCGACCTCGTATCTGAAGGGCCGGGGCCTCGGCAAGTCCTGCGCGCTGATCACGGACGGCCGCTTCTCCGGCGGTACGTCGGGCCTGTCGATCGGCCACGCCTCCCCGGAGGCGGCCTCGGGCGGCACGATCGCGCTGGTCCAAGACGGCGACCGGATCAGGATCGACATCCCGAACCGTACGATCGAACTCCTCGTCGCCGACGACGAACTGGCCGGCCGCCGTGCGGCGCTGAACGGCGTGTACGCCCCCGCCGCCCGCGACCGCAAGGTCTCGGTGGCGCTGCGCGCGTACGCGGCGATGGCGACGAGCGCGGACAAGGGCGCGGTCCGGGACGTCTCGCGCCTGGGCTGAGCGCCCCGGTGCGTGCTGCTTCCGGTACGTACTGACGGACGGATTCAGGCGGCGCGCGGCCGTGCGCGGCGCAGGGCAGCGCTACGCACCCGGCCGTGCGCCCCCGCGGGCGTTGAGCCGCGCGGCCTGGCGCGTCAGATGGTCGCGCTCGGCGAGATTCGGTGCCTTCCGGGCGGCCTCGGCGTACAGCCGTGCCGCCGTCGCCGGGTCGCCGTCGCGTTCGTGGAGATACGCCGCCACCGCGGTGTGGCGGGGCAGAGAGTCGTCGTCCAGCGCCGCGAGCGCGGCAAGGCCGGCGCGCGGTCCGTCCGCCTCGCCGACGGCCACGGCGCGGTTGAGCCGGACGACCGGGCTGTCGGTCAGGCGCGCGAGTTCGTCGTACCACTCGACGATCTGCACCCAGTCGGTCTCATCGGCGGTGGGCGCGTCGGCGTGGAGCGCCGCGATGGCGGCCTGCGCCTGGAACTCACCCAGCCGGTCGCGGGCGAGAGCCGCCCGCAGGATCTCGATGCCCTCGGCGATCGACGTCGTGTCCCACCGGCCGCGGTCCTGCTCGGCGAGCGGCACCAGCCCTCCGTCGGGCGCGGTCCTGGCCGCCCGCCGGGCGTGGTGGAGCAGCATGAGGGCGAGCAGCCCCGCCACCTCGGGGTGGTCGATGGTGGCCGCGAGCTGCCGGGTGAGCCGGATGGCCTCGGCGGCGAGGTCGACATCGCCGGAGTAGCCCTCGTTGAACACCAGGTAGAGGACGCGCAGCACGGTGGAGACATCGCCGGGCCGGTCGAACCGTACGCCGGAGACGGTGCGCTTGGCCCGGCTGATGCGCTGCGCCATGGTCGCCTCGGGCACCAGGTAGGCCTGGGCGATCTGGCGGGTGGTCAGCCCGCCGACGGCGCGCAGCGTGAGCGCGACCGCGGATGACGGCGTCAGCGACGGATGGGCGCACAGGAAGTAGAGCCGGAGCGTGTCGTCCACGGCCGACGCGGGTCCGGGCGCCGGCTGCTCGTCGACCAGGTCCTCACGGCGGCGGCGGGCGGTGTCCGCGCGGGTCGCGTCGAGGAAGCGGCGCCAGGCCACGGTGACCAGCCAGCCCTTCGGATCCCGCGGGGGGCCGGCCGGCCAGACGCGGACCGCCTCGACCAGCGCGTCCTGGACGGCGTCCTCGGCCGCCGCGAAGTCGGCTCCGCGGCGGACGAGGACCCCGAGTACGCTCGGCGTGAGGCTCCGGAGCAGGGCCTCGTTCACTGAGAGATCACTCCGTGATGGTGGGAGGCGTGGTCAGGAACGGGCGCAACTCAAGCCACTCGTGAATCGGCTTCCCGTCCGCGCCAGGGGCGGCGGACAGTTCCCCGGCCAGCTCGACGGCGCGCTCGTAGCTGTCGACGTCGATCACCATCCAGCCCGCGATGAGGTCCTTGGTCTCGGCGAACGGGCCGTCGGTGACCGGCGGGCGCCCCTCGCCGTCATAGCGGACGAACGTCCCCTCGGGGGCGAGCGCCTGACCGTCGACGTACTCGCCGGTGCCCTCCAGCCGGTCCGCGAAGTCCTGCATGTACCGCACATGGGCCGAGATCTCCTGCGGCGTCCAGCGGTCCATGGGTACGTCGTTCACCGCCGCCGGAGCGCCGCGGTAGTGCTTGAGCAGCAAGTACTTGGCCATGGTGTTTCTCCTCGGTGCTGGTGCGACCCATTGTGGTCGCGTTCACCTCGGGGACGGAGCCGGGATCGGGTTCTCGACATCGCCGCCGGAATTTTCTTTCGCGGAGCGCCGGGAGGCGCTTACCACCGGTCCGGCCGCCGGCTGTCGACCGCGAAGACGGATCCGTCGGGGGCGGTGGCGAAGACGGCGCCGGGCTCGGTGACGGGTGCGGGCAGCGTGGGCACGAGCGTGTGGGGCCCGTCGTCCATCCGGGGCTTCGTCTGCCCGAGCAGGACCCCACGCTCGGCGTCGACGGCGAGCAGCCGGCCGTCGCCCGCGCTCAGATAGACGCGGTTTCCGGCGGCGGTGGGCTGTGACGCCCGGGTGACCGATGTCTCCAGCCGCCAGCGCAGGCCGACGCTCCCGCCTCCGGCCGCCGCGCTCGCTCCGCCCGCCGCCCCTGCGCCCGCCGCGCCCGCTCCGCCGGATCCGGCGGTGTCGACGGCGAGCAGCGAACCCGTGTACCCGATGACATAGACCGTGTCACCGGCCACGGTGGCCTGTGCCTGGTCGACCGGCGTGGCCAGCGGGACGCGCCGTACGGTACGGGTCGACGCGTCGATCCGTACGACCTCGTTCGTATAGCCGTCGGCGTCCTCGGAGAGCAGGAACAGCGCGTCGTCCGAGGCACCCGCCGGAATCAGGCTTCCCGTCAGCCGCTTCTCCCAGCGCACGGCGCCGTCGGCCGGATCGATGGAGCTCACTTCGGTGGCCCCGCCGTCGGACGACGGAGTCGCGGCGAACAGCGAGCCGCCGCCGGGGCCGGAGCCACTGCCGCCGCCACTGCCGGAGCCGCTGTCGCCGTCGGCGCCGTTACCGTTCGTCGGCGCTGTCCAGACGGTGCCGGTCCCGCCGCGCTGCCGGCTCCAGCGCTCGTCGCCGGTCGCGCTGTCCACGGACCGTACCCGTCCGTCGTAGGCCACGAGCAGCACCGTGTCACCGACATGACGGACGGAGGCGTACGAGGAGAGAGGCGTGGACCAGCGCGTGTCGCCCGAGTCCGGATCGAGCGCCTCCAGCCGGGCCCCGCCGGGGCTGATGACATGCAGTAGCCCGCCCGAGAGAACCGGCGTGGCGCCCACGTCGGCCGCCTCGGCGTTCTTGTCGCCCTTCACGGACCAGTCGAGTCGGCCGTCCGCGGGATCGAGCCTGGCCGCTTTGATGCCGGGAGCCGTGCAGTAGACGGCCGCCTCGGCGGCCGAGCAGACGGGGATGTGATTCTCGCCGCCGCTGTCGGGCAGCTTGATCTGCCAGGGCTGAAACGTCCCGCCGGGCCCCTTCGCCTCCGGCCGCGCGGGGTCGGCGGCGCCGTCTTCCAACGAGGCGCGTGCACCGGCGAAGCCGGCCGCCGCCGCGGCGGCCGCCAGCACCACACCGATGGCCGCCCAGCGTCTGATCCGCCGCCGGGGGCGGGTCGTGGGCCGGCCGCTCTCCGGTTCGGCGCGGCCGGGCCCGGTGCTCTGCGCGTGTTCCACGCTCGCCGCGCGTTCCGTGCTCGCCGCGCCTTCCGTGCTCCGCGCGGGCCTGATCCGGAGATGTCGCGTCCGGGACCCGGCGGGACGGGCATGGGTGGCGGGGTCCGGATCCGCGTTCTCCGCGCGGTCGGGAACGCGCTGCGCCGGTACGAGCGGACTCGCCCGGAGCCCATTCGCCCGGAGCCCACTCGCCCCGGACGACGTCATCCACGCGCCGCGCCGCCCGTCCGGGCCCGGCGCCGACGACGGCCGCAGCGTGGCCATCATCTCGTCCGGGGTCGGCCGGTCGGCCGGCTCCTTCGCCAGACACCGGGTGATCAGCGGCAGCAGTTGCGCTGGGACCCCCGCCAAGTCCGGCTCGTTGTGCACGACTTGGTACGCGACGATGTACGGGCTGTCGGAGTCGAACGGCCCGCGCCCGGTCGCCGCGTGGACCAGTACCGCGCCCATGGCGAACACATCGGCGGCGGGGCCGACTTCACGCGGTCGCTGGAACTGCTCGGGCGCCATGAACGGCGGGGTGCCGATGAGCTTGCCCGTCTCCGTCCGCAGATCACTGTCCGTCGGGCGCGAGATACCGAAGTCGATGACCTTGGGCCCGTCCGACGCCAACAGGACATTGCTCGGCTTGAGATCGCGGTGCACCACGCCGGCCCGGTGGATGTCGCGCAGCCCCTCGGCCAGCCCCGCGCCGAGCCTGGTCAATTCCTCGGCGTCCAGCGGACCGTTCCGCTTCACCCGCTCGGAGAGGGTCGGGCCATCGATGAACAGGGTGGCCATCCAGGGCCGTTCGGCCTCCGGATCGGCGTCCACGACGGGCGCGGTGAAGGCGCCGCTCACCCGGCGGGCGGCGGCGACCTCCTGCCGGAACCGGGCTCTGAACTCGGGATCCGACGCATGGTTGGTATGGATGACTTTGACGGCGAGACGCAGCCCGGAAGCGGAGGTGGCCAGATGGACCACGCCCATTCCGCCCGATCCCAGGGCTGCTTCGAGCAGGTAGCGACCGGCGTAATCCGGACGCTCCGCTTCCGGGGCCGACCCGGTGTTGCGCAGTGGTGGCATCGCCCACCCCCGTGTATTCGTGCGCAAGCGCGACGCACGGAGCCTAGTCGATGATGCGTGCTATCAAGCCATGGGTTGCTAGCCTGCGCGGCGCAGAGATACGCACCTTCAAGGGGGGAGGACCGCATGGCGGTCGAAGAGGTTGAGAGCGGTGTGGGGAATGCCGGGGGCAATGTCGTAGAGGGTGCCGGGGAGGCGTCGGCCGAACCACGGCTCGCCGAGACGGCGGTGGCCGTGGAGACGATGGCGGCGAAGCGGTACGCGGTCCACCCGGACTACCGCGTGAACGTCCGCAGCGGTCCCGGCACGAACTACCGGCTCGTCAAGGTGCTCCCGTACGGCGCGAGCGTCCCGATCAACTGCCAGAAACCGGGGGAGTGGGTCTCCGGCCCGTACGGGACGACGAACCTGTGGGACAACATCGCCAACGGACAGTTCGTCTCGGACGCGTATGTCTACACGGGCAGCAACGGCTATGTAGCGGAGCGCTGCGCCTGACCGGGTGTGCCGGGTGTGCCGGGCTGCCGGGCTGACGGGGTGTGCCGGGCTGACGAGCTGACGGGGCCTGGTGACGCGCGCCGGGGATAATCGCCGCGTGAGCGAGCACCCCGTAGACAGCGAGCACCCCGTAGACCCCGTCAAGCCCGCACGGTCCGTACAGCCCGCACAGTCCGTACAGCCCACGCAGTCTGTCAAGCCCGAGCAGCCCGTACGCCCCGAGCAGCACGGTCACGGCGGCCCCGAGCCCGAGGCCATCCGTTTCTTCGGTACGACCTGGGTCGGCCACGACGGCGGCTACGCACTGCGCCGCGTCGTGGTCGCCGTGGGCTCCCTCGTCACCACCGTTGCCGCCTGCCTCGTGCTGCGTTTCGCGTACGAGGGTCTGGAGATCGCGGACGTGGGCGCGTTCGTCGGGGTGCTCGTCATCGCGGTCTTCTCGGTGTCCGGCGCCATCGCCTTCCGCGGGACCTGGGACGGTTTCCAGCGCCGCCCGGCCGATCCGGCCCGCGAGGAGGCGCTGCGCAGCGTCAGGATGATCGGTTTCATCGGCTCACTGCTGGCGTACTTCCTGCGCTCCCTCGTCGAGGCCCCCGGCGAGGGGCTGCGCCGCGTGGAGTACGAGACGGCCCTCGTCCAGTACGAGCGCCGTCGTAGCGCCCGCACCGGAAACCCGGCCGCCCGCGGTGGCGGCAGCGGCAGCAGCAAGGGCAGGAAGCCCAAGCGCCCGTAGGTCCTGTTCCGGGTCCTGTTCCGGCGCGCCCGGCCGCCGCCAGGATGGGCGTATGACCGAACGCGAACGCGCCCTCTCCTTCGACGCCGTTGCCGACCAGTACGACGAGGCCCGCCCCGGCTATCCGCCCGCACTCTTCGATGCCATCGAGGAGCTGACCGGCCGCCCGCTCAGCGGCTCCCGTGTCATCGACGTGGGCGCGGGCACCGGTATCGCCACGCGCCTGCTGCGCGCACGCGGCGCCCTGGTCACCGCCGTCGAGCCCGGACCCGAGATGGCGGCCCGGCTGCACCGCGCCGCCCCCGGTGTTCCGCTCGTCCGGGGCCTCGGTGACGCGCTGCCCCTCGCCGACGGCTGCGCCGACCTCGTCACATACGCCCAGTCCTGGCACTGGACCGACCCGGCACACTCCGTGCCCGAGGCCCTGCGCGTCCTGCGGCTCGGTGGCGCGCTCGCCCTCTGGTGGAACATCTCGGACGACGACGTGCCCTGGATCGCGGCTCAGGACGAACGTATTCGCCAGTGGGCCGGCGATGTGCACCACGGCGCCCACAGCGCCTCCGGCCGCGCGCGGAATCTGCCGGCCGCCATGGAGCGCGCTGAGCGCCGTATCACCTGGACCCGCCGCGTCCCCCTCGACACCCACCTCGCCAATCTCGGCAGCCACTCCGTCTTCCGTCTGCACGGCGAACAGGCCGCGGCCGACTTCCTCGCGGACGAGCGGACGCGACTGCTCGGTCATTTCCCGGACGGAACCGTCGAGGAGGCATATGCCGTCGAGCTGACGGTCTCCCTCCGCGTTCCCTCCGCGCTTGACGAGCGCATCGGCCGTGCCCATTATTCATCGCATGATGAATTTTACTGAGGGCGCCATCCGCGCCCGCGGTCTCACCGTCCGGCGAGGCGACCGCACGGTGCTGCGCGGCCTCGACTTCGCCGTGCCGCCCGGCCGGATCACCGGCCTGCTCGGCCCGTCCGGCTGCGGCAAGTCGACCCTGATGCGCGCCATCGTCGGCACCCAGGCCAAGGTCACCGGCACGCTGGACGTCCTCGGCCTGCCCGCGGGCGACGGAGCGCTGCGCGCCAGGATCGGCTACGTCACCCAGGCGCCGTCCGTCTACGACGATCTGACGGTGCGTCAGAATCTCGACTACTTCGCCGCCGTGCTCGACCCGGGACGGTCCCGCCGCGACGCCCGCCGCGAAACGGTCGTCCGGGCCATCGACGACGTCGACCTCGCCTCCCACGCCGACTCACTCGCGGGCAGACTCTCCGGCGGCCAGCGCAGCCGGGTCTCCCTCGCCGTCGCCCTGCTCGGGACCCCCGAACTGCTCGTCCTCGACGAACCGACCGTCGGCCTCGACCCCGTACTGCGCCGCGATCTGTGGGACCTCTTCCACCGCATCGCAGCCGAGCGTGGCACCACGATCCTGGTCTCCTCCCACGTCATGGACGAGGCCGAACGCTGCCACCGCCTCCTCCTCATGCGCGACGGCGAGATCCTCGCCGACGACACCCCGGACGCGCTGCGCGCCCGTACCCACGCGGAGACCGTGGAAGCGGCCTTCCTCCACCTGGTCGACGAGGCCAACGCACTCCAGGAGAGCGCCCGATGACCCGCTCGACCCCCGCGACCCCCGGTACGACGACCCCCGGTACGACGACGACCCCCGCCACCAAGACGGCCCCCGGCGCGAGGCCTCCGTCACGCACCACCGCGACGGCCCCGATGTCCGCCGCCCGCACCCTGGCCACCGCCGCCCGCGTGCTGCGCCAGCTGAGCCACGACCCGCGCTCGATCGCGCTGATGATCCTCGTCCCGTGCGTGATGCTCTTCCTGCTCCGCTACGTGTTCGACGGCAGCCCGCGCACCTTCGACGCCATCGGCGCCTCACTGCTCGGCATCTTCCCGCTGATCACGATGTTCCTGGTGACCTCGATCGCCACCCTGCGCGAACGCACCTCGGGCACCCTGGAACGGCTGCTCGCCATGCCCCTGGGCAAGGCCGACCTGATCGCCGGATACGCCCTCGCCTTCGGCCTGCTCGCCATCGTCCAGTCCGTCCTCGCCACCGGCCTCGCGGTCTGGGCCCTCGGTCTCGAAGTGGTGGGATCCGCCTGGCTGCTCCTGCTGGTCGCACTCCTCGACGCCCTGCTCGGCACGGCACTCGGCCTCTTCGTCTCCGCCTTCGCCGCGTCCGAGTTCCAGGCGGTGCAGTTCATGCCCGCGGTGATCTTTCCGCAACTGCTTCTCTGCGGCCTCTTCACCCCGCGCCCGAACATGCAGCCCGCCCTGGAGGCGATCTCCAACGTCCTGCCGATGTCCTACGCCGTCGACGGCATGAACGAGGTCCTGCGCCATACGGACATCACCGGCAACTTCGTCCGCGACGCCGTGATCGTCGCCGGGTGCGCCGCGCTCGTACTCGCCCTGGGCGCCGCGACCCTACGCCGCCGGACGGTGTGACCGACAGTCCGCCCGCCGTCACCCCACCCCACCGTCCCGCCGACCCTCCGCCGTACCGCTCCTCGGACACTTCCCGCGCGCCTCCCGGCCCCGGTGCGAGGATGGATCAGGAAGGACAGCACCAAGGAAAACAGCACACATCCCCACCGGCGAGGTGACCCGCAATGCCCCAGACAGTCGCAGTCCTCGGTACCGGAAAGATCGGCGAGGCCCTGCTCAGCGGCATGATCCGGGCAGGCTGGCGGCCCGCGGACCTGCTGGCCACCACCCGCCGCGCCGACCGGGCGGAGGAGCTGCGCAACCGGTACGGCGTCGAGACCGTCACCAACGCGGACGCCGCCAAGCGCGCCGACATCCTCATCCTCGCCGTCAAGCCGCAGGACATGGGCAAGCTGCTCGACGAACTCACCCCGCACGTCGCCGCCGACCGCCTGATCATCAGCGCCGCCGCCGGTATCACCACCGCGTTCATCGAGGAGCGCCTGACCGCGGGCACCCCCGTCGTACGCGTCATGCCCAACACCCCGGTGCTGGTGGACGAGGGCATGTCCGTCATCTCCGCGGGCAGCCATGCCCTCGCCGTCCACCTCGCCCACGCCGAAGAGATCTTCGGCGGCGTCGGCAAGACCCTCCGCGTCCCCGAGTCCCAGCAGGACGCGGCCACCGCCCTCTCCGGCTCGGGCCCGGCCTACTTCTACTTCCTTGTCGAGGCGATGACCGACGCCGGCATCCTCCTCGGCCTGCCCCGCGCCCAGGCCCATGAACTGATCGTCCAGGCCGCCATCGGCGCCGCCGTCATGCTGCGCGACAGCGGCGAACACCCCGTGAAGCTCCGCGAGGCCGTGACCTCCCCGGCGGGCACCACCATCAGCGCCATCCGGGAGCTGGAGAACCACGGTGTACGGGCCGCCCTGATCGCCGCGATCGAGGCGGCCCGCGACCGCAGCCGCGCCCTGGCCACCGGGAACGGCTGACACCCGGCGGGACGCGGGTGCTCAGCGAATCTCATTCAGCGAATCTCATTCAGCGGGTCTCACTCAGGCGGGTCTCACTCAGCCGGCGGGCAGCAGCCCGATGGCCCGATAGGCGGCGTCGACCACCGGACGGGCCATCGCCCTGGCCCGCTCGGCTCCCTCCTTGAGTACTCCGTCCACATAACCGGGATCCGCGGCCAGCTCCGCGTGCCGCTCGCGCAGCGGACGCAGCAGCTCGACCACCGCCTCCGCCGTGTCCTTCTTGAGCGCGCCGTACGAGTCATACGCACCGGCCAGCTCGTCCGGGCTCCCGCTACCGCACGCCGCGAGGATTTCCAGCAGATTCGCCACCCCCGGCTTGGTCTCCGGGTCGTATTCGACCTCCTGCCCGCTGTCGGTGACGGCACGCATGATCTTCTTCCGGGCCACATCGGCTTCGTCCAGCAGATAGACGATCCCGGCGCCGGACTCATGCGACTTGCCCATCTTCGACGTCGGATCCTGGAGATCCATGACCCGCGCGGCCACCGGCGGCCGGGTCGCCTTCGGCACGGCGAACGTATGCCCGTACCGCTGGTTGAACCGCACCGCGAGATCCCGGGTCAGCTCCACATGCTGCGTCTGGTCATCGCCGACCGGCACCTCATCCGTGCGGTAGGCCAGGATGTCCGCGGCCATCAACGCCGGATACGACAGCAGCGAGAACCGCACGCTCCCCCCGGACGCGAGCGCGCGGGCGCTCTTCTCCTTGTACTGGATCATGCGCCGCAGCTCCCCGTCGGTGGCGGTGCACTCCAGCAGATACGAGAGCCGCACGTGTTCGTCCACATGGCTCTGTACGAACACGACGCACAGGTCGGGATCCAGCCCGGCCGCCAGCAGCAGCGTCGCGGCCTGCCGGCTGAGTCTGCGCACGCGGGCGGGATCGTGTTCGACGGTCAGCGCGTGCAGATCCACCACGCTGAACAGCGCGTCGGCCCGGTGCTGATCGACTTCGACCCATCCGCGTACGGCCCCGAGGTAGTTGCCGAGCGTCAGATGCCCCGTCGGCTTGACCCCGCTGAAGATCCGCGTCATCTCTCTCATCACCCTCCGGATCGGAGCCGCCGCCTCTCAGCGGCCGGCTACCCGAGGGGAGCAACGCGAACGGCCGCCGGAGTGGCGGCCGTTGAGTGCACACGTGTGTGGGCGGCCGCCGTCAGGCGGCCCACCACTGAAGGTTGCACGTGCGCGTTGTCATGGCCCTCAGAGTAGCGGCCGACCCCCCAAGTTGACACGCCAAACACAGATCCGTAATGTTCTCCGAGCTGTCCGACGTGAGCACCGGTCCAGGCCGGTCCCCGGACAGTCATTCCGCAGGACCCACTACAAGCGAGCGACCGCTGGTGTCGCATTGTTTTGTATGAGCTTTTGCGAATGAGGAATCCGCGTTCGATAGGGATGCGGCCCCGATTAGCGTCGGAGCAGCAGATTCCGCTAAAGTCTCACTCGTCCGAACGGCTCAACGGCCGGGAGGACAGCCCACTCTGACTGGGAATCAGGTCCGAAAGGATCTGATAGAGTCGGAATCGCTGGAAAGGGAAACGCGAAAGCGGGAACCTGGAAAGCGGCCCCGCTCCGACGGGGAATCGGACACGAAAGAGTCTGATAGAGTCGGAAACGCAAGACCGAAGGGAAAAGCCCGGAGGAAAGCCCGAGAGGGTG